>JAZRZG010000150.1:0-1790 GCA_045601305.1 Synergistaceae bacterium
GGCGCGCTGTCGATTTCCTCTGTATTCTCCGCAGGGGGTTCGGTATCCTGCGCGGGTGTGTTTTCTGCGCCGCAGGCGGTTAAAAGGCTCAATAGCAGTATCGCCGCAAGCAGCAGCGAAGTCAGTCGTTTCATCGGGGTACGCCTCCAGTGTCGTTAGTTTACATAAGCTTAGCAGAAACCGCTTCATTTGTCCATACGAAAGTCGAAATTGTTCCCATTTTGTAACCCGTCTTAGCACTCTGACGATGAGAGTGCTAAAATTCACGATTCGTTCACGGAAAGATGTATTTTTGTTCACAGGTTCTGGGTAAACTGATACCATCAAAAGGAAACAATAAATTTTGGAGGTATGTATTATGTTTGAACTCAGGCCCTTTCGCAGCAATCGCGGCATGACCGCCTACGATCCCTTCCGCGAGATGGAAAATCTGGAACGCGCGTTTTTCGGCGACCGCGGCTTTTTCTCCGGCGGTGCGCTGAGCGAATTTCGCACCGACATTCAGGACAAGGGCGACAGCTTCCTGCTTGAAGCCGACCTGCCGGGCTTTAAGAAGGAGGACATCCACATCGACCTTGACGGCGACACCATGACCATCCGTGCCGAGCGCCACAGCGAGTGCGAGGAGAAGGACAAGAACTATATGCGCTGCGAGCGCAGCTATGGCAGCTATCAGCGCTCGTTTGACATCGGCGCCGTCCGCGCCGACGACATGAAAGCGGAGTACACCGACGGCGTGCTGAAGCTGACGATGCCCAAGAAGGACATGACGGTCTCCAACGCCCGCCGCCTTGAAATCCAGTAAGGAAATCGAAAAAGGATTAGTTGTTAATGCACCCGGAAAAAGGTCATCAGCTTACCCATGAAAGGGTTGGCTGGTGACCTTATCTTTTGGTGGGACAATTAAATAATTTGGCTGCATAACTGTATGATAGCTATGGATATTGCAGCACAAATTACCAGTTCCTTTATTATTTCAGCAAAAATATTCCCGCGGTACATTATAAAAAAGATTTTGTGGTATGCTACAAACAGGGCTATGGTCAGCGCAGCCCAAATTATTATTATCATTTTCTACACACCAATCTCATTTCCTGTTGTATGTTCCCTTTAAGCTTTTATAAACCACTATATCAATTGATGCAGCAACGCTGCTGACGCGTTTTCGCACATCAACTTTTATGGAGTCTTTGCTTTTTCGCGTAATTGCAATGCAAACAAACTCGTTAATGTTTGCAACATATTCACCGTTCGAATCCGGACTACCGGAAAAACTATAAACGGTATCAGTATCCTTGTAAATTTCGAACAGCCCACTTTCGACCGATATATAAGGAAACTCCTGTTTTTTGCTTTTGCAGTATACACCATCAGAAATACTTGTATCCCCGCAAGATGTAAGCCCCAAAACGATAGCCACCGCCAAAAATGCGGTAATACACCTCTTAGCCACGCTCACTTTTATACCCTCCTTTTCTTTAACAAACGCAGTTATCATGTAACCGTCAACTGTAACGGCGGATAGACGAGCATGAGATAATGGTGGTGTGGAACGTATCGAAACGTTCCACACCACTATTGCGTCAGGGGGTGTACAGGATGACATCGACAGAACTGAAACACAAGGCGAGGCCGCAGGAATGGTCTGTAGCGGTCAAGGATTGCAGAAGCAGTGGGATAAGCGTCCGGCAGTGGTGCAGAGAAAGAGGGATCACGACCACAACATACTATCGCTGGGAGCGGGAGCTGCTGGCAGCTGCCAATACGACTCCGGCATTACCAACGGCCGT
>JAZRZG010000151.1:0-23930 GCA_045601305.1 Synergistaceae bacterium
GGGGTATAACTTCGCGGGTGTATGAATAACGGGGGTATAAGTAACGGGAAAAGATTTTTTGACCCGTATTTTTTCGTATTTTTTTCTCCCGTTTTCAGCAGGACAGAAAAACAAATTACCAATGACCAAGTACCAATTACCAATTGTGGTGTCCGCTGAAGCGGACGTTATTGCTCGCTACGCTCGCGCTGTTGGCTGTTAGCTGTCTGCTGTCTGCTGTCAGCCGATTTTCCCGACTCCCGAATTGCGACTCCCGACTCCCGTGTCCTATACTCCCATAACTCCCGCGTTACTTAACCAGCCGCAGCCAACGGCTACCGCCGTGCTTGCGCGAAGTATGCGCGCTCCAAGACTTACGGGGACAAAGCCTTCGGCAAGCAGCCGCGCTGTTTCCTGCGGTGTCCAGTCGCCTTCGGGGCCTATCGCAAGTGTGGTTTTGCCGCCGAATTTTATGTCCGACAGCGGTTGTGCTTTGTCTGAAAGCAGCGCTGCGTATTTTTCGCCGTCAAGCGCCTGAAATTCAAAGTCTTCAAAGGCAGAGGGAGCGTGCAGCAGCGGAGCTGCCGCCGCGCCTGTCTGTTTTGTGGCTTCGGCAAGGATTTTGTTCCAGCGTGTCATTTTCTCGCTGATTTTGTCGGAAATTTTCGGTACGGAGCGTTCACAGGCAAGCAGATATATTTCGCTTACTCCTGTCTCTGCGCAGAAACGGAGCGCGTCGTCAAACTGGTCGTTTTTGAGCAGCGCAAGGAGCAGTCTGATTTCACGCGGGGCTTTTTTTTCTTTCGCGCGTGAAAGTTCTACGGCGCAGACTTGCTCTGTGTCGCAGTTTTCAAGCCGCAGCTCAAGTTTTTCGCCGGCAAGAAGTCCTTCAACAACTGAGCCGTTGAAGCAGCGGCGCACTTTTACAAGGTGCTTTGCCTGCTGCGGGTCTATTTTCCAAACTCCGTTTTCAACGCGGCAGTCTTCAAGCCTTAATCTTGGCTGCGACACCCCACCAGTCTCCTTCTCTTTTTTCCGCGACGGGGATAAGCCCGTTTTCGTCAAGAACTTTTAGGAACCGCTCTCTTTCGTTTTCAACCATGCCGGAGAACAGCGCTGTGCCTTCTCTGCCTATTACCGCTGGAACGTCGCATATCATTGTTGACAGCGGCTCTATGAGTATGTTTGCCAAGAGCAGGTCTGCTTTGTGGTTAAAGTCTTTGAGCAGGTCTCCTGTCGCAAGGTCAATCTTGTTCATGTCAAGTGTGTTAAGCTCGAAATTTTTGCGCACTTCGCCGATGACAGCAGGGTCTATGTCGCGCGCGTAGGCTTTTGCCGCGCCTTTTTTTACCGCGTATATCGTGAGTATTCCGCTGCCTGTGCCTATGTCCGCGGTGGTCATTCCCGGTTTCATATATTGTTCCATAAGCTGCAGCACTATCTGCGTGCTTTCATGGTAGCCTGTGCCGAAGGCGCAGCCTGGGTTTATGTAAAGCGGCATTCTGCCTGCTTCTTCTGTTCCTTTGTGCCACGGCGCGAGAACAACGATGTTTTCGCCGACGTTGAGGGGCGGAAAGGCTTCTTCCGCCTGTACGTTCCACGGCTGGTTTTCGAGTTTGCCGAAATCTTCAATTTTTATGACCGGAAACTCTTTCATTGCTTCAAGCAGTCTGTTTTTCCAATATTCAAGCGGCTCGTTGCTGCGGTAATAAGCACGAAACGTCACTTTGCCGGAGGCAAGTTCGTCAAATTCGGTGCCTATGCTTTCGGTGTTGTCGGCAAGCGAGAAGAGTACGTCATCAAGTTCCGGCTCTGCGCTGAGGGTAATGTACCACCAGAATGAATCCATTGTGTTCACCTTGTTTCAGTTTTCTTGTTTGGGCGGACGAACATTATTTCGTCGATGCCTTTTATGAGGTAGTTCGGAATGATTCCCATTTTTTTGAAGCCTACTGACTCGTACAGCTGCTTTGCGCGGACGTTGAAGGTGCTTGTCATGATAAACATGTTCGGCGCGCCGGACTGTTCTGCGAGGCCTATGAACACGGCAAGGAATTTTTTGCCTATTCCCATGCCGCGGTATTTCTTTTTGACTCCGAGCAGCGCAAGGTACGGAAGTTCCGCAAAGCCCTGCATAAGCACAACCATTACGCCGACTATTTCACCGGAAGCGGCGCGCGCTATCAGCGTATCGCCGTTTTTTGTCGCGCCGTCAAGCATGAAGGACAATGACTCCGGATGGGGCTTGAAATAGTGGTCGTAAAGCGCCGAGTCGTCAAATACCGGGTACATTTCGGGAAGCATTGTTTCAGTCGCTTTTTCAATTGTTACGTGCAATGCAGTCACTCCTTAAATAAAACAAATTACAAAGTACCAATTACCAAATACCAATTGTGGTGTCAGCTGAAGCAGACGTTTGAAGTTAGAACCGTAAAACTGTTAAAAATCTTGTCTTTCTGCGCGAAACGCAGTGAAGGCGCAGAATCCAGCGACTTTGCCCCGCAGGGGCGGAAAAAATTTTACCAATGACCAATTACGAATTACCAATTAAGGTGTTACAGCAATCTGCAACGTTTGAAATCAGAAGCATGGGAAAGATTTTTTGTTTTATTTCAAATGTCTGAGCTTGCTCAGACACCACAATTCGTCATCGGTAATTGGTAATTATGTTTACAGCACCGTTATTCCGTACTTTTTCACAAGTTCCGCATATTGTTTTTCCGCTTCTTCCCGCGGTCCTATGCTGCTTGTGCAGCCGCTCAGCACATAAATCGCCGGTGCTTTGCCTATTCTTTCGAGTTCGCTGCACAGCTGCAGCACTGTTTCATACACGCAGTAGTCCATTGCTTCTCCTGCTATGACTATTTTGTCAAAGCGGCAGACAAATTCAAGCAGTTCGGTGTTATCTGTTCCGACTTCATGATATTCGGGGCGCAGCGCGCCGTAAAATTCGGAGTATGGGATTCTTCCTTTGCCGAATTTGCGAAATTCTGCTCTGCGCGCGGCAGACAGGAAATTTGCCATGTTTGAGAACTGGTTTTCCAAAGCGCCGCCTACGCTTGCTTCAAAGCAGTGATACGGCCAGATACAGAGTTGTTTCTTGCCTTGTCTTTCAAGCGCGGCAAGATATTCTGCCGATTTTTCCGGCATAGCGCGCGGTATCCAGCGCCCTGCGTCAAGATCGCTTTTGGTGATTATCGTAAACGGCACAGGCTCATTGCCGTTTTCGTCCTGCCACCAGCAGGCGTGGAAAATCTGCATCGGCGAATGGCAGTCGCAGGTGGCGGCAACAGCGGTGATTTTTTCCATGTTGTCATATATGAAACGGGTCAGCCGCTCTATGTCTTTTTTTGCGCCTTTTACGCCAAGCGCGCCGTCGTCCATGAAGTCAAGCTGTATGTCAACGGCAAGCAAAAGCAGTTTTTCGGCATCGTTTTCCGCAGGTTCAAACTTCTCCGAGGCGGCAAGCGAAAACAGTTCGGCAGATGAAAGCTGATTTGCCGCTTTTCCTATCATATTCACGTCAACTATCTGTTCGAATCGCGTTTTCATTTTTTGCTCCCTTCGGCCGCGGGAATGTTCTCTGCGTTTCACGGGTATGTTCCCTGCGGTCACGGGGTATGCTCCCGTTAGTCGCGGGAATGTTCGCGCTGCTCGCGGGAAAAGATTTTGACCTTCCCGCGGCGTTCAGCTGCTTACCCCGTTTGCGTATGCAAACTTATCCCGCGGCGTTCAGCCGCCTATTTTTTAATATCTTCTTTTCTGCCGTTTGTTATTCTGAGCAGTTCGTCAGGCGAAACCGGGAAAAACGCGTGGTCAGTGCCTGCCGCAGCCCAGACTGTACCGTATTTGAACAAATCTTCGTCAAGCAGGGTGACAGGCTGCTCCGGATAGCCGACAGGCGGCACTCCTCCCGGGCGAAAGCCTGACCATTCTATACATTCTTCCGGCTGCGCGAATGAAACGTGCTGCACTCCGAGAATATGTTTGATTTTCTTGGTGTCAACGCGGTTTACGCCGGACATCAGCGCAAGCGCGCGCGACGCACCGTGATTGACGCGCAGCAGAATGCTTTTAAGTATTTCTTCTTCCGGCGCGCCGACTGCCAAACTCGCGTCTGAGACGGTAAAAATCGTTGCTTCGGTGAGTTTGATTTCAGCGTTGCAGTTTACGTTTTCAAGATATTTTCTTACAGCTTCTACAGGCTCAAAATTTTCTTCTCTCATTTTTCTCTCCGTCCGGGGAATAAATATAAACAATAAATCTGCTGTCTTATTTCATCGGCAGCAGGTCTATGCTGTCTATTGTCAGATTTGTAAAGGTTGACGCGCCGGGCACTTTGCCTTCGGAAAGTTTTTTGAATTCCATCAGCATTTTTACGTACTCTTTGTGAAGTTCTGCATCTTTTTCGGTATCCGCGGCGGCGCGAAGCAGCGGAAAAAGCTGCTTGTACACTGACGGTATCGGTATAAAAACAATACCTTCCTGTGTAAGTTTGAGTGTGTAAATGAATGAATAGCAGTCTTTGCCTCTGTACTGCGTGTCGGGTATCGACGGTGAAATGTACAGCGCGCAGTTTTTCGGTGTGCGAATTTTTGTCGGCACCGCATCCCAGCGGGTGTACTCGTAGGGGGACGAGCAGACGTAAATTTTCGCAAGTCTGCTGAGCACGCCTACCCAAAGATGAACTCCGGCTTTGTTGTCATCAAGATTGTTGAACGATATTTTCCAAAGCAGATCGGGGGTGTCGTCTCCGTCTGTATCAGAGAAAAACTTGCTGTCGGCAACGTATGACAAACCGTCCAGCTGTCCTATTCTGCGTGACGTTTTCGGTGTGCGCAGCCATGCCGAAACAACGCGTCCGTTCTCATCCAGGTCGTAGGCAAGCGACACGGCGGGATTGTTGACTCTCACAATGTTGGTTTTCACCGCGCCGGTGTTGTTTCCTGCGCCCGGTAGCATAATTACTGCCGCAAGCGCCGCAAGCAGCAGCAGCGGCACGATAAGCAGCCGCAAACGACCGCTGTGTCCGGCATTTGCAAAACCTTTTGCGGCACGGCGCGCATCATGTGATATTTTTGACGCTAAAACCTTGACGTTACGCGGTACTTTCACGCGTTTTTCTTCTGTTATTTCATCTGTTTCGGGAGGTAACCCTGACATGTCATTTTCTCCTTTGGCAGTTCGTTCAGCAGTTCTCTGACAGTTTTGTTCAGCACGGGATGGACAAAGTCGTGCGCGATGTCATTAAGCGGCACCAGCACAAAAGCCCTTTCCTGCATGTATTTGTGCGGAATTGTCAGCCGTTCGCTGTTTATGACCGCGTTTCCGTAAAATATTATGTCGATATCTATTGTACGCTGCCCCCAGCGCTGTTTGCGCAGCCGTCCGAGCATTGCTTCGATTTTGTTCAGTTTTTCAAGCAGTTCGTCAGCTTTCAGTTCTGTTCTGACTGTAAGACACATATTAAAAAATCGCGGCTGGTCTGTAATTCCCCACGGCTCTGTTTCATAAACAGGACTTTCTGCCGCGATTTCGCAGCAGTCCGCCAGCATCTCAACCGCCTGCGACAGCATTTCCATTCTGTCGCCTTCGTTTGACCCCAGCGAAAGCAGTGCCTCAGGCATTTTTCAGCGCCTCCGCAAAATCGGCGGCACGTTTGTTAGCCGCAACGTCATGGACTCTGACATATTCAACAGCGTGGCTTACACAGAAAGCCGTAGCCGCAAGCGCAGCTTCAATTCTTTCTTCCGGAGCATTATTTTCACCAAGGAACCGTTTTCTCGAAACTGCCGCAAGAAGCGGCAGACCAAAACCTCTGAACGCTGAAATGTTTTTCAGCAGATAAAGATTTTGCTCTCTGTTTTTGGCAAAGCCGAAGCCCGGGTCAAGAATAATCTTTTCGCGTTTCAGTCCGTGTTTCTCGGCTGTTTCAAGCCGCTGTTCAAAAAAGTCGGCGATATCAAACAGCAGATGTTCGTAATCGCAAAGGCTGTCCATTGTTTTTGAATTTCCGCGGCTGTGCATAAGCACATACCGCGCGTCAAATTCGGCGCATATTTCTGCCATGCGTTCATCTGCCAGCCCTGAAACGTCGTTTATTATGTCTGCGCCGTTTTCAAGTGCCGCTGCCGCAACGGAAACTCTCGTTGTGTCTGTTGAAATTACGATATTCGGAAGTTCCGCGCGGACTGCTCTGACAGCCTGCGTGATTTTCGCAAGTTCAATATCTTCCGCGACTCTTTCCGCGTTCGGGCGCGTGGATTCTGCGCCTATGTCAATGATGTCGGCGCCTTCAGCGGCAAGCTGTTTCGCGCGGCTTACGACGTCTTTTTCGTCTGTTCTGCTTGCCGCGAAAAATGAATCATCGGTGAGATTGATTATTCCCATCAGCTGTGTTTTTGCGCTGCGTTCACAAATAACCGACGAAATTTCGTCTGCAAGCGCAGGGAAGCCCCACCAGGGCATCTTTTTCAGTTTTGCCGTTACTTCCGCAAGCTGTCTGCGGCTGCCGAACAAAATAGCGCGGCTTAACGGTTCGCGGCAGTCAACCGCGTGGGCATGCACAGCTGCGTCTCCTCCGACGGAAAGCATTTCCTGTTTCAGAATATTCGCTGCTGCGGAGGACATAAGATTGACAAGCAGACAGATTGTCTCCCGCTTGTTTTCAAAAAACGGAAGGCTTGAGGGTGATGCCCCTACCTTGTTCAGTTCGCTGAAAAGCTCTGCTTTGCTGCTTATTGAAATTCTGCACACTCTCATCGGACTTGCTCCCTTACGGCAGAATAATACGCGGCGTGTCGTTACGTCTCAAGACATATTATATTAAATTTGCGCGATATTGACAAAACTTTTGTGGCAGAAAAAAAACGGCAGGATTTCTCCTGCCGCACCGCCTGACGTGTTTAATCGTGTTTTCCGCCGCGTCCGCCGTTGTCTTCGATGATTTCATACAGCAGACCTCTGTCTCTGTCCCAGCCATACTCGCCGAAGCTCGTCAGCCTGCCGAAGTTGTCAAGATAGATGAGGCGCAGGTTTTCTGCGTTGTTATGTGTCATCTTGCCCTCGTATCTCGGGCAGAACGGCAGTTTGCCGCGAAGTTTTTTAACTGTCCAGTCGCCTGAAAGTCCTGTTTTTGCCTTGACGTTTTCTATGATTGCCTGAACTTCTGCCGGCGTTTCTTCAACAAACATCACTTTGCCGTATGCGGAACTGCCGAACTGTTCAAGCAAAAGGGCTGCGCCCCATACCGTGCGTTCGTTTGCCGAAAGTTCCTGAACAGCGGCAAACAGCGCGTCTATTGCCATAAACTGGCGCGGCCTGAGGAAGTCTGTACCTGTAAGGTCGCCGACTTCTTCCCAGCGTCCGGGGTTTCCGTCCGGAAACATTGTGTTTACCAAGGTCATTGCGATTGTCGCGCGTTTTGCGCCTTTTTCTGTCCAAAGCTGCTGCCAAAGCCGGTATTCCGCCTTTGAATCTGCTTTGAGATTTGCATATTCGCTCAAAACCTTTGCTCCGTCTTCTCTGATTTTAATTGCGTTGCTGACTGATTTCAGCGTCGCATCCCAACTGTCTGCCGCAAAGGCAAATGTTGCGAAAGCAAGTACAAGAATAACTGCCAGTGTGAGTTTTTTCATCTTCTGCACGCCCTTTCCGTGAATGTCTTAACTCATCGGGATAAAGTATAGTTCAAAAATCAAATTACGGTATAGGTAAATATACTGATTTAGCATAAAAAACAGGTTCAGACGCTTTGATTTCAGTTATCCGCCCTCTGCTGTCTGCTGTTCTTGCTGTGCCTTACTTTCCGCTGACGGTGATTTCTCTTTCCCAGAAACCGCCTTTCCATTCCTTGTACACAGGCTTATCCCTGAGTATTTTCCAGATTTTTGCCGTTTCTCCCTCTTTGCCGAGCAGCGTGACCTTAAACGTCGAACCTTCGGCAAACGGGATAAACCAGGCAGATTTGCCGGCGCAAAGCTGCGCGCCTGTCACAGGCTCACCTTCACAGCCTGTGATAACAGCCGCGCCATATCCTTTGTAGCCCTTCACAAAGGCGGCAAGCGCTCTTACCTGTCCTTCAACTGTTTCAAAGCTGTCAAGGCAGCCGGTGCAGAATTTCTTAATCCCAAGGCTGAGGTCTCCGGCATAATGCACTGCTGCCGCTCTGCCTATGCTTTCAAGTATTTCGTATTCCGTGCCCTGAATGTGCATCGCAGTCTCTGCGCGGAGTGTTTTCAGCAGTTCCTCCTTGCCGTTTGAAAGCTGCCGGCAGATTTCCTCGTACGGCTGCGGCAGTTCTTCCACTTTGTTGGGCTCGTCAAGCAGCAGTGTCGGGGTATATGCAGCTGTCTGCGCCGTCTCCGTTATTTCCGCGGCAAACGCCGCAGGAGCAAAAACAAGCGTGAACGCGAGCAGAATTATAAGTTTTTTCATCATCTCACACCTCGTTGCAAACAGTATTTTACTGCTTTTCTGCCATTTTCTCCATAAGCTGACCGACTTCGCCAAGCACGTAGGAATCGATTTCCTCAAGCTGTGTTTCGTCCGCCGGCAAAGCCTCTATCCTCTGTTTTGCTTCGCGCACGTCCTCAAAGATACCAAACGACTCGTAACATTCCTCAAGCGCGCTGATTTCCTTGGCGTCTTCAAGCCGTTCGGTGAGATAGCAGAAAAGGAACGCAGGAACTGAAATTGTCGTAATTCTGCGGTCATTGGCACACCACGGAACGGCAAGATAATTTGCGTACATGGCTGTCAGTTCCTCGTCTTCGTCAACGTCTTCCCCCTCGGGCATTTCCCATATTCCAAGCAGAAGTGTCGGAACATCAGGCGCCAGAGAAATGGCATAAAGCATTGCATCGCGAATTTCACCGTCGTCTGCGCCTGTTTCAATCATGGCTATAACACGCGCATGCTCGCCTATGACTGACGGCTCGTCTTCATCTTCAAGCATGCGGAAAATATCGTTGTACATCTGCAAATCCAGCATACAGCGGTAAATCAGATCGCGCGCAGGGAAAAATTCTTCTCTTTTGTCAAGCTGAAGCAGTTCCCTGCCAAGCGCCAGCGCCTGCTCTTCCCTGTCAAGGTCAGGACTTTCGTCGTCTGACCAGGCAAGGGAGAGATAACTCTGCGCAAGGTTGAGCAGCATTGAACCGTACACCTGCGCGTCTCTGTCGGAAGACACGGACGGCGGAGTGTCCATTGCCTGAACGCGCGCGCGCTGATCTTCAAGCGCTTCTTCAAGCAGTTCGAGGTTGTCCATCGCCTCATCTATCTCCATCGCTTTCCAAAGGGCAAGTCTGCCGCAGGCATTTTTACGGTCAAGTTCGAGGATTTTCTCTGCTGTTTCTCTCAGCTCGTCTTCTGTATCTGCCTTGTCAAGTCTGTCATAAAGTTCTTCAAGCTGTATTGCTTCATCTTCGGTCATACCTATACCTCCGTTCATTTACGCTGTTATTATACTCCAAAAGGAGACTGTTGGAAGGTCTCCGCTGCTTATTTATTCAGTTTGCCCTGCAGTCTGACTGCCGTGAAGCGATTCATGAAGTGTTTTCCACGCATACGGCTGCTCTTGTCCCTTGCGCCAGCAGGCAGCCCCTGCAAGGTTGTATTCTTTAATCAGGTCTGCTCTTGCGGCAAGCGATTTTCTGTTTTCAACCCAAACCTTGATTGTCTGTCCGTTTTCTTTGAATTCGTAATAATCTTGTTTTTTGTCCGCAAGCCATATCGGAGTAAGTTTATGTTTTCGTATGAGTTCATCGGACTGCTCCATGGTCAGAGTATATCCCTTGACCTTTTCTTTGCCGCCTGCAAGCCTCGTGCATATCCAGCGGCGCATATAAAACGGAATACCGAGCAGCAGTTTTTCTGCCGGCACTTCCTGAAGCGTCTTAACAACAGCGTCTCTTGTCCATTTCATGTCGGCGACAGAACCGGCAACCCAGCAGCTGCTCCAGTGCTGGTCATACGCCATCAGCATAACATAATCAACGATGGAACCGAGCGCCTTTCTGTCGTGGCTTTTTGACATATCGGTATTTGCCGGTTTGTGTACGTCAACAGAGACTACAAGACCGGCTTCTTTCAGGTACGGCGCTGCCTCGCCAACCAGCTGTGTGTACGCGTCTCTGTCTGCAACGTCAACTCTCTCAAAGTCAAAGTTTATGCCGTCCAGCCCGTAGAGTTTAGAAAACGCAAGCAGCTGCGCGATAAACCGTTTTTTTGCCTGAGCGTTTTTGAAAAATTCTTTTGTCATCTGTCTGTTAAAGCTGTTAGAGACCATCGCCCAAATCTTCATTCCTCGTCTGTGCGCTTCCGCGGCATACGATGCTGAAGCTCTGTTTGAGATAAGTCCGCCGCTTTCGACAAGGTAGAACCAACAGGGAGAAATAACGTTAAGTCCGCTGATCACAGGCTCTTTTTCAAGCATGGGGCTGTACGTCGTTCCATATTCCCACGCCAAAATTACAGGCTTTTTGAGTTCCGTATTGTCTTTTGCCGGAAATGCCGCGACTTCTTTCGGAAGCACGCGCACATAAGGCAGACCGTTTGCTTTTTCGACAAAACAGCCGGTCAGTTTCTCAAGTCCGGAAACGTTAATGTATTTCACCTTCTGAACGTCAGCAGCACGGAAAGAGAGCTTGAGAACCCCGCCGGTAAGCTGTTTCAGAGCAGGAATTCCAAAAAATTCGTCAGGATTTTTCACCTGAATTACCAAACATTTCCCGTCAAGTACCTCTTCAAGCGCTGTTCCTGTCTTGCGCAGAGCGTCAGCCTCAATCCAAAGGTCGCCTGATTCGCTGAATGCCGTTGTATTTATTCTGCCGCCGTCAGCCGTAAGAATATACGACTGAAATATCTTCTCATCTTTCGCGAAGCCGCATGACGCGGAAAAAATCACAGATAATACCGCCGTTAAAAAAATAAACTTTTTCATTCGCTTTTTCCTTCCTTTCTGTTGCTTGTAAAAATTACCAATTACCAAGTACAAATTACCAACTGTGGTGTCTGAACACGTTCAGACTTTTGAAATAAAACCGTACAGCAAAAAACTTTATTTAAACTGCAAGTTCATATCTTTTTTCTTCTTTTCAAATTAAAGGCTTGCGAAGCAAAGCATCCTCAATTTGTCATTGGTAATTCGTAATTGGTAATTGTCTTTACCAGCCGCTTCCTCCGCCTCCTCCGCCTCCTCCGCCGGAGAAGCCGCCCCCTCCGAGTCCTGAGCCCCAGTTTCCGCCGAACACTCTGCCGCCTGAGCTGTTTTCGGCAGCAGGCGCAGCAGCTGAACGGACACGATTGCCGAACGTTCCCGTGAAATCCATCGGAATCCACACCGTACCGCCGGTACACCACTGCGGTCTGTACTGCGCGCCTTCCAGCACCCCGCTGAAACGATCTGCCCATGTTTTCGCAATTCCGAGCGCAAGCGCGTACGGCAGCAGCTCTTCAAAAAGCTGCGGCGTTTCTTCCGGCGGATTAAGCATTTCGAGCCGCTCCTTTTCCGCGGCGGTCATATACATTCTGAGTCCTTCCGCCTGAGCGTAAAGTTCTGCGCCGTGCTCCGTTCTTGCCGCCACCAGCGGACGGAACACGGACACCACAGTCATTGACGCGCAGAACATAAGATACGGCAGCGGATTATTGCCGAGCGAGGTCAGCAGAGACGCGCCGATAAACGCAAAAATCAGCTGTATGACAACACGCCGCACAAACATTCCTGCGCCGAATTTGCCAAGCCTGCGTTCCTTCTGCATTGCGGAAATATACATAACAACACCGCCGGCGCCGCACGCAAACATATCAAGCGGAAAGATTTCATCGCTTCTGAAATACAGCAGCGCGACACCGGCCGCGTAAATCAGCGCAGCAACGGAAAACGGCGCTGAGTTGTAGTCGTAAAGTTTGCCGAGCTTTGTCCTGCACGCCGCCTTTACGTTCACCTCGGCGGCATAGAGCGTATCGTACTGTTCCTTCGACAAATCAAGCACGTCGTCTGTTTCAAAAAGCTTTCCAAGCAGCACGGCTTCGTCTGACGTAAGATTTTCCGGCATTTTACCTGTTTTGTGCAGTACATAGCTGACAGGAGTTTTTAACAGGAATTTTCGCTCTCCGCCTGTCTGCTCAATCGTCAGCGCACCCTTCACGGCAAGATCGACGATGTTTGCCGAAAGCAGCGTTTTATCGTCAAACGCAAGATTTTCCGCATATTTCAGGGCTGCGGGCGAAATTCCCTCAGGTGCGTGAAACAGCGGTATAACGGTTTTCACCGGATCTTTTCCGAAACGTTTCCAGGCATACAGAAGCCAGCAGAAAACGGCAATAAGCACAACAAATCCGACCGCCGTATGAGCTTTGGGATCGTCAAGCCGCGGCAGCGGAGGCTGTGTGACAACTCCCTTGCGCCATCCGAAAGCAACCGTCAGTCCCTCTCCCTTGCGCAAGGGGCGCGTCGTGCGGACAGTACCGTCACCGGTAAGCTCAGCATCTCTTTTATCGCCCTTTTCGCCGTAGCTGCCGACATACCATTCAACGGCGGTGAAATCCTCGCCGAAACTTTTTTCAGGCAGCTGAACGGCGCAGGACACTTTGTCAATCGGAAAACTCCATCCGTTTCCCGTCACGTTCCAGTAAAGCTCGTCATGGTCGTCAAAAAAACCGATTTCGCCCTTCGCTGTGTAAAACAGCGTGAAAGTATGCACGCCGCGCGGTATTACGATATCAGCGCTGCCTATGCGGATTGCACATTCGCGCGATGAATAATCTGTACTGAAAGGAACGGGGCTGCCGTCAAGAAGCGCGTTTTGCATTTCAAACCCAATCTGCCGTCTGCGCCCCTCCGCGTCCTCGCGCACTGTCGGGAAATTGCGGACAATACCGTGCGTTATACTGTCATGTTCAACGTTTATCTTTATGTTTTCCTTAACAAAAATATCGCTGTTTTTCTGAACGCTGACATACTGGCTGTAATCCAAAATACGCTCCGCCGCGAAACAAAGCGGCGCAACGGACAAAACCAAAAACAGTACTGCTGCAAACGACAGAGTTTTTTTCATGCTGCACTCCCGTACTAACCTAACGTAAGACACGGCAAAGACAATCGTGTCACAAAAATTATACAATAACGCGGCAGATTTGGCTCAGTATATTTACCCTGCGTATATTTCGGATATTTCTGAACAGAATTTTATTTTTCTGAAAAATGGTTGACAAATCTGACGGGAAATTATATACTGTACTCTCGTGCGGCAAATGCCGCAGAAAGGGATTGAAGCTAAATGGACGGCAACGAACTTCAGAAACTGCTCAGAGAGCGCGCCGGCAAAATGCCGAACAAAGCGCGCAGAGTAACGGAATATCTGCTCAGCAACATGCGCGAGGCGTCATATCTTTCGATAGGCGCAATCGCCGACAAACTCAAGGTTTCAAAGGCACAGCTTGTACGCGTGGCACAGTCGCTCGGCTTTAACGGTTATGCGGAACTCAAAGGAGCGATACAGGATGCAGTGCTGGAACAGATTAACCCCTCTGCTTTGCTGACTCGCGCGCAGAGTTCCGACAGCGCAATAGAAGAAAGCATATACCGCGCAGAACTTGCGAACATAGAAGACACAATGAAACAGATTACCGACAAAGACGCGGATTATTTCTGCGACCTCATCTCAAAAGCGGAAAACATCTACTGTGTCGGGTGGGGAATTTCCTCTCTCGTCGTTGAAATGCTTCAGCTGCGGCTCGTCGTTATGGGCCGCAAAGCCATATTGTGCCGCCGCGGAGGGCTCAGCCTTTGGGAACAGATGCGCAGCGTAGGCAAAGGCGATGTCATCATCACCTGTGAACTGCCGAGCTACACGGTAGAAGTCAGCGAGGCAGTTGAAATCGCACGTCAGAACGGCGCAAAAGTCATTACGATAAGCGATTCTCCGGCAGCTCCGGTCTGCCGCTCGGCAAACCTAAGTTTTTACGTTTCCGCCTCAAGCCCAACCTTTGGCTGCAGTATAATAGGACCGCTTTTTTTGACGCACATTCTCACCTCGTCACTCGCCATTTTCCTCGGCGACACAGCCAAACAGGCGTTCGACAAACAGGCGGAGTTTTTGCATGACGAGCGTATATTCCACCCGATATTCGGGCTGAAGTATTAGCGCTGTCGATCAGCAATCAGCCCAAAGAATTAACAGCCTCCCGTGCGGGAGGCTGTTTTTTGTGCCGTAATTAACGTTTTGAGAACTGTTTGTTGGCTCTTGCTTTCGGCTGACCGACTTTTTTGCGTTCGACCATTCTCGGGTCGCGGCTGAGAAGTCCGGCTTTTTTGAGTTCGGCACGGAGTTCCGGGTTGTACTTGATTATCGCTCTTGCAAGACCGAGCGCAACAGCGCCTGACTGACCTGTAAGACCGCCGCCGTGTACGTTGACAAATACATCGATTTTGCCTTCAAGTCCTGAAACTGCAAGTGCTTCTTTGGCTTTTGCCGCCCAAATCGGACGCGGGAAGTAGTTTTCAACTTCGCGGTCGTTGATGAGGAACGTGCCGTTGCCCTCACGAATGCGAACGCGGGCGATACCGTTTTTTCTTCTGCCTGTGCCCCAGATAAAGGCCGGAGCTGCCGTTTTCTTTGCTGCCATAACCTTATCCCCCTGTCCTACTTAAGCTCTTCAGGCTGCTGTGCTGTATGCGGATGCTCTGAGCCTGCATAGACCTTGAGTTTGCGATACATGTCACGGCCGAGTTTTGTCTTGGGAAGCATTCCCTTGATAACTCTTTCGAGAAGGTGCTCAGGTTTGCGGTCAAGGACTTCTTTGTAGGTCATTGAACGAAGTCCGCCCATATAGCCTGTATGGTGCTTGAAGGTTTCCTGATCAATTTTTTTGCCTGTGAGACCTATTTTTTCGGCGTTGATAATAACGACGAAATCACCTGTGTCAACGTGCGGTGTGTAGGTCGGTTTGTCTTTGCCCATGAGTATACGGGCAGCCTGTACTGCGAGACGGCCGAGGTGTTTGTCCGTTGCGTCTATAACGTACCATTTACGTTTAATTTCTTCACCTTTGGCCATGTAAGAACGTGTTCCCAACATGTTGTTTCCTCCTAAATGAAGCTGCTGTTTTCTGTTTTATTTCCAAAACTTCCGTTTTCCTGTCTTTACATGGCGATTGCGAAGGTTCGCCACCGGACAGGCGTCTGCTGTTAACGTGGGGAAAACGACAGACGTGTGGAAGTGTTTTGGCTTATTAACGAATAACGAGCTGGAGCAGTGAAAGAACCATGAACGCCGCAACGAGCCATGCCGTAATTTTGCTAAGACCGTTCATGCGCTGCCAGGTTCCGCTGCCGCTCATATCTGCCTGTGTGCCTGCACCGAAAGCGCCGCTGAAACCGCCGCTTTTTCTGTGCTGCATAAGCACAACAACCATGAGTGCAATGCAAACTATGACATGAATGACTGTCAATACTGCTTTCATACGTAGCACCTCCAAGAATGCACACCACCAAGAATGCCCTTGGCGATAGTACTCCAAGTTACATACAGGAAAGTATTATACTCCTTTTTCTGTTCCGTGCAACAGTTTTTTTGCGGTGACAGAAAAAACAGTGATTTTTTTGATTTCTTTTGAATCCTTGGTAAAAAATCTGTTACTGACCTGCTTGCTGATATATGCCGTACACTTACGTTAGAAGCGTTAAGGATTAGCCTGTTCACCGCTTACAACCGATTTCTTATTTGCTTTTCAGGCTTTCGACAGGCAGCTTTCCTCTTACTGCTGACAGCGCACAACTTATCGCTTAACTCTGTTTCGCTCTGAATATCTGCACTCCGCCGTTGCTTTTCGCATGGTTGAATCTCATAAAAAGCTGGCGGAGCGCCGCAAGCGCTTTCGCTCTGTGCGATATTTTCTCTTTGATTTCAGCGCCGAGTTCGGCAAAACTTTTGTCACAGCCGTCAGGAACAAACACAGGGTCATAGCCGAAGCCTGCTTCTCCCCGCGGTTCTTCAGCGATTTGTCCGCTGCAGCAGCCTGTGACAACCATCGGCTGCGCGCTGCCGGTAAAAACTACCGTGAGACAGGCAACAAAACGCGCTTTTCTGTTGTCTTTGCCTCTAAGCTGTTCAAGCAGCCAATCTGTTCTGTCTTTGTCGCTGCCAGCGGCTATTCTTGCGGAATGTACTCCGGGCTGTCCGTCAAGCGCTTCAACTTCAAGTCCGCTGTCGTCGGCAAGCGCCGGCATTCCTGTTGCCTCTGCCCAGGCGCGCGCTTTGAGCAGTGAGTTTTCGGCATAAGTGCTGCCGGTTTCTTCAACGTCAAGACCGGCAATCAAATCTTTGCCGAATATAAGTTCTATGCCTGCCGGAGCAAGCGCTTTCTTCATTTCCCTGTATTTGTTTACGTTTCCGCTTGCAAGCACTATCTTCATGCGAACAGTTTTTCCTCGTACGGTGTCAGTTCAAGCGCTTCGCGCTGAAGGCGCTGAAGCTCGGAAATGCCGGATTTCGCAAGGGCAATCAGTTCCGTAAGTTCTTCCGGCGAAAACACTCCGCCTTCGCCTGTGCCCTGAATTTCGACAAAGTCGCCGTGTCCAGTCATCACAAAGTTTGCGTCAACTTCGGCTCTTGAGTCTTCCGCGTAGCAGAGGTCAAGCAGCGGCACGGCGAAAAGTTTGCCGCAGCTTACTGCTGCAATCTGTTCTTGCAGCGGGATCTTTATCAGTTTCTTCTCCCGCTCCATTGACCGAAGCGCGTCAAAGAGCGCGACAAAACCGCCTGTGACTGACGCCGTGCGTGTGCCTCCGTCTGCCTGAAGCACGTCGCAGTCAATTGTTATCGTGTATTCGCCAAGATTGTCAAGGTCAACCGCCGCGCGAAGCGAACGGCCGATGAGACGCTGAATTTCCGTGCCGCGCGAATTTGGTTTGCCCTTGCTGATTTCGCGGCTGTTTCTTTCTTTTGTCGCGCGGGGAAGCATCGAGTATTCTGCCGTTATCCAGCCCTGTCCGCTGCCGCGCAGAAATACCGGCACCTTGTCCTCGACAGAGGCTGTGCAAAGCACCTTGGTATTGCCCCATTCCACAAGGCATGAGCCTTCAGCATAGATGTTGCAGTTTCTTGTGAATTTCACGCTTCTGAGTTCGTTTTCCGTGCGTCCGTCCGCTCTTTTCATATTACAAACCCCACCGCTGCGACAGATTGACAGGCACTCTTACTCCTGATTCCTGCGCGTTTATGTAAAATTTAACCTTTTTGACCGAGAAGTTGTTCCAAAGCACTGAAAGCAGTCCGGTGACAACATCGGAGGCTTTCTTTTCGTCAAGCGCGGAAATAAGCTGCTCAAAACCTGAGTCAAGATTAAGATAAGCAAGGTCGTCGCTTTTGAACAGGTCAATTACATGAACGTCCTTGTTTGACAATCCGGCTTCGCGAAGACTGTCAAAGTACATCGCAAGCATACGCGCCATATCCTCTTCCGTTCTGCCGTGCGTTATTTCCGCCCTGCGCACGGTGAAGTCTTTACCGTTGGGAATATAAAGTTTGTATTCTGTTGTCGCGACGTTCTCCGTTGCAGGCTGCTCTTTGCTGTCTGCTTCTTTTCTGTCTTCAAGCGCAATGTCTGACGAGTTTCCGACTATCTTGTCTATGCCCGGGCTGTTTTTGTCGTCCGCGTCCCCTATGAAATAGTTCGCAGCGTAGTAGCCTATCGCAAAAACTGCGGCAACAAGCGCAAGCCATATAAACATACGAACGAGGAACGGGAAACGGCTGGGCTTTTCTTCTTCCTCAGCGTACCAGCTGTCGTTCGAATCTCCGAACGCTTCGCCGCTTTCCCTGTTGAAGAAAGCCACGCTCCTTTTTTTGCGGCTGCCGAACAAAGGTCTGTGGTCATCCTCAAAACGGCTGCGTTTCGGCGGCTCGCTGTATTCATCGTCAGTATCTTCAAAACCCTCAAAAAGGTTTCCTGTTTCTTCTTCGTAATCGGGATCAAAGCGGCTGTGTCTTTTCTCAGGCATTACTTGTTCCTCCTTTTATAAATCCTGAATATTGAATGTTAAATGCTGAATATCTGGTAGCTGCAAAATTGTTTCGGCGCTTATTCAAAATTCAAAATTCAGAATCCAAAATTTTTCTATAATTTAACGTAAGTTTTTATGTAATCCACTATTCCGGCGGCAAAACCGGCTGCAAGACGACTGCGGTACGCCGGATTGTTAAGCCGTTCCGCGTCGCTTGCGCTGCTCAGGTAGCCCATCTCTATAAGTACCGCCGGCATTCCTGCTCCGCGAAGCACAAAGAACGGCGCCTGACTAACCTTTCTCATCTGAAGCCCTCTTGACTTTATGCTCTTGTGCATTGCTTCTATCAGCTGCGTGCTTTCGCTGATTTTGTTGTTCTGCTGCATATCGCCGAGGATTTTGAGCAGCAGACGCGTTCTTGCGTCAGCTCTCTGCAAATCCGCGACAGAGTTCGCAGTGCCGCTGATTTCTTTGTTTTCTTCGATGGCAAGGCGCAGCGAATCCTTGTCGCGCGGGGAAGCCATCAGATATATTTCAATCCCGTTTATGCCGTTGTTCGGCTTAGGAAGCGAATTGCAGTGCAGTGAAACGAAAACATCCGCATTCTTTTTGTTCGCAAAGGCGGTACGCTCCTGCAGCTTGAGAAAAACATCTGTGCTGCGTGTATATACTACGTTGACACCGTAAGGCTTGAGCGCGTTTCCAAGCTCAAGCGCCGCCTTGAGATTTATCTCTTTTTCCCTGACGCCGTGTCCGCACGCGCCAGGGTCATGAGCGCCGTGTCCCGCGTCTATAACAACAGTCGGGCGTTTGTTCTTAAATTCTCTTTTAACCGGCTGCACAGGCTGAGTTTTTTCTGTTTCTGCAAGAACTTCTTCCGGCTGCTTTGCCTCTGTTTTCTGCGTTTCCTGTGCTGCCTTTGTTTTCTGCTGCTTCTGCTTTGTTTCAGTTCCGCTGGTATTCTTCTGTGTTCCGGACGACTCTGCCGCTTTTTCCGTTCTCTCTGTTTTTGCGGGCACGTTTGACGTTTCAGCCTTCTGTGCCGGCTTTTCGACATTCTTTTGCCAAACAACAGGCTTCGGACTTTCCGCAGCTGCCGGTGCTTTTGATATTTTCGCGCCGGCAAAGGTTACTGCGCCTTTTCTGCCTGCCTTGAAACTAAGCTGGCTTAATATCTTTTCCGCGGTTTTCTCCGCCGTCCACCAATGACCGTCTGAAAAACTGACTGCCGATGTACACGCAACCATACTGCCGTCTATGCGCGCAATGTCAGAATTGTCCCATATTTCAGCCTTTCTGCCGTTCAGAACAAAACAGATTCCCTGCGCGATTTCGCTGCTCTCGCAGCCAAGCGCCTTTGCCGCTTCGTCAAGCGCTGTTTCGGTTTTACCGGCGACAGTCCGCGTTACGGCAGTTCCCTTTTTAGTTCCGGCAAAATACACGGAGCGGTCTTCGGCAGAACAACTGCCTGCCGCTAAGGTCAAGCACAGTACAAAAAACAGTATTTTCAATACAAGTTTTGATTTGTTCATTCCGTCTTCTGTCTATTCTCCCGCAACCGTGATATTCTCGACAACTATTTCAGAGACCGCCGTCGAACCGAAGAAATGCACGTCAGAGCCGACAGCCGTGATGTTTTTGAGAAAATCAAACAAATTTGACGCAATCGTTATTCCGCTGACAGGGCGCGTCTTTTCACCGTTTTCAATCAGCAGCCCCTTTGCGCCGACGGAAAAATCTCCGCTGACAGGGTCGATTGTGTGAAGCCCCATAAATTCCGTGACATACAACCCGCGTTTTAACGCGCCGACAAGTTCCCTGCCGGTTGCGTTTCCGCCCTTTACCACAAGGTTCGAACAGCCTGCGTCCGGCAGCGTCGAAAGCCCGCGGACACAGTTTCCCGTTGATTTTACACCGTCTTTGCAGGCGCTTTGCAGATTGTACAGATAATTTTTCGCAACACCGTTTTCTATAAGCACCGTTTCTCCTGTACAGACACCCTCAGCGTCCCAGCAGGAGGTGCCCGCCCGCCACGGAAGTCTGCCGTTGTCCGTAAGCGTAAAGCACGGCGCGGCAACGGTTTCGCCCAATCTGCCCTTCATCATTGAACGGTTTTTCTGAACGTCTGTGGCACAAAACAACTCACCGGTGATTTCTATAAGCGAAGCAGCGTTTTCCGGCTCCAGAACTACGGTGTAATTGCCTGTTTTCACCGGCCGTCCGCCGAGCGCTGACAGTGTGTCGCGTACTGCGCGGCTCGCCGTTTTTTCAAGGTCAAGCTCGCAAAGTCTGTGAGAATCCATGCCGTAACCGCCCATTTCGGTAAATTCGCCCTGCTGTGCAAGTATGACAGCTTCACAGCCTGCCGAACTGCCGCTTTCCCAGCCGGACAAACCTTCCGTCGAGGCGTAAAAATCTTTGCCGCTGCCGTCCTGCCACGCCGCTGCGCGCACAGATACAATACGTTTGTCGGCACAGCGCGCAAGCTCCGTGATTTTTTTGCAGTTCTCCATGCGCTGCTGCGCCGTAATTTCCGCAATCGCAGAGTCTTCTCGCAAAATTTCAGGATCTGCGAAAAGCTGCGGACCGCTGCAAAGACAGACACCTTCCTCCGGTTCTGCGGCTCTTGCGTTTGCAATGCTCCAGTCAAGCAGTTCCGAAAGCGACGCTTTGTCCAGCCTGTCGCTGCTTGCCGCACCTTGTCTGCCGCCGTTGAGAAGCACGCGCACGCCTACCGCTTCGCTTGCGCCGGAAACACATTCTTCAACTTCGCCGTCTTTAAGCGAGAGAGCGTTCCCTTCACCCTGAGAATAGCGGAGGTCCGCTCCCTGCGCCCCTCTGCGTTTTGCCTCTGACAAAAGCCAGTCGGCAAGAGCCTCTATATCTTTTTTTGCCGCCGGTTTGAAACTCATTATATCGAAAGCCCCAGTCTTGCCCACGGCAGATAATTTTCGTCAACGTCTATTCCGAGCTGAATTGTCTGCCCGGGATGACCGTGGAAATCTGAGCCTGCCGTCGGATAAAGTCCGAAACGCTTTGCCTCCTGCAAATAGTCGTAATTCTGATAAAGACTGTTCTTTGAATACTTTGCTTCAATTCCCCAAAGTCCGTAGCCTTTGAGCCGGTAAATAAGCTCGTCAAAGTCCGTTCCTGACAGCTTCGTCTGTGCAGGATGCGCAAGTACGGGCAGCCCGCCGGCTTCGAGAATGAGCTCAATGCACTCTCTCGGCGTCAGTCTTTCACGCTGAACATAGCCCGGCGTACCTGCGCTGAGATACTTTGCGAACGCCTCACTCACAGAGTTTACATAACCCTTTTTCATAAGCGCGCGCGCAATATGAGGACGCGCCACGACAAAACCGTGAGCTTCGGCGGCGACGTCCGCGTAAACAATGTCCAGCCCGTGCTCGCGAAGTTTGCGGCAGATTTCAAGATTTCTCTGATTTCTGTGCTCGCGGATAAATTCAAGACGGCGTTCAAGCGCGCGCGTACCGGGCTTTATCCTGTAACCGAGAATATGCAGCGTATAAGGCGCCTCTGCCGAAAGTTCAACGCCGTTCAGCGACTGAACGCCGTGCCTGCGGCAGGCAATTTCAAAATCAAGCAGCCCCTCCGTTGTATCGTGGTCAGTAAGCGTGATAAAAGTAAGTCCGCGCGATTTTGCGGCACATGCCAGCGCATCCGGCGTGTAAGTACCGTCAGAATATATACTGTGAACGTGCATATCAATCCGTATCATCTGTTAAACCTCCTGCGGCATTCAGCCGCTTCTACGCTCCTTTATCCGCCCTCAGCGCATACACTGCCTGACCGGTAAGACAGGCAAACACTGCCAGCCTGTCTCTGTCATCGGACGAAAAAAATTCCGCCGTGCGCGACTCTATTTCTATAACTCCCAAGGTTTCTCCGCCGGCAGTCACAGGAGCGGCAATAAGCGACCGTGCCTCTCTGTACAGCGGCAAATCCCTTTCGATCGATACCATGACACGCCTGTACGGAAGCGCACCGGCAAAACATTTCCACACGATGCCGCCCGCACGGTTGAGCCGCTGTCTCGGCTTGTCTTCGCGCTCCGGCAGATAAAGCCCGCCCGCCCCGTCTGAAAGCAGGACAAACACACGGCAGGACGGCAGATGCCTCTGCAATATCGCATGCGCTTTCCACGCAGCCTCTCCGTCACTTTCACAGCAGGAAAGCACGTCGAAAAACTCGTTCATCTGCGGCACCATGGCACGCACAGTGTCTCTGTAATAGAGCACAAAACCGCCCGTAACACACATCATTACAAACAGCGATGCAGTTTCGAGCCAGCTGAAAACACCGGCAAGAGAACCGGCAACAGCAAACGCCGAGCAGATTACCAGATTCGTTTTGTATTTCAGCCTGCCAAACTCATTCATTCCGAGAAACGCAGACACCAGCGAAAGCGCGAAAAGCACGACAGAACGGTAAACCGCGGCACAGGCACAGCCTGCAAACATTACGGTAAACCAAAATATCTGCGACCAGAAACCGCGCTGCCTGAAAATAACAGAATTACTCTGCTTTGCTGTTTTCTTCTTGCGTTTGAAGTTAAATCCAAGTTTCATCTATCAAATGCTTCCCATCAAGTGTTACCACAGATATTCCTTTGTCATCGGCAACAACAACAGACGCGGGGGCATCCCCCAGCGGACGTGACGCAGAGCCGGGATTTACATACAGAACGCTGCCGAGCTTTGAAACCTTTGCTATATGCGTGTGACCGGAAATAACAAGCGTTGCGCCGATTTCCGCAGCATCACGGCGCAAAAGCGCGGGATTGTTTCCATGCGCCATGGCAACAATACGCCCATTCCAGTCAACCGAAACAAACGGCTGCAGCACAGGCAGAAGCAGTTCTTGGTCGCTGAAACGGTCACAGTTTCCCATAGCCGCAAAAAGCTCTCCCGAATAAGCGTTTATTTCGTTTGCGAGAGAGTCAGGCACAAAAGCCCCGTCATAGCCGTGAAACAGCACATCCCCTGCGTGAAACACGGCGCCGCAGTCCGAAAAAAGCTCCACGGCGCGCCGCCATGCCTTCACATCGCCGTGCGTGTCGGAAATTATGCCAATCTTCCCGCATTCAAGCCTCAGCATCAAAACCACCCTTTTGCCACAATTAACCAGTATATATTATAGCGCAGATTACCGATTTTTTTTTAACCTCCCATCTCCAAAAGCAGTTTTTCTTTTTCTTTTTCCAAGCACAAAACATTTCTGCAAAGGCTTGCGCATAAAACACCTCCGGAAAGTATATCTCGTGTACCTTTCCCCATATTTTTACTCTCATCTCTCTCACTCCCCATATATACAAGACGGATTTTTGGCACTTTTTGGAAACCGGTTTTTTATAAGCCCAGTGTTTATCAGGGTTTGCAGGGATATGAAAGTCGTTGGTCGTCAGTCGTTAGTCATTGGTACGAAAGGCAGGAATCGGGAGTTTGGAACGATAAACCCGCAATTCGGGAGTCGGAAAAAACCGGCTGACAGCAGACAGCTAAATCATTTGGTTTCGTTTTTTGCCGTCAGCCATCAGCCAACAGCGCGAGCGTAGCGAGCAATACAGCGGCGCGAAGCGCCAAGGTGCTAAGTGCCAGGTGCTAAGTGCGCCCTTAACAGCAAGTGCGCCCTTAAAGGTTCTAAAGCCACCAACAAACACAGTCCCGGACAGGCTTTGTACGAAAGTGGTTTCCAAAAAGTGCCAAAAATCCGTCTTGGTATAGTGAAGGGCAAGGAGAGTTTGGGCGCGTAAAATTATGTCCGCCTGTCCTCCTGTCCCCTGAATGACTTAGTTCTGCCCTGTCGGGTTAGCTTACGGAAGGCTTTTTTCACCGGCAGGACATCCGTGCATTAAGTCATACTTAAATCGCATCGACGTCATGCGTTCACGGTGCTGACAAGCCCGCTGCCAATGCGCTAT
>JAZRZG010000152.1:0-1970 GCA_045601305.1 Synergistaceae bacterium
ATCTGGTACTGACCAGCGGCATCCGAAAGGGCGAGCTGGTGGCGCTCCTCTGGAGCGATCTGGACGCAGAGCACAAACTGATCTCCGTCAGCAAATCCGCAGGGCGCAACTCCCAGGGCGAAATCGTCGTAAGCCAACCGAAAACCGAAAACTCCGTCCGTCAGATCTCCATTCCTCAGGCCACGGTCGATATGCTGATCGCAGAACACAAAAAGCATCCCGACAATCCCTACATGTTCCCCTCGCCAAAGACCGGCGGGATGTACTACCCCGACTCCGTGGTAAAGCTGCACCAGAAGGCGCTGAAACGTGCGGGACTGCCGCACATCAGGTTTCACGATCTGCGACATACGTTCGCGACTCTGGCGCTGCAGAACGGTGTGGACGTCAAAACGCTCTCCAGTATGCTGGGGCACTACGACGCCGGATTCACGCTCCGCACCTACGCCCACGCCACACGACAGATCCAGGAGCAGGCAGACGAAAAGATGGGAAACTTCATGGCGCAGGTCAGATAAAAAGACAATACAAGCAAAGAAACAGCACCGGAAAGTGGGTCATTTTCCTTTCCGGTGCTGTTTTGTTCTCTCCGGACATTTCGGCATGTGGGTCAGCGTGTGGGTCAAAACCTGTTTCCCGCTGTAAAAGATCGTGTGCCGAAACTCCGTTCCAAGCACGGTGTGGGTCAAAAAGTGTTTGCGGTGTGGGTCAGTAAAATGGAAAAAAAGTTGCAAAAACACCCGATTTTCATTGAAAACCGGGTGTTTTTGGAGCTAGTAATGTGACTCGAACACACGACCTGCTGATTACGAATCAGCTGCTCTACCGACTGAGCTATACTAGCTTATTGAATTGTGGGGTAACCGGGCTGATTGTTACGAATCAGGCGCTCTACCGACTGGGCTAATCCAGCAGTTTGCTTTTTCACAGCTTTTGCATTGTACCACAGGGGCTTTGCAAAGTCAACATCATCTTTTTGATTACTTTTTGTAATATTATTTAGGGCGTTTTTACCTCGCATTTTTCGCTGTTCTGTCAAGTCGGAATATTGCACAAAAAATTTTAAAAAGTTTTTATTCTTTTACAGTTCTGTTTTTTGTTATGTTTCCCGGGGTGGCATTATTTTCTGTAAAACCTGCCCGTTATTGGCGGAAATAAATACGCCGCAACCGGAATATACCAAGAAGTTATCAACATTTTCAACAGGGTTTTTCACAACCGAAAAAGCATTGGTATTCCGTCATCTCCGTCGTTTTTGTAAGAAAATGGAAGCGCCGAAAAGCGCAGTTTTCACAGGTTGCTGCTCCGTTATGAGTTTCCATAATCGGCGTGCGGCAAGCGTTACCATTTACTGTCGTAAAGCGTCGAGCTATGTTCTTGACAAAATGACCGAAAAAAGCGGCGCAGACATGGTGTCCGCGCCGCTTTTTCGGATGTCATCTTCCCGTTTCGGGGCGCCAGCCGCTGTCCCGCATCGAGACGCAGTCATTGCCGCACACGACAATATGGTCGACGAGCTCCACGTCGATGAGTGCAAGCGCGCCGCGAATGTGGTTCGTCGTCGTGACGTCTGAGTTAGACGGCAGCGCCACACCGGAGACGTGGTTGTGCGCCAGAATTACCTTGACCGCCTGATCGCGCAGCGCGAGAGCAACAATGGCGCGTGAGGAAAGGATGACCTTGTTGGTCAGCCCCTCCGCCAGACGGTGGCAGTGCAGCAGGCGCGAGGCGCTGTCCAGCGTCAAAAGCAGTGCAGTTTCCTCGCGGCAGTAGGCAAACTTCGGAATGAGATATTCGCAGACGCTCTCGGTGCCTGCCAGAGAGATACCGCGTACAGTCTCCGTGCGCAGATAGCGCTGGTTCAGTGCGGTGACAAGGTGCAGCAGTCCCGCGGTGCTCTCTCCGATCCCCGGTACTGCTGCCAGCTCTTTCGCGTCCGCCTCCATCACGCCGCGAAAGCTGCGGAAGCG
>JAZRZG010000153.1:0-4368 GCA_045601305.1 Synergistaceae bacterium
ATGAATTTGATGCTTTTGTAATCAAATTATCAATGAAAGAATGCAACGCCGTCAATAACAACGAAACGGAAGCAATGTTTATTGCTCATATTTTAGATTATTTTGTTGATAAGCGTCCGTGAGGCGTTTTTTGTTTTGAAAGGAGCCGTAATATGCCCATAGACATAAATGGGGTGACGTGTTGTATTAAAGACCAGAGAGAGCCTAAGCTCTCTCTTCGTTCACCTGTCCGATGTTAAAAACATTCAGACTAGCACAGATAATATACCATACATTTTCAAAAATTGCAAACTTTTTTTGAAAGGAGCTGTAAGCGGCAGCCGCTATAATCGCGCAAATGGCGGCAAAATAACCGCTAACCGCAACAGCAAATCAACAACGCAAATTTGAGCCGAAGGCTCTTTTTTGTGGCAGAATTTTGAAAGAATATTATCTTACCTGTATCTGCCGGTTTGATATGCTGTATAATAGTAAAGACAAAAAGCGAGGTGCGCTCATGGCAAATCTTCAGGCAAAAGAATACGTCACCTTTGACGGTATAAAACATACGCGCAGCGACGGAAGCGAATTCTGGTCGGCGCGTGAGCTCTGCACAGTGCTGGAATACAAGGAATGGCGCAATTTCTCAAAGGTTATCGACCGCGCCATGATAGCCTGTATCAACAGCAAAAGTCCGCTTGCCGACAATTTTGTTGAGGTCAACAAAATAGTAAAAACCGGCGTGGCAGCTAAGGAAATTAACGATTACGAGCTGTCGCGCTACGCCTGTTACCTCATAGTCCAAAACGGCGATCCGAAAAAAGAGGTCATCGCCTGCGGGCAGACCTATTTTGCTATCCAGACGCGCCGCACGGAAGTCGCCGAGATATTCAACCAGCTGGACGAAGACAGAAAGCGGCTTGCCGTGCGCGGCGACATACGCGTATGGAACAGAATGCTTGCCGAGGCGGCGCACAAAGCGGGCGTGCTTTCCGGCGATGACTACAAAATATTTCAGAATTCAGGCTATATGGGGCTTTACGGCGGTATGACGGTTGACGAAATACACAGAAAAAAAGGGCTCAAGGAAGACGAAAAGATACTTGACTTCATGGAAAGCGCCGAGCTTGCCGCAAATCTGTTTCGTATTACACAGACGGAGGAAAAGCTGAAAACGGAAAACGTTACAGACCTGCAGCTTGCCAACGAGATACATTATATAGTGGGTAAAGAGGTGCGCGCGGCAATAGAGAAGGTAGGAGGCACAATGCCGGAAAATATGGGTGTGCCGAAGAAAACCATCAGCGAAATCGAACGCGAACGGATAGAAAAACTGTCACAGCGCACGGAAGAGCTGATGCTGGACGAGTAAAGGGGCAACTATCAGCTAAAAATTAGAAGAATTATATCAGCCGGCTGATAAGAGCCGGCAGCTAAACAAGGGAGCTGTTGAATATGAGAGAAGAAATACAGAAAATACTGCCGGAGCTGATTGCTTTCAGGCATGAAGTTCATGAAAACCCGTCGCCGAGCGGCAGTGAACAGGAAACGGTCTGCCGTATCACAAAAATTCTTGATAAATACGACATTAAATATGGCGTGCTGCTTGACGGCACAGCGGTATGCGCGCGGGTCGGAACAGGCAAAGAACCGTGCATAGGCGTTCGCGCGGACATTGACGCACTTCCGATACTTGAAGACAGCGGCGTAGATTTTGCCTCCAAAAACAAAGGCTACATGCATGCCTGCGGACATGATCTGCATGCGACAATAGTGCTTGGCATTGCGATACTTCTCAAAAAACAGGAAGCAGAGCTTGACGGCACGGTAAAATTCTTCTTCCAGCCGGCAGAGGAAACCACAGGCGGTGCCGACAGAATGGTGAAAGCCGGTGTGCTTGAAAATCCGTATGTCAAACAGGTTGTAGGGCTTCACGTAGAGCCTGAATATACGGCAGGAGAAGCAGGTTTCAAATATGGTCAGATGATGGCAGCGTCAGACGAATTCACGCTTCGCGTGCGCGGAAAAGGCTGCCACGGCGCACATCCTGACGCAGGCGTTGACAGCATTGTGCTAGCGTCGCAGATAGTAACGGCGCTGCAGAGCATATCAAGCAGAAATCTTGCCCCCTACGAAGCCGGCGTGGTGACAGTAGGAAAATTCACCGCAGGCAGCGCTGGTAACATAATTCCGGCGGAAGCCGAGCTGGTGGGCATACTACGTTCACTCTCCGAAGAAACAAGAATGAAACTCCGCGAACGCGTGAAATTTGTTGCCAAGGGGGTGGCGCAGGCATACGGCGGAGAAGCAGACCTGGAGCTTCGTCCAAGTTATGCGTCGCTTACGAATGATGATGAAGTTGTAAAAACGGTGCATGAAACCGCAAAAGAAGTGCTGGGCGCGGGAAACATCATACAGGAAAAGACCCCCAGCCTCGGCACGGAAGATTTTTCCTACTTCAGTCAGGCAAGACCGAGCTGTTTTTGGCATCTCGGCTGCGGGTTTAAGGGACAGTATAACGCGCCGATACACAACGCGAAATTCAAGGCAGACGAAAGCTGCATACCGCTTGGCATAGAAATTCAAACAAAGGCAATACTAAAACTGCTTAAAGCATAATTATGATAGAAAACTGCCCAAAAATATAAAATACAGCAAAATATAAACGCAGGGAAAACAAAAATCCCTGCGTTTTTTATACCTTTAAAACAGCGTAATGCTTGCTGCGCATTCCCTGACAAGCGAAATCAATTATCTGTCTTTATACACCTCACGCCTATGACCGATATTAAGCGCGAGGATAATCAGCCTGTCATCTTCAATTTCCGCAATAATCCTGTAGTCGCCTGTTCTGTAACGCCACTGTCCGCTGTGGTTTGCTGTGAGCGGCTTGCCGAAGGCTCTGGGGTTATCGCAGCCCTCAAGCCTTTTTCGGATCCAGCCGGTAATCAGCAACGCCGTGTGCTTGTCCATTTTCAACAGCTGGTTTTTGGCACGTTCAGTCAAACGCACACTGTAACTCATTGAGCCAGCAGTTCCTTTTCCACGTCCTCAAGAGAATAGGTTACAGGATTATCCCTGTATTCTGCCGAGGCTTTTCTGTAAAGCTCAAGGTCATACTCGTTCTCAATGCGTTCCAGTACTGACCGGCGAATAAGTTCAGACATAGAAATACCGTTCAGCGTTGCATATTCTCTGAAAAGCTCGCTGTCAGCGTCACTCAGCCTTAATGAAAACGTCATCAGACACACCTCCTGCAGATTTGTAATACATTATATTACAAGATGCGGTAAAAAGCAAACAGAATAAACAGTCAGAGTTTCTTGTACTCGTTTTGTACTCGTTATACCCCCCTAAAACAGCGTAACGCTTGCTGCGCGTTCCCTGACAAGCGAAATCAAATCGCTGCTGTTCAGCCATACGGTTGCCGTATTTTCGTTCGGGTGAACGCCGATAAGCCTGTTCTGAAAATAATCGTCAAGGAAAAAATGTACGCGGTGTTCCGTATTGTTCAGCAGACCAAACGGAGAGACAGAACCCTTTGTCAGCTGAAGAACAGCCGCAAGGTCAATCTCTGAGGCAAAGCTCAAACGTTTTGTGCAGAACTGCTGTCTGAAGAGCTTTAAGTCAATAACGCGCTCCTCCCGCGCAGTAATCAGGTAATAATCCTTCTTACCGTCGCCGCGCACAAACAGATTTTTTGCGATAGCGTCAGGGTAGGGAAGACCGGCGGCAAACATAGCCTCCATATTTGCAAGAGGCGCATGTTCCGTTACTTCAAAAGCAATTCCCTTCTCCCTCAAAAAGGCATAAACAGCTGCTTTGTCCATAATATATTTCTCCTTTATCATTCATAGCGGCAGTTCACGGAATTTGCTGAGTGCGGCATTAGCACTTGTCTTACAGTCTTATAACTGACGACAGATAACACAAGCGTTCAGCAACACAAAAAAGATTTTCCGAAGCTCTGAACTTCTCAAAAGCCACTGTTATTCCCTAATCGTCAAAATTTTCGCCGCGGTCGAGATCCTCTGCTTCATATTCAACGGCATCGCAAGCGATAGAATCCGCATCCTCTGCTGAAATCACGCCTTCGTCATATAGCTGCTGAAGGTCTGCCGTGTCAATCTCACCGCGGTTATATGCGCGCTTTGCCTGTTCAGCGTCCCATTTGTCCGTAAAGCCGAACAGACCGTGTTCAACATCTGCCTTTTTGCCTGTTATAAGCTCTGAAAAACTCGGAGTATCCTCAAAATCTTCCTCGCCGTCAAAATCGTAATCTGCATTATCGGTATTGCCGGTTGAACCTTTTCCGCCCGAAAAGGCAACGACAAGAAACAACACGCCAAGCAGCAGCAGAAATCCCATCACAGACACCTCCGGTAAAAG
>JAZRZG010000154.1:0-1364 GCA_045601305.1 Synergistaceae bacterium
AACGGCTACTTCTATTCCGAGCCGGCGTGCGTTCTCGATGCGCGTCAGCATTACATGGAGGACAACAGCACGGTCATTTCGTTCTTCCATGAGTGCATGGTTCCTCGCAAGCACAAAGATAACTGTACTGCTGGCAAGCTCTACGACGTGTATCGCGCGTGGTGCGTCGATAATAACAACGGCTATGCCGAAACAGCCCGTGCCTTCCGCGATAAGCTGTGCGAGTATCTCGGCCGCAGCTATAAGGATTTGACCGTACATACGGAAAACGGCACCTGCTACCGGGACTATACGCTGTCCTTGGAGACGAAGCGGCAGTACGTGCGCGCCTACGGCTACGACAGTGTATCATGACTGTCAGACTTGGCTGACACTGTCAGGAGCGAAAACACATTGATTATCAATGCCTCGGGCGTTTTCCTGACAGTTCTGACAGTATTTTTACTTAAAGGGAATAAATGTAATAAGAAAACAAAGAGAAAATACAGCTCCGACAAGCTGTCAGTTGTGTCAGGTCGGAGCTGTTTTTGTTGGCGCGTCAAAGGGTTTTTGGCACCTGACGCTGTCAGCAAAAGCTGAAACAAGGAGGTCATTTATGACACAGAAAATAACGCCTGCTCTGCTCATTCGCAGGAGCAATATTTCGCCGCTGTGCTGGACGGTTCAGTACAGGGGTACGGCACTTCACCCGGTCATTGCTAAGGCAACACCGCATAACCGTCGAATAAAGTGTTAGGCATCTCTGGAGTTGCCAATCTTTCGATAGTATTGCGTGGAAAACTTATGTTTTCCGTTTGCAGGGCATCAATAATTAGACTGCCAGACTAGGTCTGTCAGCCAGAATCAAATTTGCCAGTGCAAACATCATATTCAGTTTTGCCGTCTGCTTTTGCAGTCCTCGGTATCGGGTCTTTCGGTATCGAAGCTGACCCTTGACAACGGCAAAAACATGCTCAACTTTTGCTCGGACAGATGACTTTTCGCGTTCTCTTCGTTTGAGCTGCCCTTGGGAACGAGTGGATTTCTTCGCAATCTGAGAGGGACGACGGTTGATTTTATAACGAATACGCTTTCCGTTCTTGTTCTTCTTCACTGCATCCTCGCGTTTTTCTGCGCCAAGATAGCCGCTGTCGCCGTAGACAACGGGTTCTTGGCCGGTCAACAATTCTGATGTCATGGAGACATCGTGCTGATTGGCTCCTGTTACCTTTACTGTGTGGACAATACCGCTGTCCTTGTCTACACCAACGTGTGCTTTATAGCCGAAATACCATGCGTTTCCCTTTTTCGCCTGATGCGCGTCCGGGTCGCGCTGTTTATCTTTATTCTTGGTGGAACTCGGTGCAGAAATGATCGTGGAATCT
>JAZRZG010000155.1:0-29710 GCA_045601305.1 Synergistaceae bacterium
AGGTATGAACCGCATAGGACTTGATGCCGACAAACCTGACGAATGTGAAACTGCCATAAGAAATTTTGCGCCGCGATTTAATCTGACAGGACTTTTTACACACCTCAGTGCCGCGGACACACCGGCGGAAGATGCCTTTACCGAACGGCAGATTGATAAATTCAAAACAGTATGCGAACGCGTCGCAGACTTAAAACTGCCGTACATTCACTGCATGAACTCTGCCGGAGCGTTGTGGCATAAACCATACGGAACGCTTGCAAGACTCGGCATAATTCTTTACGGGCTGAAGCCTGATTACGCAAATGGACTGTCGGAAGGCATTCAGCCGGCGCTTGAGTGGAAATCTGTAGTTGCGATGATAAAAACAATACATAAAAGCGAAACGATAGGCTACGGAAGAACATTTACCGCAGAGCGTGACATGCGCATAGCAACGATTCCGACAGGCTACGCCGACGGGTACAGCAGAGCCCTGTCAAACAAAGGCTGCGTGCTCATAAACGGCAAACGCGCGCCCATTGTCGGCCGTGTCTGCATGGATCAGCTTATGGCAGACATTTCGGAAATTTCCGGTGTTAAGCCGCATGATGAAGTGACACTGCTGGGACAGGGATACACTGCTGACGATATGGCGCATGCCATAGGCACAATAGGATATGAAATCGTCTGCGGAATATCAAAAAGAGTTGAAAGAGAGTATAAGTAAACAAAGGCGGGAATAAAAAGAACGTCGGTCATTAGCCAAGCGGACAATAGTAAACTACATAGAGTTATACTACAATTCCGCAAGACTTCATTCAGGGATCAATTATCAAATACCAAACAAGTATGTAACTGTTTCTCATGTCCGCTAAACTTGACAACTTTCCCTACAAGCGAGGTACGAGTAACCTACAACCTATGATCAGCAAAAACAGATCGGCTTGGAAAATGCAAGCCGATCTGTTTTGCCTGTAAGGGAATTTAATGATATACTTTTACATTGGGTTGGCACGCGTACGGGTGCAATGTTTGTAGTGCAGAAACGGCACGGGTCGTGCGGAATATATCTGAGGGGGTGAAGGTTTGGGCAAAATCGCGCTTATTGCCGGAGAGGGTATGCTGCCGGTTTCTATCGCAAGTCAGCTTGCACAGCAGAATGACGCTCCTGTGGTTTATAACCTCAGGCGCGATTTCAGCGAACTCAAGCCTTTTGCCTGTGAGATTGTTGACATTCAGAGACCTAATCTCGGCTCTGCGATCAAGAGCATGAAAACGCTTGGCGTTGACAGGGTGATTATGGCGGGTAAGGTGTCAAAATCGCTGATGTTCAAGCCTGCGCTGTTTGATTTCACTTCGCAGAAATTTCTCGCGGGTGTTCTGCTTCGCGATGACCATTCGCTGCTTGGCGCGATTGTGGATTTTTTTGAGAAGCAGGGCATTAAGGTTTTAGGATATAAGGACATTGTTACCAATTTGCTTGCGCAGAAAGGTTTTATCGCAGGTCGTGAGCCTTCCGCGGCTGAGCTGAAGGACGCGGAATACGGCTTTGAAATCTGTAAAAAGCTTGTGCCTCTTTCTTTCGGTCAGTCTGTTGCCGTGCATGACGGCGCGGTGATTGCCGTAGAAGCGATAGAGGGTACGGACAAAATGATTTTACGCGCGGGTGAACTGTCGAAGGGCGGAGTTATCGCAAAGATGATGCGTCTTGATCAGGATGAGCGTTACGATATTCCGACGGTGGGACCTCAGACGCTTGAAAACATGGCGGCAGCGGGTCTTACCTGTCTTGCCGTTCACGTCGGGCATACTCTGATTATGGATCCTGAAAAGTTTGAGGAAACGGCAAAGCGAAATAAAATCGCTGTCATAGGGGTTTCTGTATGAGGTCAGTTTTTCTGAGTTCTGCCGAAGCTTCCGGCGACCATTATATGGCTGAAATTATCACGGCTCTTCGAGCAAACGGTTTTGACGGAGAGTTGTGGGGCATGGGCGCGTCTGAGTCACGTGCCGCAGGCGCTGATATTGTATGGCAGGGTGAACAGCTTCAGCTTTTCGGTCTGACGGAGGTGTTTTCTTCGATTCCGCGTATTTTGCGGCTGCTGAGGGAGACAGCGCAGTCTGTTGTCCGCCGCAATCCTGACGCTGTTGTTGTGGTGGACAGTCCTGACTATCATCTGCGGCTGCTTGCGAAGCTGCGCAAATACGGCTACGGCGGTCCTGTGTTTTACGTTTCACCGCCGACGGTGTGGGCGTGGCGAAGCGGAAGGGTGAAATATCTGCGGCGTTATGTGACGGAATGTTTTCCGCTGTATGGATTTGAACATGAATATTTTGCGGCGCACGGCTGTAATTCTTACTGGGACGGCGCGCCGTTGCTTGAGGAGTTTGTGAAGCGCGGGGAGACGAAAATTCCTGACGAGTTTGCGGGAAATGACAAGATTGTTGCTTTTATGCCGGGCTCTCGCCGCAGCGAAGTTACAAAGCTGATTCCTGTTATGGAACAGGCTGCGGAAATTTTGTCGGCGCGCGGCTGGCAGCCTGTTTTTTCTGTTGCGCAGGGATTAAATCAGGAGGCGCGAGGGCAGCTGATTAAGACGCTTGACGAAAAAGGGCTGAGGCATTTTGACGGTTCAGGAAGGGAGCTGCTGAGGGCTGCGCAGTGTTCTGTGAGCGCAAGCGGCACAATTACTGTTGAGTCTCTGCTGCTTGAAAAATATATGGTTTCGGTTTACAAAATGAGTCCGCTGTCAGGCTTTATCGCAAATCTTGTCGTAAAGCCCGGGCTGCCGGCAGGTTGTTTTTCAATGACAAACATCATAGCGCGGGAAGAAATTTTTCCTGAGCTTTTCCAAAATGAATGTACCGCGGAAGCTGTTGCGGACAAGGCTCTTGAGTGGCTTGAGGGCGGCGGTGATTTCCGCGCGACTGTGCTGGAAAAGCTGAAACAGACAAAGGCAAAGCTCGGCACTGCCGGAGTTTACGAGCGCTGGGCAAAACGCATTACGGAGAGGATAAAATGCTGAAACTTGCTAACAAAGAAGCCTGGAGTTCTTACATACGGCTTCTGAAATACTGCGCGCCGTACAAAAAACGGCTTGTGCTTGCCATAATTTCAATGATTCTGGCTGCGGTTTTCAGTATTCTTCCGCCGTGGCTTTTGAAGAATGTCATAGACGACGTGCTTATCAAAAAGCAGATCGGTATGCTGAACCTCATTATCGCCGCCGTTATTATGCTTTACGTTGGCAAGGCTGTATTTAACTACGCCCAGCTTTATCTTATGACGTGGGTTGGTCAGCGTGTACTTATAGACCTGCGCCTTGAGCTTTATGACCGCACGCAGCGGCTTTCTCTCGGCACGCTTTACAGTCAGAGAAGCGGGGAATTTTTGTCGCGTATCACAAACGACGTTGGCACTCTGCAGACTATTCTTGCTTCATCGCTTGTTGACCTTGTTGTTCAGGGTTCAACTTTTATCGGAATTGTCTGTTTTATTTTCTATCTCAACTGGAAACTCACACTCATTACCTTTGCGGCATGTCCTGTTGTTGCTTTCGCGATAGACAAAACCTCTGCGAAGCTGCGGCAGGTTGGCAAAACCATTCAGTCGCGTCTTGCTACGGTTGCCGCGATTGCTCAGGAAGCGATTTCTTCCATCAAAATCGTGCGTTCTTTCGTTACGGAAGATGAGGAGTACCGGCGGTTTAAGGAAGAATCGTACAGTCATTTCCGCGCTGTTATGAGGGGCACGCAGTACAAGGGTGTGCTTCAGGGCGCTGTTGAGGTTATTCTCATAACCGCGCTGGCTTTTGTGCTGTGGATGGGCGGCTATGCCGTTATTTCGGGCGGTCTTACCGCAGGCGAGCTTGTTGCTTTTGTTACTTACATCGGACTTCTCGGTCATCCGCTTCAGTCTCTCAGTAACTCGTTCAGCAGCATACAGCAGGGTGCTGCTTCCGCTGACAGGGTTTTTGAGATAATAGATATGGACAACGAGGTTGAAATCGCGGAAAATCCTGTAATACTTGAGCCTATGCGCGGCAGTATTAAATTTGAAAACGTCTGGTTCGGCTATGACGCTGAAAATCCTGTGCTGAAGGGCATTGACCTTGAAATAAAAGCCGGTGAAACTGTGGCTGTTGTCGGAGCTACGGGAGCAGGGAAATCAACGCTCGGTGACCTTGTAATGCGTTTTTATGACCCTCAGAGGGGCGCGATTTACATAGACGGCACAGACTTAAGGCAGCTTGACTTGAAAAGCTACCGCCGCAGGACAGGCGTTGTGCAGCAGAACCCTGTGCTTATGAAGGGAACGCTTGCGCACAACATTGCGTACGGTTTCCCGTCGGCAGCGCGGGAAGACCTTGTCCGCGCGGCTGAAATCGCCGATATTTACGAATTTATCAATAATCTGCCGGATAAATTTGAAACTGAAGTCGGCGAACGCGGTGTGACGCTTTCCGGCGGCCAGCGCCAGCGTGTGGCGATAGCGCGCGCGGTTGTGCGGGATCCTAAGATACTTATTATGGACGAAGCTACGTCATCGCTTGACGCGCTTGTCGAAAAGCAGGTGCAGCAGGCAATGAACAACGCAATGGAGGGACGCACCTCAATAGTTATCGCGCACAGACTTTCGACAATACGCGACGCCGACAGGATAATAGTGCTCAGCGGCGGAAAAATCGCAGAACAGGGCACGCATGACGAACTGCTTGCCGCAGGCGGACATTACAGCCGTCTTTACGCGGCAGGCGGCGGCGCAGAAGGAACTGAAACGGAATGTCAAGAATAGTCCGGAGTTATTTGAACTATACGAAAGGCGAAGCTCCAACGTCGCTGTGGCATCTGCTTTATCCGGTACAGTTTGTGACGCGCGCATGGATGAGGCTGCGCATATTTTTGTTTGAGCGCGGGATTTTCACTACGGTTGAACCGAAGCTTCCTGTTGTGAGTATAGGCAACAACTCTTTCGGAGGCACTAACAAAACTCCGATGTGTGAGTATATAGTGCGTATGTTCCGTGACGCGGGAATCAACGCCGGTGTTGTCAGCCGCGGCTACAAAACAAAGCACCCTGAGCCTATATGGATAGGTCAGGACGAGGAAAGTTTTCACAGAGACACGGCAGGAGACGAGCCGCTCATGCTTGCGAAACGTCTGCAGGATACCGGTGTTGTTGTTGCGAAAAACCGTGTCGAGGGTGTGGCGCTTCTGGCAGATTTAGGCGCAGAGATTGCTGTTACGGACGATACTTTCCAGCACCGCCGCATGGCGCGCGATGTTGACATTGTGCTTGTTGACGGCACGTGTCCTTTCGGCAACGGACAGGTGATTCCGGCGGGACTTATGCGTGAGCCGAAAACAGCGTTCAGCCGCGCGGATATGGTTGTAATAACAAAAGCAAACCAGATTACAAAAGAGGCAGTCCAAAATACAAGGGAAGAACTTGAGAAATACATTGAGCCGGAAAAGATTTTCGTCGCGGAAATCAAATATGATTCGTGGCTTGTGTATGCAAACAGCACAACAGCGGTTAAGCAGCCGATAGAGAAAACGCCTGAGGGCAGTTACGTTGTGTTTTCGGCAATCGGCAACCCCGACGGTTTTTACCGCTACGTTACCGGACGCGGCATAAAGGTTGCGGCAGAACGCACTTATCAGGATCATCACGAATTTACTCATGATGATATAGACAAACTGAACTTACTTGCAAAACGTCTCGGAGCGGCAGGCTTTATCTGCACGGAAAAGGACACGATGAATCTCCCGAAAGACAAACTGCTTGAACTTCCTGTCTATGTGCTGCAAATTTCAGTTTTTATGGAGGACAAAGCGCGGTTCAGCGAAATGATATGTGAAAAGCTCCGTCCGCACCTCATGGTTGCTTCAAACGGCTACGGAGAAGACGCAATCGGCGTTATTCTTGCCAAGAAAATGCGAGAACGTTTTAAGAGCGCTGCAATATCGGCATTTGCGTTTGTCGGCTCCGGCAAACATTACGAAAAAGAAGGCATAGAGGTTGTTTCGCCCTCTGTTGAAATGCCGAGCGGCGGCATTGTCAAATACAACGTAGGCGAACTTGTAAACGATTTCAGACACGGGCTTGGCACGTCAATTAAACGCCAGATAGCGACAATGAGAAAAATAGGCAGAGAATACCGCACTCCTGTATGTGTCGGCGACGTGTATCTGTTCTCCAATGTTCTCTGGAGTCAGGGTGTCAGCCCGGTATTGCTTGCAACGGCTAAGACTGTGCATCTCAGCGGTCATTACCGCATAGAACGTTTCCTTCTCAGAAAACGTTCAAGGCGGGTGTGGACAAGAGATGCGGAAACGGCGCAGGAACTCATAGCAGACGGTGTCAGCGCGGAATTTTGCGGCAATCCTGTCATGGATCTTATCAGCGACAACGAGGAGAAGGTCAAATGGGAGGATGACAGTTCTGCAAGAGTTGTGCTTTTACCGGGGAGTCGCCCGCGTGCCTATGAGGACATTAAACTTGTTATTGAAGCGGCAAGGGAGCTTGCGAAACGCATGAAATGCCGGTTTGTAATGGTACCTGCGCCTACTACCGACTGGAAAAAGATGGCTGGAAATCTTGAAGGCTGGACATTGTCTAAGGACGGCAAGGAACTTTCCTGTCCGGAAACTGTAATACGTATTCCGGCGCACGGACAGGTTAGTGCGGCAGCCGCTGACGCAGATTTACTTATAGGTCTCGGCGGAACTGCAAATCAGCTTTGCGCAGGGCTTGGTCTGCCTGTTGTCTCCATACTTGAAACAGGCAAGCTGCGGCAGAAAAAGATGCTTCAGGAGGCTGAGGTGCTTGTTGACGCAAATCCTGTCGCGCTTGCTGATGCCGCGCAGAAAATACTTGAAGATCCCGTGCTTTGGAAAGAGATGAGTGAGGCAGGTATCAGGCATCTTGGCGGTCAGGGCGCGCTTGACAGAGTTGTTCAGTATTGCGCCGCAGAGCTGGGCTGGGACAACCGCTGCGACGTATATGACAAATTCAGAAAATATCTTGACAATATGACGGACAAACCGAAAGGAGCTGAGACAGTTGTCGGAAATCAGGAAAATTAACGCCGGTAATGTTGAAATAGGCGGAGACAGACTTGCGATTCTTGCAGGTCCCTGCGCGCTTGAAAGCCTTGAACTGGGGCTTGAAACAGGCGCTGAAATGAAACGGCTGTGCGAAAAATACGGTTTTGGTTATGTATTCAAGGCTTCCTACGACAAAGCAAACCGTACCTCAATCAGCAGTTACAGAGGTCCGGGACTTGCAAAAGGACTTGAACAGCTTGCGGAAATTAAAGAAAGGCTTGATGTTCCTGTTGTGACAGATATTCACGAGGCGTGGCAGGCGCTTTTGGCCGGCGAAGTCGCGGACATTATACAGATACCGGCTTTTCTCTGCCGTCAGACGGACTTGCTTGTTGCCGCAGCAAAGACGGGCAAGGTTGTGAATATCAAAAAAGCGCAGTTTATGGCGCCTGAGGATATGAAATCCGCTGCCGCCAAATGCCGCGAGACAGGCAATTCCGACGTTATGCTCTGTGAACGCGGCACGGAATTCGGTTATCACGAACTTTCTGTTGATATGCGCTCTCTTGCCGTGATGAGAGGTCTCGGTTGTCCTGTCTGTTTTGACGCAACGCACAGCGTTCAAAAGCCCGGAGGAAGCGGTACGTCAAGCGGCGGTGACAGACGTTTTGTTCTGCCGCTGATACGCGCAGCGCTTGCGATAGGCATTGACGCGCTCTTTATGGAGGTTCATCCTGACCCTGCAAACGCGAAAAGTGACGGTGCCAATATGATTCCTCTTGCTAAAATGGATTACGTGCTTTCCCAGATAAAGGAATTTGACGATACGGCGCGCAGAATTGGTTTTGCGCAGCTTGACTGGGCGGAGGTGTAACAATGAGTCTTCCGTACGAACGCAAAGAAAAAAATCTGCCTGACAGACTGCTGATTGCGACAGCTAAGGGTATTCTTGCCAAGGAAGCCGATGAACTGAGAAATGCCGCAGAAAAAATAGACGGCAACATCGTTGAAGCAGCGCGCATAATCAGCCGCTGCAAAGGTCGTCTTGTTGTTTCTGGGCTTGGCAAGTCAGGTCACGTCGGCAGAAAAACGGCGGCTACGTTTGCTTCCTTGGGCGTGCCTGCTTTTTTCCTCCATGCGGCAGAGGCATGGCACGGCGACCTCGGAATGGTATGCCGCGAGGATATAGGCTATTTCATCAGCAACAGCGGCGAAACAAAGGAACTTATTGAGCTTATTCCGCATTTTAAGCGCATAGGCGCTCCTGTAATTGCAGTTACCGGAAATTCTGAGTCCACTCTTGCAAGAGATGCCGATTATCTTCTCAATACGCATGTAGAATGTGAGGCTGACCCTTTGGGTCTTGCGCCTACAAGCAGTACAACGCTTCAGATGGCGATGGGAGACGCTGTCGCCGGAATGACCACACTGCTTCTCGGTCTTCAGAAGGAAGATTTTGCCCGTTTTCATCCAGGCGGGTCTCTTGGCAAAAAACTGCTGCTCCGTGTCAGCAATCTCATGGCAAAAGACAGCGCTCTGCCTGTAGTTGCAGAAAAAGCGCTTGTTTCTGACGCGCTGTTTGAAATTACGGGAAAAGGTTTCGGCGCAACCGCGGTTGTTAACGAAAACGGAGTGCTGACAGGTATTTTCACCGACGGAGACCTCAGACGTTTCCTTGAGAAAAAGGGCGACGGCGCTTTGAAGTACCCCGTTACGGAAGGAATGACAAAAAATCCTAAAGTTGTTCGTGAGGATGACCATATCACTACGGTTCTCAATCTTGTAGAGAAGTACGAAATTTCGGCTCTGATTGTGGTTGACAGCGAAAACAGGCCTGTCGGCATGCTTCACGTACATGACATACTGAAGGCGGGGGTGGCGTAAACGTCGCTGTTCAGGACAATATACGGACCTCTTGCAGATTTAGCGGTTTGTATCTCACTCAAAAAATTAAAGAAACGCTATACGGAAGGCATAGACGAAAGAATGGGTATGCCTTCCGCGGAAAAGTTGTCTGCGCTGAAAGAACAGCCGTTGTGGGTGCATGCCGTTTCTGTCGGTGAGGTGCAGGCAGCCTCTGCGCTTATCAAAGAACTTCGTGCCGGCGGGCTGAACGTGCCCATTGTGCTTTCCACAACGACTGAAACCGGGAAAGCTATGGCACAGCGGCTTTCGGAAAAACTTTACGACCTTCACGTTTACTATCCGTGGGACAGCAGAAAATATATCCGGTCTGCGCTGGACAAGGTTAATCCTGCAGCCTTTATTATGGTGGAAACAGAAATCTGGCCGAATATGCTATGGGAACTGCAGGCAAGGAAAATCCCCGTATTTCTCGCAAACGGACGCATTTCTGACCGTACGTGGAAACGGCTGAACAGGTATTCTGTCGGAAGATTGCTGTTTAGGGAACTGTTCAATATTTTTGACGCTGTTTTCCTGCGTGAGCGGCTTGACGGCGTAAGACTTGAAGCAATCGGTGTCGATAAAACAAAAATCAGCATTGTCGGTGACCTGAAAATAGACGCGCTGCTCAACCGTATTTATCCGAAAGCGCGTGACAAATGGAAAAAACTGCTTCATACTGAAAAAGGACCGCTTTACGTTGCGGGAAGCACACATACGGGAGAGGACGAAATCGTAGTTTCCGCGTTTGAGAGACTTAAAAACGTACAGCCCGGCGCGCGGCTGATACTTGCGCCGCGCCATCCTGAGCGCGCGGAAACGCTGTTAAACCGGTTCAAAAACCGTTTTGCCGTGTGCAGACTTTCGGAAATGACGGAAGATTTTGAAATAGTCATCATTGACAAAATCGGAGTGCTGTTTGAACTTTACGGCATTGCCGAAGCCGCGTTTATCGGCGGAAGTTTTACCGACAACGGCGGACAGAATATTCTGGAGCCTGTTGTCTGGGGTACTCCCGTTCAATACGGACCTCACATGGAGGATTTTGCGGAGGCTTCCGCGGAGTTTTTGGCGCGCGGCATATCGCGCCGGCTGAACAGCAAAGAGGAACTTGCCGACTGCTGGATTAAACTTGCAAGGGGAGAAATTGACGCTGCGGCTGTCCGCAGGCAGTGCAGACTGTATTTTGAAGAAAAAGCCGGAGCGGCGTGTAAAATCAGAAATGTGATAGAAAAGCGAATTACCAATGACCGGTTATCGTCTAATTGAAACTGACCTGCAAAGGAGCGGTATAAATGACAGTCAACAGAGAGCTGATTAAAGAATTTTACGACGGACTTGACGAACGGTCGCGGGAAACACATGACGCGGCAGTCAGAAAGGTTGTCGAAGCAAAAAAACGCGGCGGAAAAATAGTCGTTGTAACAGGCTCAGGTCCGAATTTGCACGAGGGTGTCACCACGCTTGTCGCGGAACTTATCGGCAAGGGTATAGTTGACGGAGTTACGACAAGTTCCGCGGTTATCAACCATGAAATGGGCGGAGTGCTTGACAGAGTCAAGATGTGTGACGCGTCACAGTTCGGATTTGACGAAAAGGTTATGCCGAGAGGCAACGTTTTTGAATTTACCGACATGACGGAAAAACAACTTGACGAACTCGGAAAGGAAATGCTGCTTGACCGCGAACTGCTTGCGAAACGGCATAACGCTGACGGACACTTCGTAACAAAAGCTGCGGCAAATATGGCTTACCCGATGGGACTGCGCACGGAAATGCTTGCCGAAGAAATTCACACACTCTGCCGCCAGTGCGGTCTGCCCTTTGAACGTGTGGCAGGCTGGGGCTGCGATGAACGCACAATGCTCGGCGCAGGCGCAAAAAACGACGTGCCTGTTTTGGTTACAATTCCTCAGCTTGTCGGCGGCGGGCATGTCGGAATGGCAGTAGGCGACAGTATTCCAATCGCCGAACGGTCGCGCCGCATAGCTTCAATGATGGAAGGCGCAGACGTTATTATAGAATCGGCAGTTGCTCTGACGCAGGAAATCCATGACGGACCGTACGAAACCTACACAGGGCACGGAATATGGAGCTGGTGGCAGAAAGAGCCTGTTTACAGCCTCCGCGACAAAACGCTCATCCGCTTTGACCTTGACGAAAATCTGCGCAAAGCACAGGATTTGCAGAAAAACAGCGCGATGATTCAGGAAGCGATAAGCAAGGGACTTCCCAAAACAAAAATATCAAAAATACCGTTCCGTATGGAAATGTCAGCCTTTGCGCGTCATGAGGGCAGTCTGCCGGTAATCGGTGACATCGGAATGATTTGGCCTGTCTTTGCTCTTAAAATCGCTGACGAACTCGGCATAACGCTTGATTTTATGAGCTACAAACAGGAAACGGAAGATGGTAAGGCAATGCGCGAATGGATTGTTGAAAACATTAAGCCGCTTGACAGAAACAAAATGCTTGACGGCTTTTGCAAATGGAAAAGGAGTAACAAAAATGCCTAAGTTTCTCGGAATAATACCGGCACGCTACGCGTCGTCACGTCTGCCGGGAAAGCCGCTGCTTGAAATCGGCGGAAAAACAATGCTTGAACACGTTTACCGCCGTGCGCTGCTTTCAGACGTGTTTTTCCGTGTCATCATTGCCACGGACGACAAACGCATTTACGATGCGGCGGAAAAATTCGGCGCAGACGTTGTAATGACACGCGAAGACCACCCCAACGGCACAAGCCGCGCAGCTGAAATCGCGGAGAAAATCGACACCGATTACGTTGTAAACATTCAGGGCGATGAGCCTATGCTTGACCCCCGCCTGCTTCGCGAGCTTGCAGAAGGCTTTGCCGCCGACGGCAGCGCAGACTCAGCAACTGCCTGCATGGAAATAACAAAAGAAGAGGATATGACAAATCCCAACATCGTAAAGGTAGTTTGCGCGCTGAACGGACGCGCGCTTTATTTCAGCCGTTCTCCGCTGCCGTACAGACGAGAAAACACAGGCTGCAAAATATACGGGCATATCGGCATTTACGCGTACAAAAAAGATTTTCTCATGAAGCTGATAACACTTCCCGACACTCCGCTGCAGCAGACTGAGAGCCTTGAACAGCTCAAAATACTTGAACACGGATATTCAATGGCAGTCATTCCCACGCTGTATCCGTCACAGGGACCGAACGTGAACACGGCGGAAGATCTTGAAGAGGTGCGCAGAATTTTCGCAGAGACGCAAAGAAATAAGCAGTGACGTAAAAAAGACTCTGTAATGCAAGAATTTCCCGGACTGTTAAAATTCATAGTTGTTTTCTCTGACCAAGACGCTGTGCATGACGGACAGAGTTTTGGTGTTGCCATGCAGCTTTCAGAGATGACAGGCGCGCGTACAGTCAAAATTGACGTTCCGAAACTCAGCGGCCTGAGACGCTTTTTCGCCGTTCGCAGGAGAGTGCAGATTTTAACAGGGCGCAAAGAAGAAATACGCTCGTGGCTGAGCTATGCAAAAGGCGACACAATGTATCGCGGCATAGGCAAACTGTTTATGGAAAACAAAATACGCGAACGCTCCGCAAAGGTGCTGCTGATTTCGGCAGGAGACGCTGCCGCGCCTTACAACCTTGCTGTTGCTTCAGCCTGGCACCTTGCCTGTGCCTCTGTCGGAAAGCCTGCTGAAATAGGCACAAATCCGTTTGAATTTGTGATTTTGCCCGAATATGAACAGTGTCCTGACGAGCCGAACATACTGAAAGTTGTTACTCCGCCCGTAAACGCTGACAAGCGGCTGATTTGTGAACAAACGGCAGAGCTGAAAGCGGAATGCCGACCGAAGTCTGAACATGTTTGGGCTGTGTTTGTCGAAGGAGGAAACAAATTCTGCCGCACAACTCCTGCAAAGCTGAAACAGTTGTTAGAAAAGCTAATTGTCAGAGCAGAGCAGGTTGACGCCGATTTGTACGTTGCGGCGGCAAAGCAAGTTTCTGCCGGCTGTGTCTCAATGCTGAAAGAACTTGCCAAAAACAATGATGTGATACGATATCTGCATATCGGAGCAGAAGACGTGAACAATCCGCTGCCTGCTCTTGTCGGGCTGGCAGACGAGGTTTTTTGCACAGAGGATTCGCTGGCGACAGTGTCTGAGATAATTACGTCAGGCAAGAGAGCAATACTTATGCGCGCAAACTGCGCAGGAGGGCTTAAAACGCGATGGCATCGTTTTGTCGGCAAACTTATCGAAAAGGGAGCACTTTCGCGTAACTATGCCAAAGGAACGGCAAAATACGACCTGATATTTGACAGGCTGAACCGTCACGGCAAACTTATTGAGTTTACTGACTGGCTTGCCTCAGACGGAAAAAACGACCGGATACGTTACAGCCTTGAAGACGATACAGAACTATGGAAACAGTTCAACGAGGCGCGCCGCGCCGCAAAATGGATTGCGGAAAGTCTGGTGGAATAGCTTTTAACCGCCGGCTGTCAGCCATTAACTGAAAGAATTAGGAAGAATTATCAGCCGTCAGCTAAAAACCGGCATTTGTAAAATAATCACACAATCACCACATATCTCTGCTACAATATAGTCGTTCAGATTTCCAACCCAACAGAAAGGCGGCATCAACATGAAGAAATTTCTGACAGCAATTCTTGCGGCATCGCTTATTATCTGCAGTATCAGCCCCGCAGCGTTTGCCGCGCAGGCAAAAACGGCGGCAAAAACAGCCGGAAAAACAACCGCGAAGAAACCGGCTGCACAACAAGCGGCAAAATCTGCCGCAAAACAGACGGCAAAAGCTGCAGCGTTTGTGCCGAAGAAAATCTCGGAAGATTTTACTGAAACGATTGAAACCTTCACGGTCACACCGGAGTGGCTCAAGGAAAATTTGGGCAGCGTTATCTTGGTTGACTGCCGGTTTGACAGCCTTTACCATGCCGGACATATTCCCGGCGCTGTCAACGCTCCCTGGACATATTTCGTAAACACGACAGCACCGAACGGTACGGAACAATACGGCACGCTGCTTCCCGCGGCGCAGCTTGCGAAGAGAATCGGCGCGCTCGGCATTAACGGCAGCAAACAGGTTGTGTGCTACAGCGATGCCGGCGACTGGGGACAGGGTATATGGACGGTTATCGTACTTCGTACGGTAGGCATTACAAACGCAAAAATACTTGACGGCGGCATTTTCGCATGGAAAAACGCCAAATATCCGCTGACGACAAAAGCAGCCAAAAACGCGGCAGTTCCGTTCTCCATAAACGAACATTTCATGGACGAATACATTATCACCACAGAAGCCGTGCAGGAAGCGGCAGGCAAACCCAACACCGTAATAGCAGACGTTCGCACGACGGCGGAATATGAAGGCAGAATTGCTCCGTTCAAAGAAAAACGCAAAGGACATATCCCCGGCGCGATTCATCTTCCGATGGATTTCTTCTTCAGCGAAACAGGACATGTCAAATCTGCCGAAGAAATTAAAGCTGAGCTTACGTCAAAAGGCATAAACGAAGACACGCACCTCATTCTTTACGATACCTGCGGTGTTCGCGCCGGCTGTGTTTCGGCTGTGTGCAGACTTGCCGGCTACAAAAATGCCGTACTCTACGACAACGGCTTTCAGGCATGGGCAGGAAACGCACTGCTGCCGGTTGAGAGTTCCGGCAACTAACGGGGCGCAAAAACAATATTTGCTGACGCTCATGACGGGCGTCAGTTTTTTGTTTATTTAACGCTGAAAATAGATTAAAATAGCAGTGAAAACAGAGGTGATGGCATTGTCAATTTTCGGTTGCTGCGGTATGGACTGTGAAGCCTGTGAAGCACGGCGCGCAACGCTGAGCAAAGACGCGGCGTCGCTGGCAAAACTTGCCGTTGCCGCTGAAAACGCGGGAGACGGCTCATTTTTTCTGCCGTCAAAATTGAAATGCACAGGCTGTCTTGAGCCCGGTGTAAAAAGCATTCGCTGCCAACAGTGTCAGGTACGGCTGTGCGCGCAGGAAAACCATCTGCCGCACTGCGGTTTCTGCGAGAATTTTCCCTGCGGACTCGGCGGAGACACTTGGGAAGCAATACCTGAATACAAACATAATCTTGAACAGCTGAGAAGCCGTTAGCCATTAGCCGGCAGCTGTTAGCATGGGAGCTGAACAATGTACATTATTCCGGTTTGGGCTGCCATAATTGCTGAAACAGTCCTGCTTTTCGCAGGCAGTGTTTTCTTTGAGAGCCGCAGAAAATATGCCGGAATGGTGCTGTTTGTCGGGATACTTATTTCAATGCCGTGGCTCGTCCGCCTTGCGCTGATGTCTGAAATCAACTATGCAGACGGGCTGCTTTACGTTGCATACAGCTTCAGCTGCGCGCTCAGCGCGGCGCTGTTTTTCGCGTTTGCCGCGCGCCTTAAAGGCGGAAGATGGCTCAACTGCTTTTTCTTCACGCTTCTGCTTGTGCCGTGCGGCGTATGCTTCCTCTACTGCGTATGCTGCCGCGCGGCGCTCAACGTTGACGCGCTGATTGCCCTCTGGCAGACAAATCTGAAAGAAGCGGCGGAATACGTTTGCGAATACGCAACGGTAAAAAACGCGCTGCTGCTTGCAATATTGCTTCCCGCCGTATATTTCCTCTTTCTCAGATTGTCGGACAACAGACTTCAAATGCCGTACAGACAGCACAAAAACAAAGCGGTGTCAATTCTTCTGCTTGCGGCGCTTCTTGCCTCAAACGGCTTACTTTGCTATAAAACAAGCATGAACAGCATTTCAATGGTCTATGCAAACGCGCTGAAAAGTGTGAAAGAATACCGCCTTTTCAGGCAGACACAGGAAAAACGCAGAGAACAGTTTGCCGCCTCAGACCTATTCAGCCGCGCGCACAGCAAAAAAGGAAACAACGGCGTATATGTACTGGTAATCGGCGAATCACACAACAGAGACTATATGTCTGCCTACGGCTATCCCTGCGAAAATACACCATGGCTTTCGCAAATGACCGGAGACGGGAAATGTCTGCTTTTCACGCGCGCCTTTTCATGCCATACACAGACAATACCCGCGCTTTCCTATGCGCTGACGGCAAAAAACCAGTACAACACGGCAGAACTTTCCGACGCTCTTTCACTGCTTGAAGTTGCGAAAGCGGCAGGCTATGAAACGGCATGGCTCAGCAACCAGGTAAAATACGGTATGTGGGACACACCGGTATCCGTCATAGCCTCAGCGGCAGACCGTCAGATATGGCTCAACGAATGTACGGGAAACACAACCTTCACTGCCGTTTATGATGGTGAACTTGCAAAAACATTGGACACAATTAAAATCAAAGACAAAATGCTCATAGTGATTCATCTCATGGGCAGCCACATAAATTACGACCTGAGATACCCGAAAGAATACAACCGTTTCGGCACGAAAACAGACGAAGCAGCGTACTGCAACAGCATACTCTACACAGATACCGTGCTGAAAAATATATACGAAGAAGCAAACAGAATACCAAATTTCAAGGCGATGGTTTATTTCTCAGACCATGCCTCAGTACCGAAAGACAAACTTGACCACGACTCCGCGCGTTTTGTCTCCTCAATGACACACATACCGATGTTTATTTGTCTCAGCGGTGAATACGTCATGGAAAACCCGGGCAAAGCAAAACGGCTTAAAGCGGCGCGCGGTCTCTGCTTCACCAACGACCTTGTTTTCAACCTTATGCTCTCACTTATGGGCATAGAACTCCCTCAAATATACGAAAAACAAAACGACCTGTTGAACAGCGCCTACAACGCAAATCCGGCACGTTTCAGAACGTCGCACGGAGAGAGAATGGCAGAGGGCAGCGAGCAGTAAGTGCGTGTGAAACAAGGGGGCAAAAGTCGTTGGTTGCTGATTGTCAGGCGAGTGTATAGAACACGGGAATACAAAAGACGGAAGTCGGAAATCGGGAGCTTGAAAAACGAATTAGCACGAAGACTGACAGAAGACTGACAGTTGTAAATGTTGTATCAGTATATTTTCGTATTGACATAAAAGCGGTATGTTTCTATAATCTTCACTAAATTGGTAGGGATGGTGAATTGAGTGGCGATAAATCAGAAGTGCCAGTACGCGCTGAGGGCGATTTTTGAGCTTGCAAAACGCGGTTCTGATGAGCCGTGCAAGATTGGCGTGATTGCCGAAGTTCAGGGTATTCCGGTGCGTTTTCTGGAAAATATTCTGAGCAGTCTGAAAAGCGGCGGTTTTGTTGTTTCTTCGCGCGGCAAGGACGGCGGCTACGTGCTTGCGAAATCAGCTTCGGAAATTACAGTCGGAGAGGTCATCCGCTTTGTGCAGGGACCTTTGGCGCCTGTTGAATGTGCAGACGGCGGCAGCGAGTTGTGCGCGTTTTCAAATGACTGTGTATTCCACCCCTTGTGGGAGAAAGCAAAGCGTGCTCTGGAACAGGTTTACGACGGCACAACGTTTGCAGACCTTGTTGAAGAGCAGAGACAACGCGCGCCGTTCTGTGCCGGCTGCGGAAAAAGACAATAATTAATTCAGTATAAAGAGGCGAAAAGCAATGAGAAAGGTTTATTTGGACAATTCGGCTACGACAAGGGTTGATGATGCTGTGCTTCAGGAAATGCTGCCGTTTTTTACGGAAAACTACGGCAATCCGAACAGTCTTCACGCCCGGGGAAGAGACGCGCGCGCCGCGGTTGACAAGGCACGCGCTCAGGTTGCGGCGCTGATTAACGCTGACAGCAAGGATATTATTTTTACAGGCGGCGGCAGTGAAGCTGACAACCTTGCAGTGAAAGGTATCGCTTTTGCGCTGAAAGACAAGGGCAAAAATCATATCGTAACAAGCGCGATTGAACATCACGCAATGCTGCACACGATTGAATGGCTGTGCAAAAAATTTGGTTTCACATCGACAATTCTGCCTGTTGACAGAAACGGATTTGTGAAGCCGGAAGATCTTGACGTGGCTATACGGCCTGAGACATTTCTTGTTTCAATTATGTTCGGCAACAATGAAATAGGTACTGTGGAGCCTGTCGCAGAGTTTGGCGAAGTGAGCCGCAGACACGGCGTTCTGTTCCACACCGACGCTGTTCAGGCTGCCGGACATATCGAGATAGATGTTGAGAAAATGAATATTGACCTTATGTCAATGTCGGCGCACAAAATGTACGGACCGAAAGGCGTAGGCGCTCTTTATATCCGCAGAGGGCTGAAACTTGCAAATCTCATTCACGGCGGCGGTCAGGAATTCGGGCTTCGCGCGGGTACGGAAAACACCCCCGGTATTGTCGGTTTCGGCAAGGCAGCGGAACTTGCGAAGGCAAGGCTTGACAGCGGAGAAATTGAAAATGAAAAACGTCTGCGCGACAAACTTATTGACGGGCTTTTAGAGAGAATTCCTGAAATCATTGTTACCGGCGACCGAGAAAAACGTTTGCCGTATCATGCAAGTATCTGCGTTCGCCATATTGAGGGCGAAGGTATGCTTCTGCTTATGGATTCGGCAGGTATTGCAGTTTCCAGCGGTTCTGCCTGTACCTCAGGCAGTCTGTCGGCAAGTCACGTGCTGCTTGCGACGGGGCTTACCGCGGCAGTTGCCCATGGTTCTGTCCGTTTGACACTGAGCAAGGATACAACTGACGAAGATATTGACTATGTGCTTGAAAAATTCCCGCCGATAGTTGAAAGACTTCGTGCCATGTCACCGTTTGGAAAATAAAAAAGCGACTGAAAGTTAACAGCTGACAGCGTGAACAAAGTGAAAAAGACACCGGATTCTGCGCTAAGCCTTTCGGCTTCCGCAGAATGACAAGATAGAAAAGGTTCTGAACGCTGACAACCAATGCAGACAGTAAAGCTGCTGAAAGGAGATAAAAACATGTACAATCAGAAAGTAATAGACTATTTTATGAATCCGAGAAATGCGGGAAAAATCGATAATCCGAGCGCTGTCGGCGAGGTTGGCAACCCTACCTGCGGCGACGTTATGAAGATTTATCTCAAAATAGATCCGGATACACGTGTTATCGAAGACATTAAATTTGAAACGTTTGGCTGTGCGGCGGCAATAGCCACCAGTTCGATGGTTACGGAGCTTGCCAAAGGCAGAACTCTTGAAGATGCCTTGAATATTACAAACAAAGACGTTGCCGAGGCTTTGGGCGGACTTCCCGCAATCAAACTGCACTGCTCGCTGCTTGCGCAGGAAGGCATTCAGGCAGCGGCAGCGGATTACTACATGAAAACAGACGGTAAACTCCCTGAAGGCTTTACTGTCCCGTCAAACGCAAAGGCTTGCAATGCCTGCGGCTGCGCGGCGGAAGTTGAAGAAGAGGAAGAATACGTCAGCGAAGACGACAGGCGAGCAGATTAGCGAAGCTAATCTGCTCGCCGCTGACAGCTGACGGCAAAAAACCGGCTGACAACAGACAGCGAAAAACCGGCAGACAGCTAACAGCTGACAGCAGACAGCAGACAGCTAACAGCCGACAGCGCGAGTGAAACGAGCAATACAGCAGACAACGGCGAGTTAGCGCCAATACACTATTGAAATAAATAACAAAAAACGAGGTGAAATAAAATGCCCGCAAGTTACAGGGAATTAAAAGTGTGGCAGGAATCAATGCTGCTTGTAAAAGAAGTTTACAAATTTATTGATAATCTCCCCGAAAAAGAAAAGTTTGCATTGGCGGACCAGATGCGGCGCTCGGCAATATCTGTTCCGTCGAATATTGCCGAAGGGCAGGGAAGGGGTTCTGATAAGGATTTTGCACGGTTTGTATATATAGCCAAAGGCTCATTATGCGAGTTGGAAACACAACTTGAGCTTTGCAGTATGTTGGGATATTTTTCAAGGGAACAACGTAATTCGGTCTTTGATTTGACAGCTGAAATCGGAAAGAAGATTAACAATCTGATTAAAAAGCTGACTGTCTCAGATAATGTAAAGATTGGTTAAAAAATGGTTTCAAAACACGCAAGAGATTTTAAGCCGTCAGCCGTCTGCTGTCAGCCGTCTGCTGTCAGCCGTCAGCCGTCTGCCGAAATGCACGAACACTCACACGCAGAGGGAATGCACAGACATATAAAAGACCACGCGGAGGACTGCGCATGCAAGGCGTGCGCGCGTGCAGCAAACATTTTCGACGAGCTTGAAGAAGAAATCGAAGAACAGAACAGAGAGTTCAAAAAAGAAATAACCTTCCTGTCGGCTGCGGGCGCTGTTTTTGCCGCGCTGACAGCAGTATGTCATATTGTGCCGGAATATGAGAGCGCTCTGCCGGTACAGTGCGCCTATTTCGCGCTGTTTGCGCTCTGCGGCTGGTCTGTTGTAAAAACTGCGCTTTCACTGCTTGCAAAGGGTGATATTTTCAACGAATACACGCTTATGACAAGCGCCGCCTGCGCTGCGATTTTCATAGGGGAAATTCACGAGTCTGTCGCGGTAATGCTGTTTTACAGACTTGGTGAAGCGCTTCAGGACAGGGCAGCGTCAAAATCACGCCGTTCTGTCAAAAGTCTGCTTGCGCAGAAGCCTATGGAGGCAAGGCTTGTCATCGGTGACGAAGAAAGACTGACCGAGCCTTCGGAGATTAAAAAAGGCGACCTTGTGCGCGTGCTTCCCGGCGAGCTTATCCCCATTGACGGCAGAGTTGCCGGCGGCGCTTCACAGACAGACTGCTCGGCAATCACAGGGGAGTCGCTTCCTGTTTACGCGCAGAAAGGCAGCGATGTAAAGGGAGGCACTCTTTCAATAGACGGAGTTCTGACAATAGAGGCGACAGGACCTTTTGAAGACTCCACTATTTCCAGAATGCTTGAAACGGTGCAGAACGCGGTTGAAAAAAAAGCGCCTGCGGAGCGTTTTATCACCCGCTTTGCGAAATGGTACACGCCGGCGATGTTTTTTACGGCAGCAGCCGTTTTCTGCCTGCTTCTGCTGCTTGGCAGAAGCGTTGCGAACGCCTTAAGCCCCGCGCTTGTCATGCTTGTAATATCCTGCCCCTGCGCGCTCGTAATTTCAATTCCGCTGGGATATTTCGGCGGCATAGGCAGAGCCTCCGCGCGCGGTATTCTTGTCAAGGGCGCGAATGTTTTTGACAAACTGCGCAGAGTCACGGTTGCCGTTTTTGACAAAACAGGCACACTCACGTACGGACAGTTTAGGGTTTCAAGGCTGATGACCGCGGAGGATGTTTCAAAGGAAGAACTGCTCAAAACGGCAGCCCTTGCGGAAAAAGGCTCCGTACATCCACTTGCGGCAAGTATATGCCGTGAAATGCCGGAAATAACGCTCTCAGGCGATGCCGAGGTGAAAGAAATCCCCGGCAGAGGAATGATTTACAAAGACAGCGGACAGCATATAGTCGCCGGCAATTCGCAGCTTATGTCCGATTACGGCGTTGAACTGCCCTCAATGCCAAACGACAGAACTGTTGTCCATGTACTGAAAAATGACAAATATCTCGGCTGCATTGCCGTTGCCGACGAAATCAGAGAAGAATCTTATGCCGCCGTCCGCGAACTTGAAAATATGGGGCTTCATACCTACATGCTTACAGGCGACAGGGAAGAAGTCGCGCGCGCGGTGTGCGACAGCCTGAAAATGAGCGGCTACCGCGCCGAATTGCAGCCGGAAGACAAGGTTGACGCGCTTAACTCAATATGCGGCGGCGATATGAGCCGCAGCATTTTTGTCGGAGACGGCGTAAACGACGGTCCTGTTTTGATAACCTCAGACACAGGAATTGCGATGGGAGGCTTCGGCTCACGGGTTGCGGCAGAAGTCAGCGACGTGGTGATAGTTGACGACTCTCCGTTAAAAGTTGCGGAACTGCTGAAAATCGCGAAGAAGACACGGACGATAGTGTGGGAAAATGTCATACTTACATTGGGAATAAAAGTTGTGTTTATGTTCAGAGCGCTGCTTTCGATAGTCGGCGTTTGCGGTGAGCCGGCGCTTTGGGAAGCTGTTTTTGCAGACGTAGGAGTTGCCCTGCTTGCGATACTGAATGCGACGCGCGCGGCAAGAAGATAGTTGTTGGTTGTTGGTATAAAATACGGGGGTATAAAACACGGGAGTATAGGACACGGGGGTATAAAATACGGGAGTCGGGAGTCGCAATTCGGGAGTCGGAAAGAAAAAGTCGTCAGTCGTTAGTCGTTAGTCGTTAGTATAAAACACGGGAGTATAAAATACGGGAGTATAGGACACGGGAGTATAAAATACGGGGGTAGAAACGGTTCTAAAACTAAGTGCTAAGTGCGAGGTGCGAAGTGCGCCCTTGTCGTTAGTCGTCAGTCATTAGACGTTAGTATAAAACACGGGATTAAGGTTTTAACTTCAAACGTCCGCTTCAGCGGACACCACAATTGGTAATTGGTACTTGGTCATTGGTAATTTGTTTTTCTGCCCCTGCGGAGCAAAGACACTGGATTCTGCGCTAAGCCTGACGGCTTCCGCAGAAAGACAAAGATTTTAACGGTTCTAAGTGCTAAGTGCGCTTTTTACAAAATTATAATTCATAAAAGGAGAGAGATAAAAATGGACAGACAGACTGAAGAGAGGATTCTTGAGCTTCTGGAAAAGAACGCAAAATTTGAAGTCTCAGAGCTTGCCAAAATGCTCGGACTTAATGAAGACGAGGTGTCCGCCGCGATAAAAAAATTTGAAAAAGCGGGCGTCATTCGCGGTTATCACGCGCTTGTCAACTGGGACAAAACCGACGATGAAAAGATTGCGGCGCTCATAGAGCTTAAAGTCACGCCGCAGCGCGGCAACGGCTTTGACAAAATTGCAGAGAAAATCTACCAGTTTCCCGAGGTTGATTCGCTCTATCTCATGTCCGGCAGATTTGATTTCACAGTCATACTCCGCAAGGCGACAATGAAAGAAATAGCGCATTTTGTCGCCTCAAAACTCGCGGTCATCGATGGTGTTCAAAGCACCGCGACGCACGTTGTTCTGCTCCGTTACAAAGACAGAGGCTTTGTCATGACCGATGAGGAAAAACAGAAACGCATGATGGTGAACTTGTAATGCGCGATTTTGTCAACGAAGTTATTAAGGGGATAAAACCATCGGGAATCAGAAAACTTTTTGACATTGCGAACGAAATGCCTGACGCTATTTCGCTCGGAGTGGGAGAGCCTGATTTTGAGACCCCGTGGCATATTCGCGAAGAAGGCATGTACGCGCTGCAGAAGGGACGCACCTTTTACACGTCAAACGCCGGAATGCCGGAGCTTCGCGAGGCAATAGCTGAATTTGTGGAACTTAAATACAAGCTGCATTATGACCCGAAAAACGAAATAGCAGTGACAATAGGCGGCAGCGAAGCAATAGACGCTGCGCTTCGCGCTGTGATAAACCCGGGCGACGAAGTCATCTATCCGGAGCCGTGCTACGTGTCCTACGAGCCTTGCATAAGACTTGCATACGGTGTGCCGGTGAAAATCGAGCTGTCGGCAGCCACAGAATTTCGTCTGACCCCTGAGGCGCTTGAAGCTGCCATTACCCCGAAGTCAAAAGTTCTGCTTATCTCCTATCCGAACAATCCGACAGGCGCGATTATGGAGAAAGAAGACCTTGAAAAAATCGCAGAAGTCGTTAAAAAACACGACCTGCTTGTAATCTCCGACGAAATATACAGCGAACTTTCCTACCGCAAACCGCACGTAAGCATAGCATCGCTGCCGGAAATGAAAGAACGCTGCGTAGTCATCAACGGCTTTTCAAAAGCCTTTGCCATGACAGGCTGGAGACTCGGATATTTTCTTGCGCCGAAAGAGCTTTACGGCAGCATATTGAAAATACACCAGTTCGGTATCATGTGCGCGCCGACCGCAAGCCAGTATGCCGGTATAGAAGCGCTCAGAGAAGGTGAAGCAGACGTCAGGGAAATGCGCACGGCGTATGACGAGCGCAGGCGCTATCTCCTTGCGATGCTTAAAGAGATTGACATTCCGTGCTTTGAACCGCTGGGAGCGTTTTACATATTCCCCGACATTTCACAGTTCGGAATGAGCTCTGAAGAATTTTGCGAAAAACTGCTGAAAGAAGAAAAAGTTGCCGCAGTCCCCGGCTCAGCGTTTGGAGACTGCGGTGACAAACATATACGAATTTCGTACGCCTATTCGCTTGAAGAACTTAAAGAAGCGATGGAAAGAATTAAAAAATTTGCGGAAAAACACAGGATTAAGTGACAGCCGGTAACTTCTTATTTTAATTTCAGCTGACGGCTGAACAGCAAACAGCCGAAAAAAACCGCCGTAAGGCGGTTTATTTAATTTCCTCCAGCTTGTAAATTGTCCAGTTCAGCATTTTGGCATTTGCCTTGGCGATTTTTGTGTCGCCTTTGAAATAAAGTCCTTTCAGCGGCAGCTGCTGTTTCGGCTGAAGCGTGAGCTCCGGAATAAAGAAATCTCCGAGTTCTCTGCCCCTTTCATCTGCAAAAGCACAAGCCGCGTTGAATTTGTATGCCTTGTCCTGACTTCTGTTTATAATAATTATCTGCGCGTTTTCGCCTGAAAGTTTCAGCCCTCTGTATTCAATAGGCTCTGCGCCCGGAATTGCGCTTTTTGCGGCATATTCAATCTTGTTGCCGCCGCCGAAAGCATCCATAATTCCCGCGCAGGCGCAGCCGGCAAGCGCAAGAACGATAAACAGTGCCGCAAACAGCTTCTTCATGTCTCTTCCTCCTTGGGAGTTTTGTAATCACTGTTTGAATTATACAGTAATTTCCTTTGCCGGTCATAAGTATTTTACGCAGAGTTTTTTCAAGTTTTTCGTCCGGCGCCGCAGGGCATGAAAAACGCCGGTCAATGACCGGCGTTTAATTTTCATGGCGGAGAGCAGAGGATTCGAACCCCTGGTGGCTTGCACCACAATTGATTTCAAGTCAATCACCATAGACCACTCGGACAGCTCTCCGTGACAAAGGATATTATAACCGAAATTTCCGTACTGGCAAGTGCTTTTTATGTAATTTTTAGATATCGAGGTTGCTGACTTCTTTGGCGTGTTCTTCAATGAACTTTCTGCGCGGCTCTACCTGGTCGCCCATGAGTATGCTGAAAAGTTCGTCTGCTGCGCCCGCGTCAGAAATTTCAACGCGGCTGATGAGGCGGTTTTCAGGGTTCATCGTCGTTTCCCAAAGCTGCTCGGCGTTCATTTCACCGAGACCTTTGTAGCGCTGAACGTCTGCTTTTCTGCCTTCAAATTTTGCCGCGGCTTCTTTCATTTCTTTTTCTGTGTAGCAGTAAACTATTTCTTTGCCGCAGGCAACGCGGAAGAGTGGCGGCTGCGCGCAGTAGAGACAGCCCTGCTCGATAATCTTCGGCATATAGCGGAAGAAGAGTGTCAGAAGCAGTGTTCTGATATGCGCGCCGTCAACGTCGGCATCAGCCATGATGAATATTTTGTGATAACGCAGTTTTTCTTCGTTGTAATCATCGCCTACGCCGCAGCCGAGGGCAAGAACGATATTTTTAATCGTGTCGCTGCCGAGAATTTTATCAAGGCGCGCTTTTTCAACGTTCAGAATTTTGCCGCGAAGCGGGAGAATTGCCTGAAATTCGCGGTTTCTTCCCTGTTTTGCGGAGCCGCCTGCGGAGTCTCCTTCAACGATGTAAAGTTCGCAGTCTGCGGGATTTCTGTTTGAGCAGTCTGCGAGTTTGCCCGGGAGTGTGAGGCTTGTCATAGCCGTTTTGCGGCGGACAAGGTCTTTTGCTTTTTTGGCTGCTTCGCGCGCCTGTCTTGCGCGCAGAGCGCTTTCTATAATCGGCTTGACGATTTCCGGGCTGTTTTCAAGAGCTTCTTTTATTCCTTCGGAAACGATTGAGTCAACGATGCCTTTTACTTCGCTGTTGCCGAGCTTTGTTTTGGTCTGTCCTTCAAACTGAGGCTCCATAACCTTGACGGAGATAACGGCTGTAAGTCCTTCTTTGAGATCATCTCCCGTAAGGTTCTGATCTTTGTCTTTGAGCAGTTTCTGTTTGCGCGCTTCATCGTTGACGGCGCGGGTGAGAGCTGTTCTGAAGCCTGCGATGTGTGTGCCGCCTTCAATGGTGTTGATGAGGTTTACGTAGCCGTGCAGACGTTCCTGATAACTGTCGTTGTACTGAATGGCAACGTCAACCGCAGTCTGTTCTTTTTCGCCGCTGATGACTATCGGTTCCTTAAAAAGCGTTTCTTTGCCTTTGTTGAGATATTTTACAAAGGAAACGATGCCGCCCGGATAATGATATTCCTGAACGTCAGTCTTGTCTTCGGGGCGCAGGTCTTCAAAAACGATTGTGACGTGCGAATTGAGGAACGCAAGTTCGCGGAGTCTGTTTTTGAGCGTTGCCGCGTCAAAATTCGTTGTCGTGAAAATTTCGTTGTCAGGGCAGAACTGAACGCGTGTGCCGCGAAGCGTTGTTTCTCCCGTAACGGTAAGCGGTGTGACAGGTTTGCCGCGTTCATAGCGCTGGCGGTGTTCTTTTCCGTCGCGCCATATTGTGAGCTCCAGCCATTCTGAAAGCGCGTTGACAACGGAAACGCCGACGCCGTGCAGACCTCCGGACACTTGATACGCGGATTTGTCGAACTTGCCTCCTGCGTGAAGAACTGTGAGAACGACTTCCGCCGCTGATTTTCCGGTCGGGTGCATTTCTGTAGGAATGCCTCGTCCGTTGTCAACTACGGAAACAGAACCGTCTTTGTTTATCGTAACTTTAACCGTGTCGCAGAAACCGGCAAGCGACTCGTCTATGGAGTTGTCAACGACTTCATAAACGAGATGGTGCAGACCGCGTTCGCTCTGGTCGCCTATGTACATGCCGGGGCGTTTGCGGACAGCTTCAAGCCCTTCGAGCACCTGAATGTCTTTTGCGGTGTAATCTGCGGCTTTTTCGTCTGCTGCCGCGCTTTCCGGCAGATCCATGTTTTTGGTAAGTTTTGTGATTTCGTCAGTCATAAAAGTCCCTCCGTTGCCGTGTAACACATATAAACAAACGCTTCGTCCGTGCGTCTGACAAAGTGTATAAAATACAGCGCTTTTTCTGCTGTATATTATATCATCAGTTGGCAATTTTAAGGCAAAAATATTATAATAAACATGCTTTGAAAACAAGAGAGAAACGGTGCATTGAATGAACAGACTGATTATTCTGACAAATTCTCCCGGGGAGGTCGCAGGCTGGGTTAAGCCTGTGCTTGACGCGCTTGCGCCGCGCAGACTGCCGCTTGAAATTCTGCTGGCGGTACTGCCGTGTCCTTACGCAAGCGGCGCGGAAGCATCCTACGGCTCAACGCTTCCGGGTGTTGACGCTGCGATGAAATACAGGGAGCTTTGCAAAAATCCTCCGGCTGAAGGGAAAAATCTCATATTGCAGCTGGGCGGAGATCCGATGTTCGGCAGGCTTCTTTCGCGCAAACTGAAATGTGACTGGATAATATACACGTCGCGCCCGAAATTCAAAAAATATGTCAGAAAATATTTTCTGCCGGACGCAGACGCTGAAGCATGTTTTCGTAAAGCGAAAGTTAAAAATACGGCATACAAACGTGTCGGGAATCTCATTTTGGACAGTATTCCGGTATTCAGCGGCAGGCAGCAGGCGCGGGATATTATGAGGCTGTCCGATGATGCCCATACGGTTGCGTTTCTTCCCGGCAGCCGCCCGTTCGAATATCGAATGGGTGCCGCGTTTTTTGCGCGCGCCGCTCAGGAACTCATGAACCGCTACGAAAATCTCGGCGCGTATCTTGTTCTTGCCCCGACGGTTGACGAGAAGGTTCTCAAAGAAGGTCTTGAAGAAAACGGCATTGAATGGCGCGGCACGGACAAGGTCGAAGAAATACCGTGCGGATCTGGCAGCAGTATAAAGGTTGTGCGTGAGAAAGGCTTCGCGGCGATAAAAGCGTCGGAGCTTGCCGTTGCGTTTCCCGGTACAAACAATCTGCAAATTGCCGCGCTCGGCACGCCTCTGCTGATGGTTGCGCCGACCAACTGCGCCGAGGAAATACCTCTTGACGGGATTGCAGGGCTTGTGCCTTTTAGGCTGCCGGTATTCAGAACACTCAAAAAGAAACTGGTGCTGTATGCCAACAAACGCGTTAAATTTGTCTCTCTGCCCAACAGGATTGTTGGTGAGGAGATTGTTCCCGAGCACCGCCGCATAATGACTCCGCTTACGGTGGCGCAGCTTGCGGACGAACTGCTTGCAAATCGGAGCAGACTGCGGGAAATTGCCGAAGGCTACGACAAAATTGATTTTGAATACGGCGCTTCGCGCAGGATAGCAGATGAAGTAGAACGCTTCTTCACACCGCGCCGCAAGCGTTCCCTGAGCCTTTACAAGGCGGAAGATATATTGCAGGAAACAGAATAAACGCAGATTGACTGCTGTTTTTGAACATCAGCCGATGAAACTTTTGTTTACACGTCTTAGTGTTGTATTTACGTTACATTCATAAATTTCGGAGGTGTCGCCATGAAAGCTATTCTTGTCAGAAACGCGGATGTTTACGCGCCGGTGTCTTTGGGAAGAAAGGATATTCTTGTATTTGAAGGAAAAATCGAAAAAATCGCGGACAGTATAGATGTGTCCGCGCTGCGTGCCGCAGGTTTTGAAATTAAAGAACTCAATGCCCGCGGATGTATGACAATCCCGGGATTCATTGACCAACACGTTCATTTTAACGGCGCCGGAGGAGAGGGCGGTCCTGTTTACAGAACACCTCCGCTTCAGCTTTCGGCGTTGATCCTGTCAGGAATTACAACTGCTGTGGGACTTCTCGGTACAGACGGCTGCGGGCGTTCGGTGCGCGAACTGCTTATGAAGGCGAGAGCGCTTGAAGAGGAAGGTATTACAACGTACATTTACACCGGCTCATACCAGATTCCGGGACCTCTTGTCACCGACAGCATAATGAGCGACGTTGTGCTTATAGACAAGGTTATAGGGCTTAAACTTGCCTGTTCTGACCACCGTTCGCCGCACGTCAGTCTCGACAGGCTGCGCGAAGCTGCGTCAGCAGCGCGCGCAGGCGGTATTATCGGCGGAAAATGCGGCGTGATTATGGTTCATATCGGCGGCGGGCCGAACAGATTAAAACCGCTGCTTGAAGTTGCCGAAACAACGGACATTCCGCTTGCGCAGTTTGTGCCGACCCATCTTAACCGCGCAAAATCGGTGCTTGAAGAATGTGTCGAATTTGTAAAAAGCGGCGGTTACGCGGATTTCAGCACAGGTGTTGCAGAGCGTTATGCTTTTGAAGGCGCGGTTGACGCGTCAGAGGCTGTTAAATGGATGCTTGAACAGGGTGCAGACATCAGACGCATTACTCTTAGTACTGACGGAAACGGCGTGCTTACGGAAATTGATCCGATAACAGGTCAAAAACGCCCGCTGATTGCGCCTGTGGAGTCTATGCCGGAGGAATTTGCGCTCATGCTGCGGCGCGGCATTTCGCCTGAAAACGCTGTCAGAGTCTGCTCAACAAATATTGCCGAACATCTCGGATTTGTCGCGAAAGGCCGTATTGAAGAAGGCTGCGACGCTGACATAGTTATTTTGGACGGCGAATATCTGGTTAATGATGTTATCGCAAAAGGCGAACTGTGTCTTGAAGATAAAAAACTTCTGAAAAAAGGTGTTTTTGAAAGATAAAATTGCCGAAAATCGGAGAGGTTGAGAATGAAAAAGATACTGCTGATTTCGACAGGAGGAACAATAGCTTCGGAGGCGGGCGAAAACGGACTTGTCCCTGCGGTTGACGG
>JAZRZG010000156.1:0-9490 GCA_045601305.1 Synergistaceae bacterium
AGGCGGTGTCCTGACGATGACTAACAAGGGCGGAGAAACCGTGTTTTCGCAGGCATTTACCTCAAGCGGAACAATACCAGGAGCGGTTGTGTACGACAACCCTGATACAAAGAGGAAAATAACGCTCAACGCGGGAGGGGATGCCGTAACTGTCACAAACGTTGCGGACGGTACGGCCGACAGCGATGCGGCAACCTACGGACAGCTTAAACAGAACATTGCCAGAACAGAGGCACTTGAAACAACAGTGGGCAACGCTTCGTCTGGACTTGTGAAAGCTGTTGCGGACGTTAAGGCGGACGCTGTTAAAACGGTGAGCTACGATGCATCAACAGGAAAATTGACGCAGACAACAATAAACGGAACAACAACCGAAATAGGAACTATAACCGGCGGCGGAGAAGATACCAATGCCGTACACTACAGCACAGACAAATCGAAAATTGAACTTTTGGGCAGCAGCGGAACGACAATCAGCAACGTGAAAGCGGGAATGTCAGATACGGATGCCGTCAATGTAGGACAGATGAACGAAAAACTTGCTGAAAAAGCTAACGCGGCAGATCTCACGGCGCATACCGGTAACAGCAATATACATGTAACAGCAGCAGAAAAAACAAAATGGAACGCTTACGAAACGACAAAAGCGGACAAAGCAACAACGCTTTCCGGCTACGGAATAACCGACGCGTACACGAAAACAAGCGTTGACGATCAGGTTGCAATCCTTAATGACCGCATAGACAACATAGAGGTGAGCGGGAGTGAAGTGATAGGTGCAAACAGAACCAAAATTGACTCTGGCGACAAAGCTGCGGCCGCAAGAGCCAAAGGTTCAATCTCCGAGGCGTACAATTCCGGCGTGTCTAAAAACTCAACTGCCGGTATAGCGATAGGCTACGGCGCGACAGTCGGTTACGAAAACGGCGAAGTAACGACAGATCCGGCAAAAGACACGACAGCCGAAAAATCTATAGCGATAGGCTATGGCTCAAAGGTAACGGGAAAAAGCTCAATTGCGATAGGTACAGGACACAAGGTAAGCGGAAACAACTCCGGCGCGTTTGGCGACCCTAACGTAATATCCGGAAACGGGAGCTATGCGATAGGGAACAACAACGTGATAGCCGGAGACAATACTTTCGTACTCGGCAGCAGCGCAGGAACGACGGAAAAGCCTGTAACGGCAAACAACAGCGTAATACTCGGCAGCGGCTCAACGGCTGAAGAAGACAATGTTGTGTCCGTAGGTTCTGCGGCAAATCAGCGTAAAATAATTCACGTTGCGCAGGGCGAAGTATCACTGGCTTCAACAGATGCTGTCAACGGGGCGCAGCTTTACGCAAGAGACATGGCGATAAGCGCGAACACGCAGGAAATCCGCGAAGTCGGCGCAATTTCGGCGGCGCTTGCCGGATTGCACTTTGCTGAGCCGAGCGGAGAAGAGGGCGACAAATTTGCCGGAGCAGTTGCTTACGGCGGCTACAGAGGCGAAAGCGCAGGAGCAATCGGTGTGGCGTATAAACCGTCACCGAACTTTATGTTCAGCGCGTCAACGTCAGTCGGCAATAATCAGAATGCCTACAATGCCGGAGTCAGCTACAAATTCGGCAGGGGTGAAACGGCGGTAACGAGAGCTGAGCTGCAGAAACAGGTTAAATACGTCAACGAAGAGAATAAGGTTTTGAAGGACAAGGTTGAGAAACAGGACGCAAGAATCCAGCTGCTTGAAGAGCTTGTGAACAAACTTATGAAGAAATAACGGCGTAAAATTAGTTTATAAACGGCGGAGAAATCCGCCGTTTATTTGTTGATACAACTTAAAAAAAACCTGTACTGCCGGACAGTTCACAAATACTGCGTAAGATACTGCAATGTTTTTTAGTGTTGATTGCCTAAAAACACAGCACAGGCAACGGCTTGTCTAATTTTTGCCGCGTTGCCATTGTGTGGGTAAAAATAAACTAAAGTTAAAAATAAATTTCTTACTTTACAAAAATTGAAAAATAGTTTATTATCTTCACCGTTCCCTTTGGAAAACAGACGGAGTATCAGAGCAGCGGAGGTGCGGTATGAATTTTACAGTCAGTAACAGAATGCGACGATGCGGCAGTTCGTTTAAGTTATAGAAATCAGAAAAAATTTTGCGCAACGCATTAAATAAAAATAATTCGGAGGTACGAAAAATGAACAAGAAAGTTTTGGCAATCACAGCAATTCTCGCAATTGTTTTCTGCGGCTGGTATTTTATCGGTCACGGCGCGAAACAGGACAGCGGAGACACGATCAATATCGGTTATCTTGCGGCGCTCACAGGCGATTTCGCGGCATATGGAACGGCAGAAGCTAATTCCGCGCAGCTTGTTATTGACGAAGTCAACGCAAAAGGTGGAATGTTCGGCAAGAAACTGAAACTGGTTGTCTATGACACGAAGTCAAAATCAGAGGATGCTGTCAACGCTGTTCGCAGGATGATTGAAAACGACCACGTCTGCGCGGTGCTCGGCACGAACACCAGCGGAATAACGCTCTCGACCGCTCCTATCGTCAACAAGGCGCAGGTTCCGCAGATTGCTACCTGCGCGACAAACCCGCTCGTAACGGTTGACGAAAAAGGAAACGTACGCCCCTATTCGTTCCGCGTCTGTTTTATTGACCCGTATCAGGGCAAGGTTGCGGCAGAGCTTGCCGTCAACGATCTCGGCACTAAGAAAGCGGCAATTCTCTATAACGTAGGTTCCGACTACGCGCAGGGACTTCGCGAATTCTTTATTAAAAGTTACGGTGAACTGGGCGGCAAAATCGTTGCTGACGAGGGTTACCGCGATGCAGATGTTGATTTTCGCGCACAGCTGACAAAGGTTAAGGAAAGCGGAGCCGAAGTTATGTTCCTCCCGGGTATGGGCAAGGATATGGCTCTTATCATAAAACAGGCTCAGGAGCTCGGAGTTAAAGTTAAGGTTATAGGCGGTGATGGTTACGCAGACTTTATGAGCGAGATCGCCGGCAATGCAATGAAGGGAACCTACTGGATTAACCATACATATCTTGGCGACCCGAACATGAAACCTGTCTTTGACAAATACAAAGAGGTGTATAAAGACGAGTGCAAAGAATTTACGAACTGCACAATGGCTTATGACGCAACGAAATGGCTTGTCTGGGCAATAGAAAAAGCCGGAAAAGCCGAAGGTCCTGCAATTGCAAAAGAACTTGAAAACACTAAGGACCTTAAGCTGACGCACTGCACAATTACGATTGACCCGAAGGACCATAATATTATCAACAAGCCTGCGGCAATTCTTAAAATAGCGGATGACCTTAAGGGGCACTTCTACAAAGTCATCCAGCCTAAATAGGCTTACTGTTATTTGACACTAATAAAGGGCAAACTCGCTTTGCCCTTTATTATGTTATAATAGTTACCATAATCTTATGATTTTTTTGAATTGACTGACAATTCAACAGTGTCAGCCAATTTTGGGTTATTTGAGATTCTTCCAAAAGGGGTGTTTGGTTTTGGATATTATTCAGCAGGTCATTAACGGGCTGTCGCTGGGCTCTGTCTATGCACTTATTGCAGTCGGCTATTCTCTCGTTTACTCAATACTGCTTTTCTCCAACTTTGCACACGGAGGTTTCTTGGTTATCGGCGGTTACATCTGTTATTATGCGCTGATGTCTTACGGAGCAGGAATTTGGGAGGCGTCTTTGGCGGCTGTGTTGGGTGCAGGTATTTCCGCAATTCTTGTCGAGCGTTTTGCCTACCGTCCGATTCGCGAACGTACGCCTGTTACACTCTATCTTCTTATTGCTTCAATGGGTATGAGCATAGTTATCGAAAACCTTTTTGTTGTAACAATCGGCGGACGGTTCCGAGCGCTTCCGCCTGTGCTTCCTATGCAGCCAGTAAGCGTGTTTGGTTTTGCTACAACCAGCGCTTTTGACATACTTTCACTTGTTGTTTCAATAATTTCGCTGATGGCTTTGCAGTTTTTCCTTAACAGGACAAAGTGGGGGCTTGCAATTCGCGCGGCATCCTACAATCTGCGTACTGCATCGCTTATGGGTGTCAACGTCAACCGCCTTATAGCGATAGTGTTCTTTGTAGCGGGGCTTTTTGCCGCTGTCGGCGGAATTTTTCTCTCGGCGCGTTACACGCTTTATCCGCAGCTTGGCAGTACAATCACGACAAAAGCCTTTGTCGCTGCTGTCATAGGTGGGCTTGGCTCTTTGCCTGGCGCTATTATAGGAAGCCTTATTCTCGGACTTGCCGAAATGCTTACCGCAGGTTTTGTGTCAAGTCAGTTTAGAGATCTGGTCGTTTTCTTCCTTCTGATAGTCACGCTTATAATCCGTCCGTCCGGTCTTTTCGGCAAAGCGGTAAGCGAGAAAGTTTAGGTGTTGCTCTATGGGTTACTCAACCGGTATTCTTACGCTTCTTGCAATTAACTGTATAGCGTCACTCGGTGTGTCTCTGTTTACCGGCTTTACCGGAATTTATACGCTCGGTCATGCGGGTTATATGGTTATAGGTGCCTATACTGCAGCAATTCTCACGGTACAGTTTAACGTGAACTTTATTCTTGCAATTCTTGCAGGCGGTTTGCTTGCGATGCTGTGTGCCTACCTTATCGGTCTGCCGACACTGAAACTCGTCGGAGACTACTACACAATAGCTTCACTCGGACTCGGAGAAGCTATCAGGCTGATAATTGAGAACTGGGAGAGCGTTACGCGCGGTGCCCGCGGTTACCCTGGAATTGACAACTTTACGACGCTGCCTGTTGTAATGGCTTTCTTCTTGATTATGACCTGCGGTATGTTCTGTCTTGTAAACAGCCGTTTCGGCAGAGCGTTTAAAGCCTGCCGCGATGACTACGTTGCAGCCTCTCTGCTTGGATTTAACACAGCGCATTACCGTGTCCTCAGCCTTGCAATTTCAGGTTTTTACTGCGGTGTTGCTGGAGCATTGCTTGCAGGATTTATTTCCTTTATACAGCCGGTAATGTTTGACATGGCAAAATCAACAGAACTCGTTTCTGTCGTTGTTCTCGGAGGCTTGGGCTCTATGAGCGGCTGCCTTATAGGAACAACAATTCTTACGCTTGTTACAGAATTTTTCCGGCCGATTTCAAAATACCGTATGCTTATTTACGGACTTGTGCTTGTACTTGTTATGATTTTGCGCCCTGAAGGACTTATGGGCACGAACGAGCTTACGCTTGATTACATCAAGAAGCATTTCGGTTTCGGTAAAAAAACTGAAAAGGCTGAAAAGGAGGGCGAATAAATGAGCACTCTTCTTGAACTTAAAGATTTAAGCATACACTTTGGCGGTGTTACTGCTGTCGATAACGTCTCCTTCAAAATTGAAGAAGGCGAGCTTATGGGCCTTATCGGTCCTAACGGCGCAGGCAAAACGACTATTTTTAACCTGATTACAGGTGTTTATGCTGCAACAGCAGGAGAAATTATTTATGCAGGTAAAAGAATAGACAAACTTAAGACCTATCAGATTGTACCTCTCGGAATAGCAAGAACCTTCCAGAATCTCAGACTTTTCGGAGGTTCCTCAGTACTTGAAAATGTTACGACGGCAGCGCAGACCTTCCATAAATACAGTTTTGCGGAGGCGTTGACACATCTCGGACGCTGGGAGAAAAAGGAAAAAGAAATTCGCGATGAAAGTATGGAACTGCTTAAGAGAGTCGGACTTGCCGACCTTGCAGGTCAAAAAGCTGGAACACTTCCGTATGGTCTTCAGCGCAGACTTGAGATTGCCCGTGCTCTTTCGCTTCGTCCGAAACTCCTTCTTTTGGACGAACCTGCGGCAGGTATGAATCCTGAAGAAGTTGTTGAGCTCAATGAACTTATTAGCGGAATTCACAAAGATTTCAGCCTTACGATTCTGCTTATAGAACACCACATGGATGTCATTATGAACATCTGTTCGCACGTTGTCTGCATTAACTTCGGCGCTAAAATTGCCGACGGCGGCGCAAGAGATGTACAGAACAATCCTGAAGTCCTTGCGGCATATCTCGGGGAGGAGGAATAACTATGCAGCCTATCCTTTCCATCAAAAATCTTGAAGTAAACTATGGTGCCATTCAGGCACTCAGAGGAGTAAGTCTCGACGTATATCACGGAGAAATTGTTGCTGTTATCGGCGCAAATGGCGCCGGCAAATCAACAATGATGAACGCAATCATGGGTGATGTCAAACGCTCGGGAGGAGAAATTCTGCTGAACGGAAAACAACTGCCGGACAAGAGTTTTAAAGTTGTATGCGAGAAAATAAGCATATCACCTGAAGGCAGAAGGGTTTTTGCTCCGCTTACAGTCTATGAAAACCTGCAGATGGGAGCATTCCCACTTAAAGACAAAAAAACGGCAGAAGAACAGCTTAAGCAGATATACAGACTCTTCCCGCGCCTCGAAGAGCGCCAAAGACAATATGCGGGTACACTTTCAGGCGGCGAACAGCAGATGCTTGCAATTGGAAGAGCTCTTATGCAGAAACCGGATGTTCTGCTCCTTGACGAACCCTCACTGGGACTTGCGCCCATCATTATTAATGAAATTTTCAGAGAACTTAAAATTATCAACAAAGAACTCGGCACAACAATCCTTATTGTCGAGCAGAACGCGAAAAAAGCTCTTCAACTTTCAGACAGAGCCTATGTCCTTCAGACTGGAGAAGTCATCATGAAAGGAACATCTTCTGAAATGCTCAATAACCCGGAAATCCAGGCTGCATATCTCGGGGTAAGATAATCTGTCAAATATAATATTGGAATTTCCTTAACAGCACCGGATACCTTCACGGTGTTGTTTTTATTCATTGCGTGTCTTGAACAAATATGATAATATAGCAATATATTAAAGAGCTACCTTGTACATTATGGACGGAGGAGAAAAAATGAACAAAAAAGTAGTTGCTATTATTGTCGCAATCATTGCTGCGGTCGGTTTATACTGTGCTTTCGGAGGCTGCGGAAAAGAAGCGAAAGTGGAGAAAATCATTATCGGACTTGACGACAGTTTCCCGCCGATGGGTTTCAAAAACGAGCAGAACGAAATCGTCGGATTTGACATTGACATTGCGAAGGAAGTCGCAAAGCGTCTTTCTGTTCCCGTTGAATTCAAAGCAATCGACTGGTCAAGCAAAGAAGCGGAACTTTCAAGCGGACGCATCGACTGCATATGGAACGGGCTGGACATCACACCGGAGCGTCAAAAGAATATGCTCTTTAGCGACCCGTACATGAACAATAGACAGCTGCTGTTTGTTAAAGCCGGCTCTTCCGTCAAAGATTTTACTGATCTTGCAGGAAAAACAGTGGGACTCCAGAACGCGAGTACGGCAGACGATAACATGGAAAAACAGGCTGAATTCAAAAAAACTGTAACTGTCAAAAAATACACAGACTACATAGAAGCTTTTATAGACCTTGAAAACGGGCGTCTTGCCGGTGTATTTGCAGACGAAATAGTCGGACGTTACTACATGAGCAGACGTCCCGGCAAATTTGTATGTATCGAAAAAACTTTCGGTCCTGAGGCACAGTTTGGTATTGCATTCCGTAAAGGCAATGATAAACTTCGCAACCTTATGCAGGAAAAAATTGACGAAATTGCGGCAGACGGAACAGGTGCCAAGATCAGTGAAAAATGGTTTGGTGCTGACATAATGCTCAAAAAGAAATAAAATAACAAAAAACAAGGGGTCGCAGGGTCTCTTGTTTTTTTATTCACGGGAGCCATTGAAATGAATGAAATTCTAAGAATGTGCATGCCGATGCTGGGTGGAACAAAACTCACGCTTACAGTGTTTTTTACAACGCTTGCGCTGTCGCTTCCGCTTGGTTTTATCTTGGCACTCGGGCGCATATCAAAAATCAGCTCATTGTCCAAAGCTATTGGAATATACAGCTGGATAATGCGCGGAAGCCCTTTGATGCTTCAACTGTTTTTTGTGTACTTTGTATTGCCGAAGTTCAATATTTTCCTTTCAGATCTTACTGCTGCGCTGGTCGCTTTTGCGATTAACTACGCGGCGTATTTTTCAGAAATATTCCGTGCCGGAATACAGTCAATACCAAAAGGACAATACGAGGCAGCAAAAGCACTTGGATTTAATCAGGTGCAGACAATGCGCAGGATAATAATTCCGCAGATGATAAAACGCATCCTACCTCCTGTATGCAACGAAACTATAACACTGGTAAAAGACACATCACTTGTATATGTGCTGGCGATGAACGACCTGCTTCGTGAAGCAAGAACAATAGTGCAGAGAGAATTTACAATGATGCCCTTCCTGCTTGCGGCAATTTTCTATCTTGCCATGACATTCGTTGTCAACCAGATATTTGCGCGGCTTGAAGCACATTACGCGCGTTACCGCGAATAAATGAGGAAAAAGTCATGGACGAACAGACAAAAACAAACGAAATAATCAGAATAGAAAAACTCAGCAAAAGCTTCGGAGACGTCCAGGTGTTCAATGAAGTGAGCCTGACTGTAGAAAAAGGCGAAGCCGTGTCATTGATAGGACCCTCAGGCTGCGGAAAATCCACACTGCTGCGCTGCATAAACAGACTTGAAACCGTCAGCGGAGGTTCAGTCTGCATAGCCGGCAGATGGCTTGTGCGTGATGGAAAATACGTGCCTGATGAGGAAGCGAAAGCGATCTGCTCCAAAACGGCGATGTGCTTTCAGCAGTTCAATCTCTTTCCGCACATGACAGTAATTGAAAACCTTACAGAAGCGCCGGTGACAGTACAGGGAAGAAAACTTGAAGAAGTTATGCCGGAAGCGCGCGAATTGCTGAAAAAAGTCGGACTTGAAGAAAAAGCAGACTGCTATCCGTACGAACTCTCCGGCGGACAGCAGCAGCGCGTTGCCATAGCAAGAGCGCTTGCAATTCGTCCTGAAATAATGCTGTTTGACGAGCCGACCTCGGCGCTTGACCCTGAACTTACACAGGAAGTAATTCAAGTAATAAAAGAACTTGCCGAAGAAAAAATGACAATGCTTATTTCCACGCACAAAATGGGATTTGCCCGCAACTTCGCAAGCAAAGTAGTATTCCTTGCCGATGGCGGAATAGTAGAACAGGGTGCGCCTGAAAAAATATTCAGCGCGCCGGAAACAGAAAGACTCAAACATTTCCTCAGCGCCGCAAACGGATAAAAAGATTGTTATTTGTCAGCCAAAAATTGTTAAACACTTAAAGGCGCACACCGCACCTTGGAAAAACAAAAATCACCGTCTTCCTGCGGTTTTTATTCCTGTCTTCCTGCGGGACGCGAAGTATCAGCGCAGGGGCCAGCGACTTTATGCTTCTAATTTCCAACGTTGCAACTTGTTGCAACACCACAATTGGTAATTGGTATTTATAGCCCCTGCGGGGCAAAGACACTGTTATGAAGTGACCTATGTCAAGAGGCAAAAAACAGCGTCTTGAACAAAGTCTCACATT
>JAZRZG010000157.1:0-8076 GCA_045601305.1 Synergistaceae bacterium
GATGCGAAACTTCTCGAACAGAACGAAAAACTTGCCGCACAGGACGAAGTTATACGCAAACTGCTTGAGAGAGTTGAGAAACTCGAAAATGCCGACAGGACAAAATCTGCTCCGGCAGCGGAGAAAAAACAAACAAAAACAGTGAAGCCTAAAGAAGAACAATCGAAACCGGAAAACAAAACAGCAATTCAGCAGGAACCCGTTCCCGGCAAAACTGTTCAAGTGTCAGCCACAACAAGAAGAAGCGATTCACAGCGGATTGCCGACCTGCTTTGCGCCAAAGGCTATAATGCTTTTGTCGGAGAAGGGGTTGTTAAAGGCAGAACATATTACAGAGTCTTTGTTGACGGCGGAAGCAATTCGCAGGCTACACTTGCCAAACTAAAAAAAGCCGGCATAAACGGGTTTATTTTCAAATAAGCGAGAGGAAAATGACAGAGGGAGGCGCTGAAAGCACCGAAATTAGATATAGATACCCTCTGCAGCGCAGCTTAACCAAAAATATGCCAAAATCTGTAGTCTTAACATATGTATTGTAAACATACAAGGACATACAAGGGTTAGGAAATCTTTTTTCTCTTCATATACCTGCGGGTCTGAAATTATAGTATAATGTTGCCGATGGCTATTTTGAACGGCAAAGCTGATATCGCCGCAAGCCGCGCTGTGTTTGAGCGGCTCTACGCGGATTACAACAAAAGAGAGTTTGTTTCTCCCGACCCTCTGCAGTTTTTGTACGATTATGACAATCCGCGTGACAGGGAGGCTGTCGCGCTTATTGCAGCTTCGCTTGCCTACGGGCGTGTGGCGCAGATTCTCAGAAGTGTGCAGAGAGTGTTGTCGGTGCTGGGCAAAAAACCTGCTGAATATCTGGCGAATGCGGATGAAAAGCTGCTGCGGCATAAATTTTCCGGCTTCGTTCACCGATTCACTGACGAGACTGCGCTTGCGGCATTTCTTTCGGCAATGTCGCGTGTGTACAAATCCGGCGCAACGCTGCAGGAACTTTTCTGTTCAAATTTCAGCGGTGATGTTTGGTCTGCTCTTGAGGAGTTTGTGCTTGAGCTTGCCGGAAACGGCGGTTCGTTTCTTCTGCCTCTGCCGTCGAGGGGCAGCGCGTGCAAGCGGCTGATGCTTTTTTTGCGCTGGATGGTGCGCCGTGATGAGGTTGACCCGGGAGGCTGGACGAAAATTCCTGCTTCAGCGCTCTGTATTCCGCTTGATACACACATGTTTCAAATATGTTCCGAGATTGGGCTGTGTACGCGGCGGGGCGCAAACGGCAATGCGGCGCGCGAAATTACGGACAATTTCAGGCTGATTTCGCCTGACGACCCTGCAAAATATGATTTTTCGCTGACGCGTTTCGGCATACGCGGTGAGCTGACGTACGCGGAATTGTTTGAACGCTGGAAAGGTAAAACGAGGTAAAAACATGGATTCAATTCTGCCATACTGGGATGAAGATTTAGATTTGTCGGTGCCGTACTGGCTGCCGTACGGAAAGGATTTTTCGCCTGTTGAAAGCAATGGGCTTTACAGTCCGCTTTTCGGAATGTTGTCGGCGTTTGCCATAGGACTTTCGAGCGAATTCCTGTATATGCACGGAATGCAGTGCGGCAATGTCGGCACAATGTCACGGCAGAACGTTATCGCGCCTGCCGGCGGTTCTGTTGTGGAATTTGGTTTTTCGGCGGTATTTTCCTGGTCGTCGAAGATGGAAATGGCTGTTCTGCCGCTGCTTCCGCAGTTTGCAGGGCTTAAGGCTGGGCTTACGATGTGCAGCATTTGGAACGGTGATATTCTGCTGGACGAAGTCAAGGTTATTCTGCTTGTGAATGAAAATCCGTTCTTTGACGAGAATATGTTTACCGCGGCTATGGTGAAAAGGTTTGGCAGAGTGCTGAACGCAGAGAACACGCCGTATGCTTTTTTTGCGGAGAAATTCGGATACAGGCGCTGTGCGATTTCGTACGAAACAGACAAAATGACGCAGATGGACATAACGCAGCTGCTTTTTGACATAGAATTTGACGCGACGCGTGAAATCACAGGTCCTTCGCCGGAGGTTAAACTGCCGGAGTATATGAAGAAAAGTGATATGTAGAACCCGGGAGTAAAAAGTCGTTGGTCATCGGCACAAAAGACGGGGGCGGAGAAGTCGTCAGTTGCCGAAAAAACGAAAAAAACGAGCGTAATTAAACAAATAGATAAGGAGCAGAACGTATGCCGCAATTTTTGAAATCCAAACGAAATCTGTTTTTTGTAATTCTGCCTACGGTGCTTGCAGCTGGGTATCTTCTGCCGCTTGGGAATTATCCTCTGATGGACCCTGACGAGGGACGTTACAGCGAAATTCCGCGCGAAATGGCTGAAAGCGGTGATTTTGTGACACCTAAGCTGAATTATGTTAAATATTTTGAGAAACCGGCATTTCTGTACTGGGCAAATGCGGCTGCGTTTAAGGTGCTCGGCGAAACGGAGTTTGCGTCAAGGATTACTGTCACGCTCTGTGCGCTGCTTGGTGTTGCCGCTGCCGCGCTGCTTGCGGCTTATATGTACGGGAAGCTTGCAGGCTGGTTTGCCGCGGTTGTGTGCGGGTCGTCGCTTTTGTATTTTGCGATCGGTACTCTGAACATCACGGATATGCCGTTGTCTTTTTTCCTGACGCTTGCCATGGCGGCGTTTTATGCTGCGCAGCGCGAGGACAGCGGATGGTTTTATCTGCTGTTTTATGCCGCCTGTGCTCTTGCGGTGCTTACAAAGGGGTTGATAGGCGTTGTTCTGCCGGGGGCAATTATTTTTGTCTATATCCTTGTAACGAGAAAATGGCGGTTGTTCTACAAACCGTTTTATGTTCCGGCGATTGTTTTGTTTTTCTTGATCACGGTTCCGTGGTTTTGGCTGGTGTGCAGGGCAAATCCTGATTTTTTCCGTTTCTTCTTCATTCAGGAGCATTTTCAGCGTTATCTGACAAAGATGCACGATCGCTATGAGCCGTTCTGGTTCTTCATTCCGATGATTATTGCAGGGGTGCTTCCGTGGACGGCGTTTCTGCCCGGATTTTTCAGCAAAAGAAGTGTGCTGCGCTCGCCGGCTGACGAGCTGCAGCGCGACGCTAACCGCTATCTTGTGATATGGTTTGCGGTGATTTTCCTTTTCTTCTCTGCCTCGGATTCAAAGCTGATTCCCTACATTGTGCCTTGTATTCCGCCGCTTGCCGTTCTTATTGCCGCTGAGCTTGACAGAATGGCGCGCGACGGTGAGACGCACGGGCGGCCGGTTCTTGCGCTTGCTTTAACGGCGGGGCTTTTCGGCGCGGCTTTGATTGTTTATCCGTTTACCGGCGGCTACGTTGACTGGAGTTCCGCATGGAAGGCGGTTGTCGTTGCAGCTCCGGCGCTGATTTGTATGCCTGTCGCCGCAAAAATGTTTATGAAAAAGGGCAAGAACGTCTGTAACGGCGTGTGCGCGCTCATGTTCTGCGCAGTGCTGTTTATTTGCGGAATTCAGCAGGTTTATGGTATCATTGCACCGACAAGAAGTTTTAAGGAAGCCGCCGCCGTTGTCGAAAGCGTGAGACGGGACGGCGATGTGGTTGTTGCTTGGAACGATATAATGCAGGGACTGTCATTTTACACAAAGCAGCGCGTGCTGGTTGTCGGCGGAAAGGGCGAACTGTCATACGGCGCCTCGCAGCCTGAGGGTGCCGGTTGGTTTGTGAGCGAGGAAGAATTCAAGGAATTGTGGAAGAAGAGCGGCAAACGTTACATAGTGGTTCTTGAGGACAAGCATGGCGACAGAGCCAAAGATGTCCTGCCGCCGGAAGAATTTGCGAAGGTAAAGCTTGTGCGCTGCACAGCCGGCAAATACACAGTTTTGTATAAAGAGGGTAAATAAAAATGAGAAAAGATTTTCTGCCGTTTTCCAAACCGAGCATTAAAGAGGAAGCGATAGCCGAGGTGGCAGATTCAATCCGCAGCGGCTGGCTTGCGATGGGTCCGAAAACGATAAAATTTGAGGAGGAATTTGCGGCATACACCGGCGCGGCTTACGCGCTTTCGGCAAATTCCGCGACTGCGGGGCTTCACTGCGCGACAATGGCACTGGGGCTTGAAGCGGGAGATGAGGTTATCACTACTCCCATGACTTTTGCCGCAACGGTGAACGCTGTTGTGTTTACCGGCGCAAGACCTGTGTTTGCCGATATAAACCGCAACACGCTGAATATCGTTCCTGAGAATATCGAAAAGCTGATTACGCTGCGTACAAAGGCGATTATTCCGGTACATTTTGCCGGTATGCCGTGTGACATGGACAAAATCGAAGCGATTGCGGACAAATACGGTCTTGCGATAATCGAAGATGCCGCTCACGCGCTCGGCGCTGCCTATAAGGGGCGCAAAATCGGCGCGGACAGAGGCGCGAAACGGCTTGCCGTGTTTAGTTTCCACCCCACAAAGAACATTACGACAGGCGAGGGCGGTATGATTTGCACACAGGACGAGGAACTTGCGGAAAAAATTCAGGTGCTTCGTCAGAACGGTATGTCAAAAGGCGCGTGGAATCGCTACGCGGCGAAGGGAAACTCAAATTATGACATTCCGTTCCCGGGACTGAAATACACAATGCTTGACATCAACGCGGCTGTCGGTCGTTCGCAGCTGACGCAGATTGACGAGTTCAACGCGCGCCGCACGGAGATTGTGAACAGATACAAGAACGAACTTGCCGATGTGAAGGGACTTATCCTTCCGCAGCCGGCGCCGTGGGAGCATACGCACAGCTGGCATATTTTTACTCCGTTTATTGACACTGACGTTCTCGGCTTCTCCCGCGATGAGTTCATGGCTCGCATGAAGGCGCTTAACATCGGCACTGCGCTGCATTATCAGGCGCTGCATCTGTTTACCTGCTACGGAAAACTGACAGGGCTCAAACGCGGAGATTTGCCGGAAGCAGAGTATGTGTCTGACAGAATAGTTTCTCTGCCGCTGTTCCCTGCAATGAGCGATGATGACGTTACAGATGTTATCGAAGCGGTGAAAGAAGTTTGCAAGGAATAGCGGATATATTCAGCAACCGATTTGGGAGGTTGTGTAAATGAAAGATACAGAGGTTTCAATAGTTATTCCTGTCTATAACGAGGAGCAGTCGCTTCCGGCGCTTTTCGGTGAACTATGGCCGGTTGCCGAAAAGCTTGGGCGTACGTTTGAGGTTATTTTTATCAACGACGGCAGCAGGGACGCGACGCTTGGTATGCTGTACGATTTTCAGCAGCAGCACAAGGAGGTTCGCGTAATCGACCTTGGCGCGAATTTCGGACAGCACATGGCGCTGCTTGCCGGTTTTGAGTACACACGCGGGAGTAAAATAATTACTCTTGATGCCGATTTGCAGAATCCGCCTGCGGAAATTCCGCGTATTCTCGCCGAAATGGACAATGGTCACGACGTTGTCGGTACGTATCGTGTCGGACGGCAGGACCCTTGGTTCAGAAAATTTGCCTCAAAATGGGTAAACAGAATTACGAACAAGATAGCGAAGCTCACAATCAAGGATTACGGCTGTATGCTTCGCGGTTATGACCGCAGAATTATAGACATTATTAATGTCAGCAAAGAGTCGAGTACCTTTATTCCGGCGCTTGCGCAGAAATTTGCGGTTAACCCGATTGAGATTTCAGTCGCGCACAGGGAGCGCGCGTTCGGTGTTTCAAAGTATGGACTCTTTCAGCTCATCCGCCTGAATTTTGACCTGATGACAAATTTCTCGCTTGTGCCTCTGCAGGCTGTTACCATGGCAGGAATGTTCTTCTCTGTGATTTCTGTTCTGTTGCTGCTGTTTATGTTTATCCGCCGCGTTATTCTCGGTATCGGCACGTGGCAGAATTTCATTATGCATTCCTTTGAGGCGTTTGGCTTTATGCTGACAGCCATTACGCTTATTTCTGTCGGTGTGCTGGGAGAATATGTCGGAAGAATCTACAAGGAAGTCAGCAAACGCCCGCGCTATTCCGTGCGCAAGGTGTACGAAACGAAGGAAGATGAATAATGAGACCGCGTATTGTCTGTTTTGCGTACAGTGAGGTCGGAAGCGTCTGCCTGAAACAGCTTATAAAGCAGGGGGCAAACATTGCCGCCGTTTTCACTCACGAAGATGACCCTAACGAAGAAATTTGGTTTCAGTCAGTAAAGCGGGTTGCGGAAGATGCCGGTATTCCGGTACGTACGCCGAAGAAACTTGACGATGAACAGCTTGAATATTTCCGTTCGCTTAAGCCTGAACTGGTGCTCTCAATGTATTACCGCGCTATGATTCCCGATGAGGTGCTTGAGGTGCCGCGTCTTGGCGCGTACAATATTCACGGTGCGCTGCTTCCGAAGTACAGAGGACGCGCCTGTGTCAACTGGGCAGTGCTGAACGGGGAAACCAAAACCGGCACAACGTTGCACGTTATGACGCATTTTGCCGACAGAGGCGACATTGTTGACCAGCAAGAGGTTTCGATTGAATTTGACGATACGGCGCATGACGTTTTTCTCAAGGTCGTTGAAGCCTCAAGAGTTGTTATAGAGCGTCAGCTTCCGGCGCTTGAAGCCGGTACTGCGCCGCGCAGACCGCAGGACGAAAGTCAGGCAACGAAATTCGGCAGACGCCGCCCTGAGGACGGAAAAATAGACTGGAACAAAAGCGCGGTTGAGATTTATAATCTTGTCCGCGCTGTCACACACCCGTTTCCGGGAGCGTTTACCGATATCGACGGGCGTAAAATGTTTGTCTGGAAAGTGCGTCCGCTTGAAGGCAGCGCCGCGCCGAAAGAAATCGTAAGCAAAAGTCCGTTCCTTGTAGGCACGGGAGGCGGGCTTCTTGAAATACTTTCCTTCCGGTTCGAAGGTGAAGAAGAAAAGGAGAAATTCTGATGAAAATATTTGTAACCGGTGTCAACGGCTTTATCGGCACGCATTTCCTTGAGTATGCGGCAAACAGACCTGACTGGGAAATCACAGGCTTTGACCTTTACGATTACAACCTGAAACCTTTTGCCGGCATGAAAAACTTCACTTTCAGGCAGGGCGACATTTTCAAAGAAGACGCGTGGCTCGAAGAGCAGATCGCGTCGTGTGACACGCTGCTTCCGCTTGCCGGAGTCGCAAAGCCGAAAATTTATATCGAAAAACCGGTCTGGACGTTCTCGCTTGACTTTGAACAGAACCTGAAATGTGTCCGCTGGTGCGCGAAGCACGGCAAACGCGTCATTTTCCCGTCAACGTCGGAAGTGTACGGCATGAGCACCGACAAGGAGTTCAAGGAAGACGAAAGCCCGCTCATTACAGGCCCTATCAAGAAGATGCGCTGGATTTACAGCTGTTCGAAGCAGATGATGGACAGAGTTATTTTCGGCTACGGTCAGGAGCAGGGGCTTGATTTCACGCTTTTCCGCCCGTTTAACTGGATGGGGCCGCGCCTTGACACCTTTGACGACGCTTCAAGGCATGAGGCGCGCGCGATTACGCAGATGATTTACGACGTTCTCAACCGCGGCGGCATTTCGCTCGTCGGCGGCGGAGAGCAACGCAGAAGTTTTACCTGGGTCGGCGACGCTGTTGAAGGGCTTGCGCACATTGTTGACAACAAAGAGGGCAAGGCGACAGGCGAAATTTTCAACATCGGCAACCCGTACAACCATTATTCAATAAAGGAAATGGCTGAAATGACGATTGACGCGCTGAAGGAATTCCCGCAGTATAAGGCAAAAGCAGAGGCGGCAAAGATAGAAATCGTCGCGCCGGAGCAGTATTACGGAAAGGCTTACGACGACGCTCAGGACCGCAAGCCGTCGATTGAGAAGATGGAGCGCGTATTCGGCTGGAAACCTGTTACTAATATGCACGATATGCTTGTAAAGACGATTCAGTATTACGCTGACAACGGAGAGAAGTAATGACGAAGCTTGCCGTAAAGGTTGACGTTGATACGCTGCGCGGCTACGTTGAAGGAGTCCCGCGCATGTTGGACATCTTCGCGAAGCACGGCGTTAAAGCAAGCATATATTTTTCTTTCGGTCCCGACAAT
>JAZRZG010000158.1:0-1680 GCA_045601305.1 Synergistaceae bacterium
TTTGGAAGTCCGACAAGAGCAATATCCGCGATAAGTTTCAGTTCAAGCCGAAGAGTTATTTCTTCGCCCATATCCCCCTTTTCGCAAAAACGCGGTGCTAGCCTGCGCGCATTTGCAAAACAACGGTTGCCTCTGCCGCCTCTTCCACCGCGCGCCGCGACAAAACGGTCGCCGGCTTCAACAAGGTCAGCAAGTCCTTCGCCTGTTTCAGCATCAGTAAAAACAGTGCCGCAGGGGACTTTGATAACCACGTCGTCCCCATTTGCGCCGTTTCTTGCGTTGCCGCTGCCGTGAGAACCGTTTGCGCCCTTAATGTGCCGCTGATATTCAAGGTCAGCAAGCGTCTGAAGATTGGTGACAGCCTCAAAAATTACGCTGCCGCCTCTTCCTCCGTTGCCTCCGTCAGGACCTCCGTTCGGCTTAAACGGCTCATGCAGAAAGCTCATGCAGCCGTTTCCTCCGCGTCCGGCAGTAACCGAAATAGTTACGTAATCAACAAATTTCATACAATGTCCTCTTAAAAAACAAGGAGCCCGCTAAGGCCCCTTTGAATGTTAAATTTTGTACCTGCTTAGGCCTCTTCAACCGTAACGTATTTGCGTCCGGCTTTTGTAAGGAAACGAACTTTGCCCGTTGCAAGTGCATAAAGAGTGTAATCGCGTCCGCAACCGACATTTTTGTCGGGGCGGATCTTTGTACCGCGCTGGCGGACGATTATCGTGCCTGCATTGATGAGCTGACCGTCCCCGCTTTTTATGCCCAAATACTTAGGCTGACTGTCGCGACCGTTAGTACTGCTGCTTTGACCTTTTTTATGCGCCATAATCTATTCCCCCAAACTATGCGATTGCGCTGATTTCAACTGTTGTGAAATACTGGCGATGACCGCGGAATTTGCGATAGTTTTTCTTTCTGCGGTATTTGAAAACGATGACCTTTTTGTCTCTGCCGTTTTCAAGAACCTTGCCGATGACCTTTGCGCCTTCGACATAAGGCGCGCCGACCGTTACTCCGTCATCTTTTCCGAGAAGAAGAACTTTGTCAAACGTGACTTCGGCGCCTTCTTCAGCGTTAAGTTTCTCAAAGCGGATTTTGTCGCCTTCCGAAACCTTGTACTGTTTGCCGCATGTTTCGATTACTGCATACATACTGTATTTTCCTCCCTCCGCTGTGCGCGGGCAGCCGTCAGGCATTTCATTAACCCGCACCATGCGTGTTCTGCAACTGTAGGATTATAACATATTTCTAAAATTATGCAAGCACTCCGTTCCATTTGCAAACATGCAGACCACGCAACAAATTTACAAAACTTTAGTTAATTCCTCAAATAACACTTAACTTTCATTTACCGTCCAAAACAGCATTTATTCAGCAATGGCAACGCTTTTGCGGCGTTTTGTTTTTCATTTTATCTTCACAGGCTGATAATTTTGCATTTGATATTTGTTTGGCTTTCCGTTTCTTCCTTCAAAAATCAGGGGCTGTCTTATATATGGAGGGTGTTGTTAATTTTTGCAAAATTTATATTTTTTTGTATCAAGCCGGTTGCTTTTTGTGCCGTCTCATTGCAGATTTATATATGGAGGGTGTTGTTAATAAAACCAATGACTGATAAAAAGCAATTACAAAAAAGTCAATGACTGTAAGAAACAATTACAGAAAAAGGAGAATTACGATAAA
>JAZRZG010000159.1:0-15589 GCA_045601305.1 Synergistaceae bacterium
ACATCATTTCAAGAATCAACGGCTTTACCTATGTTGAAACAAAATATGATTATTTCACCGGTGAACTCGCAATTACGAAAGAGATTAAATTCTCTGACGGCGAACGCTCAAAAATACGCTGCTACGGCGCGGATGACGTCAGCGAAGGTGTCGCGGTTATGGCACATGAAGGCGTTGACGTTTCAATCACAGGCAACTCAACCAACCCGACACGCTTCCAGCATCCTGTTGCAGGTACATACAAAAAATGGGCAATAGAAAACGGCAGAAAATATTTCTCTGTCGCGTCAGGCGGCGGCACAGGCCGTACTCTCCACCCTGATAATATGGCAGCAGGTCCTGCAAGCTACGGTATGACAGATACAATGGGAAGAATGCACAGCGATGCGCAGTTCGCAGGCTCTTCCTCTGTTCCGGCACATGTTGAAATGATGGGGCTTATAGGCATGGGCAACAACCCGATGGTCGGCGCTTCCGTAGCAGTCGCTGTCGCTGTTTCCGAAGCTCTTAAATAAGTATTAAAGCAATAAAAGCGGACGGCTGGATAGCCGTCCGCTTTTATTAAATTAGATTTAACACACAGCTTCTTTGTTTCTTGTAACTCTATTCCTCTGTTTTTATCTCTTCGTAGAATTGTCCCATAAGTTTTTTCCAGTCCACACCTTCATCAAGCAGATTTGCGCAGGTTTCGTTGGGGTAGAACCACTTTCTGCCGAGTCCGATGACAACCTGCCACCAGTCGTGAACGTCAGGGATAAGCATTTTACCCTCATGTCCTATGCGGCGAAGCTCGCTGTACAGCAGCGCTATCATTTGACTTTCGTCAAGCGCGGCAGTTGTTTTTGCGTAGAATTCCATTTTGTAGAAATAGGAAACTCCGGCAAGCTGATACATAAGCTCCGTCCATTTAACCGGAATTCTGGTGGTGTGTGCAAGTACGATGTGGTTTTTGCTGCCGGCTGTTTTGTGGTTGAGTACGAAAAGTATTTTGGCAGGGTCTATGTGCTTAAGTTCGTCAAATTTCTCAATAAGCTGCTCTGCAAGCGGTCTTATGCGTTTATTGACTATTTCGTAGTCAAACTCTGCTCCGCCTGACGTTTCTTTTTCTACGTTGTAGATTTTTTCCTCTTCCTGCATTTCCATATCCCCTTTTTACTGTTTTTTGATTATACGTTTACGCATACTGTTTCATCAAAAAGGCTTTGCGAAAGCAAAGCCTTAACTGCTTTATTTAACAACCGGGCGAAAATCAGTCAATTTTTGGCGCCGTTTTTTTGCGTCTGATATATGACGGCAAATCATATTCTTTTGTTTCTTCTGTACCAAAAATGTTTCCCACTTGTACTTCTGCAGACTCTTTTATTTCTGCTGTTTCTGCTTTGGCTTCCTCAGGCTGTGCAGTTTTACCTGCCGTCTCATTTTGCTGCGTTCTGAGCCACACAGGAATAAACGGCTTTTCCGTGTTTGCCACCTGACGCTGCGGCAGTGTTACTTCAAGAAACTCTTTGTGTTCTGCTGTGTTTGTTGTTTTAGCGTCCTTTGCAGTTTGTATCCAAGGCTGGCGCTGCTGGATATCTCTGCTTGCCGGAGTTTCAGTTTTTTTGTCTTCTTTGTGCGGCTGAACGGAAATTCCTGTCGCTATAATCGTAACCTTGATGTCCTCGCCAAGCTCAGGATCTTCTGCAGTACCCCATACAAAAGTTGTTGTTTCGTTAATACATTCTTCAACTATCGATGCTGCCTGCTGAAGTTCAAACAGCGTAAGCGTTCCGGCGCTTGTAATGTTCATCAGCAGACCGCAGGCATCTGACGGAACAATCTCCATAAGCGGGCTCTCCATAGCCTGTCTGAGAGCTTCTTCAATGCGGTTTTCTCCGCAGGCTCTGCCGGTACCCATTACAGATATACCCGATTTGCTCATAACCGCTTTCACATCGGCAAAGTCCATGTTTACCATGCCGGGACGCGTAATAAGCTCAGTAACGCCGAGAACAGCCTGACGAAGCACCTCGTCTGCTTTGGCAAACGCTTCCGGAATACCGGTATCAAGGTCGCTGTTCTCAAGAAGTTTTTCGTTCGGTATAACAATAAGAGCGTCAACAACAGGGGTAAGTTTCTCTATTCCCTCAATCGCCATGCGCATTTTTCTTGCACCCTCAAAGGCAAACGGCTTTGTAACAACCGCCACCGTTAAGATACCTAAATTGCGCGCCGCAGCGGCAATAACAGGGATTGCTCCTGTACCTGTGCCTCCGCCCATACCAGCCGTAAGGTAAACCATATCAGCACCGCGCATAAATTCCATAATCTCGCCAAGAGATTCACGGGCTGCTTCTTCACCGTTTTGGGGAATACAGCCTGCGCCTATGCCGCGTTTGCCAAGAATGATTTTGTTCGGGCTGACTGATTTTTCGAGGTTACGAACGTCTGTGTCAACAGCAAGGAAACCGACGTTGTCTGTTTTATTGGAAATAATATGGTTGAGCGCGTTTCTGCCGCCTCCGCCAATACCGATTATTTTTACTTTATCTTCAAGCGCCGGTTCCGGAGAACCCTCTACCAACGTGGGAGAAACTGGTTGCTGTACAGGCTTGGCAGGGGAGAAATTTTCTTCTGAAAAATACAGTTCTGCTGCAGGAAACCCCATCTTCACATCCCCTTATCGACAAGAATACATGACAAAAATCTACTTGATATTATAACATTTATGTTTCATTTTCGGCGTAATACAAGACAACTTTTTTGAAATTTTTCTATGTTTTTTGGTGTGTCAGAACAACAATGAAGAATATAATGTCAAAAAAAGTCTATATTCTTAGCCGCAAAATATTTTTTGTGGTTTGGTTTTCCCTGCCGAAATTCTGTTTTTTCTCATATCATTTTATGCTGTAACCGGCTGTTTTTTTGTTTCTGCCTTACGTTTTAACCAGGTTTCACCGGCTTTTGCACAGATTTTTGTTAAATTTAAACCTTTTTGTGGATAACTCACATAAGCAACTCCCTGTTATATACTCATTTTTCCCTATTCTTTGCAGTTTTTCACATTTCTAAACAAGAGTTATACACAATTTGTGTATAACTTTCTGTTTTTTTGTGTGTTTTACCTTTGTTACCGCTATATGCAAACAGATAAATATCCTTTCTTTTATACCAACATTACCCTAAATGTACTGTTTTCTGCTTATGATAAAAAAAGAGCAGCTTCTGGCTGTCTCTTTTTCTGTAATCCGTTTTTTCTCAAAATGTTATCGGACTCTCTGTCTGTTGTTTTGGCTTTGTGGTATTCTCTGCACCCTGCCTGATACAAATTCAATTCGTACTGCTTTTATTCCGAGAAATCCGCTTATGGTTTCTCTGAATTGCTTTTCTTTGAATTTCAGACTTGTTATCTTAGAAGCTTCTTTCACATTTACTGTCAGCACAATACCTTCTTTTTCAATACGGCAGCCGCCCGGCGCGGTTTCTCTTCCGAATACAGACAGACTTCCGCTGAATATTGTCAGCCAATTTTCTTCCAGGCGGAAAAGTTTTTCGCATATTTCCAACATTCCCGCTGTTGTCGGCGAAATACATTTCTGTAATTCAACAGGCGTCGTATTTTTATCCATTTTTTTTCTCTTTTGACATTCTCTGCGCTTCTATGGCAACCCAAAGCAGTTGAATATCAGACGGCGTAACTCCAGAAATTCTTGATGCCTGACCAAGTGTGACCGGCTGTACTGCGTTAAGTTTTTGTACGCCTTCCGCGGAAAGTCCTTTGATTTCGGAAAAATTAAAGTTCATAGGAAAGCGCAGCTTTTCCATGCCGGAAAATTTATCTACCTGACGAAGCTGTCTGTTTATGTAGCCTTCATATTTACACGCTACCGCTATTTTTTCGCCTGTTTCTGCATCAATCTTACTGTCTGTCAATAAAGATATCGTCTGCCAGTTAACTTCCGGTCTTCTCAGCAAATCATACGCGCTTGTGCTTTCTGTTATCGGAGAAGCTCCATCTTGTTCAAGCAGGGTGTTTACCTGATCGGAAACTGAAATCTTTTGATTTTTCAGCCTTTCTGTTTCCTCGTCAAGCGCTTTTTTTCTCGTCTGCAACACTTTCCATTTCTCATCTGAAAGCAGTCCTATTTTGTGACCAATTTCTGAAAGTCTGTCGGTTGCATTGTCAAACCGCAGCAACAGTCTGTATTCACATCGGCTTGTCAGCATTCGGTACGGTTCTTCTGTGCCTTTAGTGACAAGATCGTCTATCAAAACAGCAAAATACGCTTTGTCTCTGCCAAAGACAAGCGGATCTTCTCCTCGTAAAGTAAGGGCTGCGTTTATTCCTGCTATTAGTCCCTGTACCCCTGCTTCTTCATAGCCGGATGTGCCGTTTATCTGACCGGCTGTGAACAGTCCTTTTATTCTCTTTGACTCAAGCCACGGCGTCATCTGAAGCGGGTTTATATAATCATACTCTATCGCATACCCCGGTTTCAGAATATGCGCGTTTTCACACCCTCTTATGGTAGCTACTGCCTCAAATTGTGCTTCAAGGCACATGGATGTTGAGAAATTCTGCATGTAAACTTCCATGCTTGCCGGTGAAACAGGTTCAAGAAATATCGGGTGTGACTCTTTTTGCGGAAATTTTATCAGTTTGTCATCTATTGACGGACAATAGCGCGGGCCTTTTCTTCTGGACAATTCTCCTGAAACAAGCGGAGATTTGTCAAAATATTTCCTTATAACTTCATGTGTTTGCGTGTTTGTCCGAGTGAGTCCGCAGAATATGCCGTCATAAACTTTCTTTTCGCCGAAATGTGAAAATGCCTGCGGCTCGTCAAGGCTTTCCTGCTGTTCAAGAATATCCCAGTTGATTGTGTCTATTTTGAGACGCGGAGTTGTGTCTGTGCGAAGTCTTCCTATATCAAGTCCTGTCGCATGCAAGTTCCTTGAAAGCTCTGTACTTGCAACCATTCCCAACGGACCTGATTTGCGATTCGCAAGACCTATGTGAATTTTTGCGCCGAGATATGTGCCTGTACAGAGAATTATTGCCCTTGTGTTTATTGTCTGCCCTGTTTTTATTTTTACTCCTGCTATTGTACTGTTTCTTATAACAATTTCTGTAACTTCTGCTTGGTGAACTTCAAGGTTTGGACAGGAATACAGAACTTTCAGATAATATTCTGTGTATTTTCTCGGGTCACATTGAGCACGAAGGCTTCGAACAGCCGGTCCTTTTGATGTATTCAGCCAGCGAAGGTGTTGTGTTGAAAAATCTGCCGCCTCTGCCATAACTCCGCCCAATGCGTCTATTTCTCTCACTATGTGTCCTTTTGCGGGACCTCCTATGCTTGGATTGCAGGGCATCATTGCCGTTGAGTCAAGATACAGATTAAGCATGAGCGTTCTTGCACCCATTTTCGCGGAAGCTATTGCTGCTTCACAGCCTGCGTGTCCTCCTCCGATAACTATAACGTCATAAAAGTCATCTGTTCTCATTTTATTTGGAGAAAACCTCTATCCTTCCTTTGTCAACTTTATATATCGTACCAAAGAAATGTTCAGTAAAAGGTTCTGCTGTAGCGGCAAATACCTGTGCTTTTCTGTCACTGAGTGTTCCAAAAAGAACCTCGCGTCCTTCCGCATCAAGCTCTGCCGTTACTTCGTCAAGAAGCAGTGTTGGTATGTTTCCCGTCTTCCTGTAAACACTGTCTCCTGCTGCAAGCATCAGCGCCACCGCTGTGCGTCTTCTGAAACCGCGGCTCAGTATGTTTGCGGATAATTCTTTGCCTGTTTTTATCACCAAATCATCTCTGTGTGGTCCGACAAGCGGTATTCCGCTCTGTTTTTCTTTCTCTCTTTTTTCTTCTATTCCTGTGGCAAAATCTTCTTCTTCATCTTGTTTTCTGTTTCCTCCGCCGCGGGAAAAAGAAAGCTCTGTGTTTTCCGGAAGCAGTTTTTCCTGTTTTTTTATTTCCTCATTCAAGAGCAGAACCGATTTTTTTCTCATTTTCCATATCCACACAGCAAGCGGTTTTATTACTTTATCTATCTGCTCTGTGTTTTCTCCTTTTTTTAGCAGAGCTGCTTTCTGTTTTACCGCTCTTGTGTATTCAGAAAGTCTTTTTGCGTAAGCGGGAACAATCAGCGCGAGTATTATGTTCAGCAGTCTGCGGCGTCTTGCAGAAGCTCCTTCAACAAGCTGTGTATCGTTTGGAAGAAAACAAAGCACCGGCATTCTAAAACGAAGCTCTGTTGCGGATATTTGCTCGTTGTTGTATCGTATGGAATATCTTTCACCTATTTTTGCCTGTATTATGTCCCCGTATTCATCATCTTTTTGTCCGGTAAGCTGTGCTTCTCTGCTGTCGCTTTCTCTTTTTACGATATCTCTTGCTTTTGTTCCGCTTTCAAGCGCGCCCCAGCCGGAAAGTATATTAAGTCCTTCAAGAAAATTTGTTTTTCCGGAGCCATTAAATCCGGTGAGCAGATTCAGCCCGCCGGATATTTTTATTTCCTGTGATTCTATATTCCTGAAATTTATAAACCTTACTCTTTTGAAACCCATTTTTTTGCGGTTGTCTATTCCTCTGTTTCTTCCTCGTCATCAGCAGAAATACTTATCGGGGCTATCAGGCAAAGGAAACTGTCTTCCCCAACACGTTTAACAGAGAGATGTCCTTGGTTTCCGTTAAAGGAAATACTCACTTCCTGATCTCTGAGAACTTTCAGCGCTTCCATGAAGAATTTTGTGTTGACACCGAATTTTATTTCCTCTCCCGTTACTTTTGCAGCAATTTCTTCTTTTGCCTGACCGAAATCGGGTGCCTTTCCCTTCATAAGGAAACTTTCTCCCTCACTTATGTCGAGCACAACCATTCTGTTGTGATCTCTTACAACAATATCTATTCTTTCCAGTGCAGAGATTAGGTTGGATCTGTCTGTTATCAGATTTGTCGTTCTTGTCTTCGGAAGAATTCTCTCATACGCTGGGAAGTGCGAATCTACCCGTCTTATAGTAAACTCAATTCCTTTCGCGACAAAGAAAAGCTGCGCCGCATCAACAAGCAGTGTAATTTCCTCTTCCGGCTCAAAGAAAGAAAGAATTCTCTGTATTTCTTTTATTCCTTTCATCGGAAGCAGATAATTTCCATCTTCCTCTTCCTCTTTTACAACAGTGCTTGAAAGAGCAAGTCTTCTGGTGTCTGTTGAAACAACAGAAAGAATTCCTTCTTTCAATCCTATGTTTGCTGAGGAAAGATAAAGAGGAAAATCCTCTGTTAATGATGCTGCAATTGTTCCCTCTTCAAGAACTTTTGAGAGGTCTTTTGCTGAAATCGCGCAGAATTTTTTTGCTATTTTGGAAGACGGAAGCTCCGGGAATTCCTTTACAGGGAAGGTTGAGAAATTATAACGGCTCTTTCCTGCTTTGAGAATGGCTTTTTCTTCCGTTACTGTTATTGTGAATTCTTCACCCGGGGCTTTTTTGAAAAGCTCAGACACCATCTTGACCGGAAAAACAGCAGAGCCGAATTCTTCTACAGAAATACCAAAGGCTTCACAGCAGATAGAGGTTCTTACATCTGTCGCCTGCAAAAAAACACCTTTTTCTTCTGCTTTCACAAGAACAGAGGAAAGAACACCCATTGTGTTTCCGCCGGCTGCGCTTCTTTCTGCAAGAGCCCAGCTCTGAAGGAACTGCTTTTTGTTTATTGTTAATTTCATTTTCTATCTTCCTTTCTTTATAATATTAAAAAATAAGCAGTAGTAACAGCAGTATGTGCGAAAAAGAGGAAAAGTGCCAGGAACGCTTATAGAGACAAAATCCCCTGCTGTGGAATATTTTATAATTTTTGGTAAAAAATATCCACAAAAATCACAAAAAAAGAGCAAGAAAATAAAAAGATATTGGAAAAAAGAGGAAAAAACAGCGTAAAATCACAGCTTTTTCACAACATTGTCCACAATCATTTTTACACGTCCGTCGCTTTTTATAAGAGATTCTATTTTGTTGCAGGCGTGAAAAACAGTAGTATGATCCTTTTTGTTGAAACATAAACCAATCTGCTGAAGACTCTCGTCTGTTTTCTCTCTTGCGATGAACATCGCAACATGGCGGGCAAGAGCAATATCGGCTGTTCTCTTTTTTGAAAGAAGTTCGTCTAAAGAAAAACCGAAAGCATCCGCAGTAAGCTGTTGTATCTGGTTTATAGTTACAGGGCCGTGTGAATGTTCCCGAAGAAGATCTTTAAGCCAAACGCAGGTTTTTTCCAGAGTGAGAGGCTCACCGTTGATTTCAGAAATAGAGCGGACTCTGTTGAGCGCGCCCTCAAGCTCGCGAATATTGCTTGGAATGTTCTCCGCAATATAGTTTATAACATCCTCCGGAACAGACATATTTTTCCGTTCTGCCTTGTTTTGAAGAATGGAAACTCTTGTTTCATAGTCAGGAGTTTGAATATCAGTCACAAGACCGGAGGAAAAACGGCTGATAAGTCTGTCTTCGAGACCGGTTTCCTTTGGCGGTCTGTCGGAACTCAGAACAATTTGCTTTTTTGCTATGTGCAGCGCATTGAATGTGTTGAAAAATTCTTCCTGGGTTGATTCCTTTCCGCTGATGAACTGAATGTCATCTATCATAAGCAAGTCAAGTTCACGGTAACGCTGCCGGAATTTTTCCATGCTGTTTGTTCTGATAGAGTGAATGAGATCGTTTGTAAAAGTATCTGCGCTGACGTACAAAACTTTCTTGGAAGGGTCTTTGTCCAGCACAAAGTGACCGATTGCCTGCATGAGATGAGTTTTGCCGAGACCAACGTTACCCCAGATAAAAAGAGGATTGTAGCCTGAGCCCGGTTGTTCTGCGACAGCAAGACAGGCAGCGTGCGGCATGCGGTTTGATTTTCCGACAATAAAGGTGTCAAAAACATAATCGCTGTTAAGCCCAGTTCCGTCAAGTTTTGATTTAACTGCAGGCAGCTGTACGGTTTGCTGAACAGGAGTTTCTTTTTGTTCCGTTTCTATTGTGAGTAAAATGTCTTTTCCTAAACCTGTTTCCGCAAAAAGACGGCGCATTTCCAGCAGAAATCTTGAAGAAATTGCCTCGTAACAGAATTTTGTCGGAGTTCCCAGCATGAGAACACCATCCTCCAAAGAAAGAGGAACACAGGAATCAAGATAAAATTTTACAGAGCTGTCAACAGAAAGTTCACTCACACAGTAGGCCTTGAACTCATTCCACAGTATATAGGTCTGACTGTTCATAAAGCATCACCACACAAAAAATAACAAAACGATAAGAGCATACTAACATAAAAACAGCACAAAAAAACCAAGAAAACAAGAAAAAGTTTTCCACAAATCCACAAAACAAAAAGTGGATAAGTGAAAACAACAAAAAAGAGTGAAAATACTGCCCAAAAAAATAAACACCCTGAAACAAGAGAAGAAAAACCCAAAAAAGACAGAAAAAATCTACAAAAAACACAACGTGAAAAAAACAGTGGAGTTTTATGAGAAAAAAATAAAAAAGAGACAACCAAAAGCAAAACAGGAAAACAGACAAAAGTTATACACAAAAAGGAATAGAGAAAAATAAGCAATTTTTACAATAGTTAGAGAGTTATCCACAAAAAAGTGGATAACTTTTGCGACAAACGTTACTTTTTTAACCAAGCTGCCGGAAAAGTAAACAGAAATAAAAATTTTCCTTGAAAGGACAGCGGCAATCACAAAAACAGAGAAACTGCGTTAATTTATTTCGTCAAGATATTTTGAAGTTGTTTCCCAAACGTTATATTTTTCCTCAAGAAGACGTTCTGTGTTTTTCAACTCTTTCATTGCTTGTGAAACCAAAGTTGAATTTTTTAGAAATTCAGGGTCGCATAATTTTTCGGAAAGAGTATTTTTGTTTTCTTCAAGTTCCTCTATTTTTCTCTCAAGCTCTTTCTGCTCGTCAAGGTACTTTTTTCTGCTTTGGAACTGTCTGTTGCGCGCTTCCGCCTCCGCGCGTTTCTGTTCTTTTGTTTTTGAAGATGTGTTCTGCGGCGGTGTTTTACTGCTTTCTGCAACTGTTGTTTCAAGTTGCGCCCTGCGGTTTATGAAATAAGAATAGTTTCCCTTGTAGTCATAAAGTTTACCGTTTCTGATTTCCAGCACACGAGAAACAAGATCGTCAAGAAACGCGCGGTCGTGTGAAACAATCAGTATTGTGCCGCCGTAGGAAAGCAGGGCTTTTTGAAAAAGCTCTTTTGTTTCGTAGTCCAAATGGTTTGTCGGCTCGTCGAGTATAAGCAGATTTGACGGGGACAGCAGCATTTTGAGAAGTCCTATTCGTGACTTTTCGCCGCCGGACAAAACAGAAATCTTCTTATATATATCATTGCCGGAGAAAAGGAATGCGCCGAGCAACCTGCGGCGTTCCGGCGCTTCAAGCTTTGAGCCTGTGTTTGACACTTCTTCCCAGATTGTCCTGGAGTAGTCAAGATTCTGCGAGGACTCCTGTGAGAAATATTTTCTTGTTACGTTTAAGCCGAATTCAACATCTCCGGCAGACGGAACTTCAATTTTGTTGACTAGACGCAGCAGTGTTGATTTCCCTGCGCCGTTGACACCGACAAGCGCAACGCGTTCTCCGCGCTGTATTGTGAAATCAACGCCTGAAAAAACAAGGTTATCACCGTACTGCTTTTTAAGCCCGCGCGCAGTCAGCACATCAAGACCGCTTCTTTGTGAGGCAGGGAATTTGAACGACACTTTTTTGTGCGCCGTCTCAACCTCTGTCAGTTCAAACTTTTCAAGCTGTTTTATTCTGCTTTGTACCTGTGCGGCTTTTGTTGCCTTGTAACGAAAGCGCTCGACAAAGCGCTGCATCTCCTCAATGCGTTCCTTTTGCTGTTCGCGTTCATTTTCAAGACGTTTCTTCCTTTCTTCGCGCTCAACAAGATATTTTTCGTAGCTCATTGAGTAGGAGGTGAGTTTTCCAAAGGAAAGCTCTGCTACAGAAGAGATCATATTTTCAAGAAAACGCCTGTCGTGCGATACTGCGATCATTGTTCCGCGGAAATCACGAAGCCAGCCCTCCAGCCACTCCATGCTTTCTGTGTCCAGATGATTTGTCGGTTCGTCAAGCAAAAGCAGGTCAGGATTTGATAAAAGCAGCGCGGCAAGCGCAATGCGCATTTTCCAGCCCCCGGAAAATTCTGAAGTTTTTCTGTGCAAGTCACGTTCCGGTCGAAAACCAAGCCCTTTTAAGACTTTCGCGGATTCAATTTCAAAGTCATAACCTCCGTGTGCGTCAAAAGCGCGCTGCAGCCGTTCATATTCTGCCAGTTTGCTTTTAATTTCGGGAGAGTTTTCGCTTAGTTCTGACATATCTCTTTCAGTCTGTTCGAGTTTTCTTTTTGCTTCGTCAAGTCCTACATATATATATAAGAAGGAAAGCAAAGGAACGTCATCAATTTCGACAAGGTCCTGAGGAAGATAACCAATACGAGTGTTTGCATCTGGCAAAATAACAGAGCCGTCATCATAATCCTGAAGACCGGCAAGTACGCGAAGCAGTGTTGTTTTTCCGGCGCCGTTGGCCCCGACAAGCCCTATGCGGCTTTTCGGGGCGATAAACCAATCAACGCCGTTAAGCACAACCTGTTCGCCAAAGCTGAGACACAAACCTTTAACTGTAATCATTCCGCGTAACCTCGCTACAATTATAGCAGTTTGTGTAAAATAGGCAAAAACAGTGCTTAAATTTCTAAAAATATCAAGATTAGCAATAAAATTTATAAAATAAGCAGAAAAATGTATTGAAATTTGTGCTTAATGTTATATAATAACCGTCAAAGCAGTACAAAAACGTTTACGGAGGCAGCAGGATGACCGAACCGAAAAAATATCCCAAGATGCGCGAGATTTTTGCTTCACTGGTCTTTGACCGTCGCGAAATGAAGCAGAGACTTCCGCAGGACGTTTACGAAAATCTTATAGGCGCTATGGAGGGCAGACAGAAGATAGACTCAGGAATTGCCGATACTGTCGCGCTTGCCATGAAAGACTGGGCAATAAGCAACGGCGCAAGCCACTGGGCGCACTGGTTTCACCCGCTTCACGAGCATACGGCGGAAAAGCATACCGCTTTTCTGACAGCAGATGCCGAAGGTGCGCCGATTGAACTGTTTCGCGGAAAAGACCTCATGCAAAGCGAACCTGACGCATCGTCTTTCCCGTCAGGAGGAACGCGCAGCACATTTGAGGCGCGCGGTTATTCAGCATGGGACCCAACTTCGCCCGCGTTTATCATCAAAAGCCCAAAGGGCGGCACGCTCTGTATTCCGTCTGTCTTTATCGCATACGACGGCTCACCTCTTGACCTGAAAACATATCTGCTCCGTTCGCTGAACGCTGTAGAAAACAGAGCGCTGAAGCTGCTTAAACTTTTCGGCAACCGCGGAGTGCGTTACGTTCGTGCGACACTTGGCGGAGAACAGGAATTTTTTCTGCTTGACAGACCGCGCGCGCAGAAACGCCCCGACCTTAGATTCTGCGGCAGAACTCTCATAGGTTCAAAACCTCCGCGCGACCAGAAGATGGAAGACCATTATTTCGGCACAATTCCGCCGAAGGTGCTTGCCTATATGGAAGACGTACAGCGTGATTTGGCGCGTCTCGGCGTTGACCTTGCGACACGTCACAACGAAGCCGCGCGCTGCCAGTTTGAATTTGCGCCGAATTTCTCCGAAGCAAACCTTGCCTGCGACCAAAACCAGCTTATTATGGAAACAATGCGAAAACTTGCTAGTCAGCATGACCTCAGACTGCTGTTCCACGAAAAGCCGTTTGAATGTCTCAACGGAAGCGGCAAGCATACAAATTTTTCCCTTGAAGACAGCGAAGGACGCAATCTGCTGAAGCCGTCCGCCAACCACAGGAAAAACGTGATATTCCTATCCTTCCTCACGTCATTTGTATATGGCGTATCAGAATACAGCGGACTTCTCCAAGCGTCTGTTTCCACCCCCGGCAATATGTACCGTCTCGGCGGACAGGAAGCGCCGCCGTTCATTATGAGCGTTTACCTCGGCGGCACAATAGACAAAATGCTTGCCGCTGTAGAGAACGCTGCAGGCAAAAATGAAGATATGCCGGAAAAAAGCATGCTTGACCTCGGACTGGACAAGCTCCCGACGATTATTGCATACGACAGCGACAGAAACAGAACAAGCCCGATAGCCTTTACCGGCAACAAATTTGAATTTCGCGCCCCAGGAGCCTCACAGGCTATGGCAATTCCGGCAACCTTTATATTCTCAATCTGGGCAGCCGGAATTGAGAAATTTACCGAAAAATTCTCGGCGCATCTCAAAAAAGGAGCAGAGCCTCTTGACGCCGCGCTTGCGACAATCCGCGAAGTATCAAAAGCAAGCCGCAAAATTCGGTTTGAAGGAGACAGTTATTCGGAAGACTGGTACGCGGAAGCAGAAAAACGCGGCATAGTCAAGGCAAAAACGATACCGGAAGGAATTGACCTTTTCCTTGAACAAAAATCTGTTAAAATGCTTTCGGAAATGGGAGTTTTTACGCCGCGCGAAATGGAAGCATTCCACACGATTCGCCTTGAAGCCTTTGTCAACAGCATAGAAATCGAAATATCGCTGCTGCGCGACATGATGTTCGAAGGTTTCCTGCCAAGCATTTCAAAACAGCTGAAACTCGAAAACGAATCTGTCGCGGCAGTCAAAGACATGAGAATAGCGCATATAGACGCGTGGAAAAAGCATATTGAAAAACTTGCGGAACACAAGGCAGAAATCATTATCAAAACAAGAGAACTCGAAGTACTCAAAGAGAAAATGGCAGAGCTTGAACTTCACGACCATGCAAAAGCCATCGTAAACAAAGCAGTGCCGCTTATGGCAGAAGTGAGAGCCTTGTGCGATGAAATTGAACCGTATATCTCAAAAGAAAACCTTGCGTATCCGAAATACCGCGCGCTGATGTCGCTCAGCACGCAGCTCAGCGAATAGGAGAAAGACAATGGTTTTAGGCAGAAAAAAAACAGAAGCAGCCCGCTTTCCGCGCGGAGTACAGCTTCCTGCATTCTGCGACGTGCACGTGCATTTCAGAGAGCCCGGATTTTCCTACAAGGAAACGATAAAAACAGGCTGCCTTGCCGCGGCGCACGGCGGTTACACAGCAGTCTGCACAATGCCTAATCTAAATCCTGTGCCGGACAGCGCGGAAAACCTTGAACAGCAGCTTGAAATCATCAGGCGCGATGCTTGTATTGCCGTTTATCCCTACGGGGCAATTACCATGGGACAACTCGGCGAAAAACTTGCCGGCATGAGTTCGATTGCACACAATATTATTGCCTTTTCCGACGATGGACACGGAGTACAAAGCGATTCAATAATGAGAGACGCCATGCTGGAAGCAAAAAAACTCGGCAAAATTATAGTTGCCCACTGCGAAGACAACTCACTGCTGAACGGCGGTTACATACATGACGGAGCGTATGCCGCGGCACACGGACACAAAGGAATATGCAGCGAAAGCGAATGGCGGCAGATTGCACGCGATTTAACACTCGCAAAAGAAACAGGCTGCGGCTATCACGTCTGCCACATCTCCTGCAAAGAAAGCGTTGAGCTTATCCGCAAGGCAAAAGCTGAGGGAATTGACGTAACGTGCGAAACCGCGCCGCACTATCTGCTGCTTGACGAAAACGACCTGCAGGAAGACGGACGTTTCAAAATGAACCCACCGCTTCGCGCAAAAGAAGACAGAGAAGCGCTGCTTGAAGGCATACAGGACAGAACAATAGACATGATTGCCACAGACCACGCGCCGCACAGCGCGGAAGAAAAAGCACGCGGACTCGAAAAAAGCGCAATGGGAATAGTCGGGCTTGAAACAGCCTTTCCGCTGCTTTACACCCGCCTTGTGAAAACCGGCGTTATAACACTCAAACGTTTGGTAAATCTGCTTGCCGTTTGGCCGAGAGAACGATTCGGCATACCGCAGGAAAAAGACTACTGCATCTGGGATTTAGACGAAGAATATACGATTAACCCCGATGAATTTCTGTCACTGGGCAGAGCAACACCCTTTGCAGGCGAAAAAGTATTCGGCCGCTGCCTGAAAACAGTTCGCAACGGCAGCGTTGTTTACCAAATACCGAAAAAAAGCCGCAGAAACAAATAATCAAAATCGCCGGAGAAATCCGGCGATTTTCTTACCTTGGTTTCTATATAGCCTGATAAAAAAAGGCGTGAGAGAGAAAAAAGACCCTTGAATTATTATTACGCTTCAAATTTGTTTACACCTGTTTTTATCTGTGTTTACAGCTATTTGCGCAGGTTTGGCAAAAAATTTCTTTAAGAAATTTTGATTTTTTTCTCAAAGTGGTTGCTTTTTGATGGGGGTGATTGCAGATTTATATATGGAGACCTCTGTTTCTGAACATCGCGCAAATTCAAAACGGTGAACCACAGCCAACCTACGGGGGATCAACTACCAGTAACCGGATAAATAATGCGCCCTGCGACGATGCACGTCTCGTTGAAGCCGGACCTTATGCGAAGAAGGGCTGCCCAAGTCTGTA
>JAZRZG010000160.1:0-29819 GCA_045601305.1 Synergistaceae bacterium
AGCCTTCGGCAACATACTGCATAAAGCAATCTGCCGCTGGGACTACACTGAAAAAGGAATAGAAAAACTTCTCCGCGGCTATTTTGCCGAATCACTTTCAGACGAACTGCAAAGTGAATTTGACAAGCCGCAGACAAAAGAGGCAGTGCGCGCGCTGCTGACAAACTTCGCCCAAACAGAGACTGCAAAAGAACTTGCTGAACTTGCAAAAACCAACGGCACGCTGCATCGCGAAGCAACATTCAGAGTACACAACGGCGGCCTGCTGCTTGTCGGCGCAACAGACCTTTACTGGAAAGACAAAACGGACGAAAAAACATTTCACGTACTCGATTGGAAAACAGGCGGCGAAAACGAAGCACTGAACGCCTACTACCGTCCGCAGCTTGAATTTTACGCTGCAGCTTTGTGGCTTGCTTCAAAAGACACTTCCGAACGCCCGGACAAAATCGGCACACGGCTTGTACATCTTCGCACACCCGACAGCGAAGAAACTTTCCTCACACCCGACAAACTCGACAACATTGCCGAAACGGTTGTCCGTGCGGCAAAACGCGCAGTATTGGGAGACTTCATGCCTCAGACAGACAAATGCGATGGCTGCCCGTGGAAAAACAGCTGCAAATATGCAAACCAGCGTCGGTTGTAGATAGCAGGTCAATCCTTTCACTCGCTTGTAGATTACATGGAATTAGTTCGTAGTTTGCAGGGTGTTGGTTGTAGATTTTTTACTTTCTACCCTCTACTCTCTGCAACTCATGCACACAAAAATTCGCCGGCATTTCTGCCGGCGGTATGGAGTTTTTGCATTTAAGGTTTCTGAGACTGTGTATTTCCGTTACTCCTCATCTTCGAGGTTAATTTTGCTTGCATCATAGGGCAGTCCAAATTCTTTGCGCGCCATGTTTTCTTCGCTTTCATTCTTCCAGGCAACAGACGCCAAGTTTTCGTCAGGTTTGAACTGCCAGTGCAGTATTTCGCCGTCTTCAGCAGTGTTTATGCGGTTGTGGCGCATTACGATCGCAAGAAGGGCTTCGTCATAACGCGCCTTTGTCAGTCCCTCCTTGTATTCTTCGGTATTTTTGTCCGTGTCGGGGTTAACGTAACTGAGCGTGATAAGCGGGCACGCAACATCTTCCGTCTGCAGCAACAGTTCTATGCCGTCGCTGACCGGTATGTGTGACGTGCGTTTTCCGGCTGCGCCTATTATTGCCCCTGCCGAGGTATATTTTTTGTCTATCATGTTTCCAATGATCGCGCCTGTTGCCGCGCTTTCAAAGCCGTCATCTTCTGTTCTGACATGTCCGCTTTCACAAAGTCTGTAGCCGATGAGCTTTGAATACGGCAGTATTGCCGCGCGCTCTTTTCCGTCGCAGCATACTATGCGTTTTGCCTTGTCATCAAGCATTATGAATGGCTTGAGGTAAGTGAGGCTGCGATTCTCCGGATGATAACCGCTGCTTAGGATAAACGCGTTGAACTGTACGGTGAATTTCAATGCCTGTTCCCGCAGCAGTTCTATATCTTTCGCGCGCTTAGTGTACAGACAACAGCATATACCGGCTATGATTACAAGTATCGCTATTGTTACGGTCATTCGGCAGCACCCCTTTTCTGCGTTCGTTATCTATATTATACACAGCAAACGGACATACGTTTGTCCGTCTGTTGTCGTTTTTTATATATTTTACGCTATATCAGTTTGCTCAGCAAACGATTTCGCGAATTTCACAGGTATTTTTGCATATTGCGATTTCGGCAAGGCTGCGCAGCTTTTCAAGGTAGGGTTCTCTTTCGGGTGAATCTTTGGCAGGTACACAGTTTGCCGCGATTTTGGAATACTCTTCCATGAGTATTTTTATTCTTGTTTCCGCAAAGCGATTGTATTTTGCAAGATATTTTGCAAGTTCTCCGCTTTCTTTAAGTTTGCAGTAGTCAATGGAGGCATTTTTCATAAGCCAGCGTTCGTGCATACTGCCGTATTTTCCGACGCTGATTTCCGAGTCTGCGCAGCTTTGCAGACACTCTTCAAACTCTGTTTTGCCTTTATGATATTCTCTGTCCATTTTGTTGAACACCTGTTTTGCGTATTCCGGGCGGCTGACCTTGCGTTCTTCAAAGCAGTCGTGCTGTACGCTCGCGAGATATGAGGGAAAATATTCTCCTGTCATCCAACATGTTAAACGCGCCTGTTTGTCTCCGTATTCTTCCAATTCCTGCACTACTGCTTCCGCAGTTCCAACTGTCTGCATTATGTTTCCTCCTTTGCGCTGTGTAGGTGTTTGCTTTGCTGTTGAATATAATATACTCCGTTAATGTGAAAAATGTCATTTGTCAAATGACATTTTTTTGCAATTTTTGTGATATGGGGCAAAATCTGCCGGCAATATGCCATTAGTGCTATAATGTTAAAAAATTTTTGCGGGGCGGTTTGATGGCTGACAGGGCAGGCTTGGCGAAATATTTTCGCGGCATACGAAACGGTTCTCCCATTTCTGCCGCTTATTTGATTTGCAGCACGGCGCTTGGGCTTATGATGGCAAAGGCTGGCTTTTCCGTGTGGGAAGGGCTGCTTATGTCCATGCTGATTCTTGCGGGCGCAGGCGAATTTGCCGCAGTTTCGCTTTATATTGCCGGCGCGTCTAATTTTGAGATTGTATTGACGAATGCCATCCTGAACGCGCGTTATTTTCTTCAGTGTTCGACTGTCTCAAAGCGTCTTTCTCCGGGTTGTCCCGTATGGCATCGCGCGCTTATCGGTTTTACGACAGCTGACGAGGCTTTCAGTATCGCAACCATCGGCGAGTCAGGACTGATAGATTATCATTACATGACAGGGCTGAATTCCATCGCTTATCCCGGATGGCAGATTGGCACTGTTTTGGGCATTATTCTCGGCAAGTCCGGAACTTCTTTCATTTCTGTAGAGCTTCAGGCAAGCATGAGTATTGCTCTTTACGGCATGTTTATCGGCTTGCTTGTACCTGCGGCAAAGAAGTCGCGCCCTGTGCTTTTCACAATCGCGATGTCCGCGGGTATAAATATTTTTATCCGCGCCCTGCCGATGACAAAAGATATTAACATAGGCTGGAGTATTCTGATTTCGACCGTTGCCGCTTCCTGTACTGCTTCGGCGCTCTGGCCGCACGCTGAAACGGAGGCGGATAAATAATGTCACGTCCTGTGCTTGTCACTTTGCTTCTTATTTTTGTCACAGTGCCTTACCGTGTGCTTCCGATGCTTTTTATCGGCGACAGGAAATTCCCGCCGTTTGTCAATTCGCTTTTCTATTACATTCCTTTTGCGGTGCTGAGCGCTCTCGTGCTTCCCGACGTTCTGACTTCAACGGGAAATCCGGCTGCCGCAGCCTGCGGCGCGCTTGCGGCTTTTGCGGTCAGCTGCTTTTCCGACAATTCGCTTTACGCGATGCTGCTTTCGGTTATCGCGACTTACGGCGCGTTCTGGCTGGGATTGTAAAATAAAACAGCTGCAAAAAATCACCCTCAGAGGGGTGATTTTTTATATTTCTTTTCCGTTTTTGACGTAGTCGAGCAGTTTTTCTTTGGATACTGAAACATACTCACCGGGCAGCAAATCCTTCAGCACAAGTTTTCCGATTTTTCTGCGGATAAGATGTCTCACGTCGTTACCGAGCGTTCTGACCATAAGACGTATTTCGCGCTTTATACCCTCGTTCAAAACAACCTCAAACCAGCACTGCATCGGCTTTCGCGAAAGTCTTCGCACAGACTGCGGCTTGAGGAAAATTCCGTCCGCGTCAACGCCCTTCGACCACTCTATAAGCTGCTGTTCCTCAAGCGGCTTGCGCAGTTCAACCTCGTAGGTCTTTGTTATACCTGCCGACGGATGAATAATCTGCTGGGAAAACATTCCGTCATTTGTGAGCAGAAGCAGTCCCTCGCTTTCGCGGTCAAGTCTCCCGACAGGAAAAAGTCTCAAAGGGTCAAGCTCCGGAGGAAGTATGTCAATAACCGTTTGTTCGCGGCTGTCCTCAACGGCGGAAAGTATTCCTTTCGGCTTGTTGAAAATCAGATAAGTCTGTTTCACAGGCGCGACAGGCAGTTCGTCAAACATAACAACATCGTCAGGCTCCACCTGATAACCCGGCTCAAAAATAATTCTGCCGTTCACGGTAACGCGCCCGCCATCGATAAAGCTCTCAACCTTTCTGCGCGCGCCAACCCCGCACATAGCAAGAAAACGGTTAAGCCTGATTGTCTTTTTTACGCTTCTATCTGATATCTCAGTCATAATCCCGCTCTTTCTTTTACAGCTTCGTTTTCTCCATTTTTTCGTTTGTTTCCTTAATCTTTCTCACCGTAAAAAACACGCCGGAAATCATCATAATTCCAAGTGCAATGGCACAGGCATCCATCGCAGCTCCCAGAAGCAGCCTGCTGCCGAGTGCGCTGTTTTCCTCTAAAATACACTGCATTCCTCTGTATATTCCAAGTCCGGGAACAATTGGTATTACCGCCATTACGTTAAATACCGTGGCAGGCTGTTTGAAAAGCCGCGCGGCAGTTTCACTGCAAAGCGCTATAAAAAGCGACGCGGCAAAATTTGCGGTAAAGGAATGTACGTAAAAACTTTCCTTAAGCACAACAAGCAGAATCCAGCCGCATGCTCCTATAACTCCGCCCTGCCATAAAATTCTGCGCGGCCCCTGAAACAGGACACCGAAAGAAACCGTTGCCGCAAAGGCGAGGACAAACGTTTTCAGCATATTGCCGCAACCCTCCACAGTTTCAGCGCAAATATCAGTCCTATTGCCAAAGAAAGTGCCATAAGTACAGCTTCCGCAATACGGGAACCGCCGCTCAGCAAATCTCCGGCTATATAGTCACGTACTCCGTTAGTAAAGGACAGTCCCGGAAGAAAAGGCATCAAAGCCCCCACAATAACATTCTGCGTTGTACAGTCTTTATTCAATGCACAGCAGACGGAAGCAATGATACCGATTACAAATCCTGCAAGCCAGTTCTGCCAGAAGTTGCCAAGATGCGACGCGGTTGTAAGTTTTAGCAGCCACATGGCGGCAAAGCAGGTCAAAAAAGCGGCGGCAAAATCCGGCATACAGCCTCCGAGAAGCATTGAAAAAAACGCGCTTCCAAAGCCTGCCGCAGTACATACGGAAAATCTGCCGTAAGACGGCTTTTTCTCCGCCAAGCCGTTTAACAGCGATTTCATACTGTTATAGTCCAATTTCTGCCTGCGAAAATTGTATGAAAGGCTGTTGACAGCCATTATCACGCCAAGGTCAATAAAACGGCGGTGTACTCTGAAAACGCGGTTTTTCCCCTCCGTACTCTCATCGCCGAGAATAATTACCGTAGGCATACAGACCACGTTTAAGTCGGAATATCCGCAGCCTCCGCAAAAACGGAGCATTGTTTCCTCTACACGGCTTGTTTCCGCACCGCTTTTCAGCAGGAGCTTGCCCATATCCATAGCAATATCCATTGCCATGTTTTTATCCATTTCCGCAGTCTGTAAGACTGTTCCGTCCGTTTTGTCCGTCATTCTGTCTGTGTTGTTCTGTTCAGCCATTTGAACTAAATCGCGGCAGCGTTATTCTTCCGTCTCATCCGGAAGTCTTTCCTGCGATGCCGTCATCTCCGCGAAAGCCTCCTCGTCATCGCCGATACTGTTGCGAAGTTCTTCAAGCGACGGCAGAGAGCCTATGCCTGCCAAGCCGAAGATTTCAAGGAAGCGGTCTGTTGTTCTGAAAAGCAGCGGCGAGCCGATTGCTTTTTTACGCCCTGCAACGCGGACAAGTCCATGTTTGAGCAGTGTATCGACAACTCTGTCGCAGCGCACGGAACGGATTGCTTCTATTTCCGAGCGCGTAACAGGCTGGTTGTAGGCTATGACGGAAAGTGTTTCAAGCGCCGCGCGCGAAAGTCTGACGCGCTGAAGCGATATTGCGCTGGCAAATTCTTCTATGACATCGCGAAGCTCTTTTGCCGTTGCCATCTGCCAGCCGCCTGCCTCAAAAATCAGCGTAAGCCCGTGATCTCGTTCCAGCACGTTTTTTATGGTTGACAACGCGCGTTCTGCGCGTTCTGCCGAAACACCGAGATACTGCGAAATTTCCTGCGCGGATATTGGCTGCGGGGAAACGAAAAGCATCGCTTCTATCTGTTTTTCAAGAAGCCCCATTTCAATTTTTGCAGTTTTTTCTTTATTCTGCGACAATTTCAACATCTCCAAACGTGTCATTCTGTATTATGTGGATCATGCCGAGACGCGACATTTCAAGCAGCGCCAGCAGCGTAACTATCAGGCTGAGCTTGCTGTGCTCTTTGTACAGTGTCCTGAGCTTTATGCTTTCGCCCTTTGTCAGCGTCTGTTTCAGCTCTTCCATACGGTCATCAACCGCGTTTTCGTCAGGCACTGCGTCGGGTATGTCATCGTAAAAATCTTCCTGCTCACTGCCTCCGCCGTGCCGTTCTTCATATTCCTGCAACAACCCCCACCATCGCGAGGCAAGCCCGTAGAGATCTCCCAAATCGTAAAACGGCGTGCTGTCTTCGTCAACAATGCGGACAAAATAGCTTTCGCGCTCCATTTGAAGCGAGGCAAGGCGCGCGGCGGCAGCGCGGTACGGACGGAAATTTTCAAGCAGTTCGCGGAGTTCTTCCTCCGTAAGTTCCTCCGTTTCCTCAACATCTTCGTAATCGTCGGCTTCACTTTCCTCCCGCTGCCCGGGGAGAAGCGAATGAACCTTGCGAAGCAGCAGACGGCTTGCGAAACCGAAAAATTCGGCAATTTCGTTGAGCGACGTGCGTTCAGTTTTCATCAGAAACTGCACATACTGCGAAACAAGCTCCGTTAGGTTGAGCTTCAGCGGGTCCATCTGACGAAGGTCAACAAGATGACACAATAAATCAAGCGGTCCCGAAAAGGCATCAAGATTAACCTCAAAGCCCTTTTTTTTCTGTGCCTCGTCTTTCGTTATTTCTTCCGTTTCGTTCAGTTTTTCGTTATCCATGTTTTTAGTTGTTCGTTGTACGTTATACTTGGTAATTCGTTTTACAGAACTGTACGTTCCACATATTCTTCCGGCAGCTGAACAACTTCAACGCCGGTCTGTTCGCGGATGACGCCGCACAATTTTGCAAGCGTCGCGCGCTCCATTTCGCCGTGGTCAGCGATTATCAGGCTGAGCCCCTTATACAAAGCCTCGTTTCTGTCGTGATACGAAATATCAGCCGTGATAAACAGCTCCGCTTTTTGTTCAAGCGCAAGCTGCCACATTGAACCGCAGGCGCCTCCGCCAAGCGCAGCGCGCGATATTTTTCTGTCTGTTCCGCCAAAGATAGTGAGATGTCTGCACCCCCACGCGCCACGCATAAACTCCGCGATTTCTTTTATGGTTGTCTGATTTTCAAAATTTCCGACAGCGCCTATGCCGAAACTGCCTTCTGCAGACGGCGTTTCAAGCCTTGCTGTATCTTTCAGACCAAGCTTCTCTGCAAGGATAACATTTACACCTTCGGGAGACGCGTCCCAATTTGTGTGGGCGGCATACAGCGCGATATTTTTCTGAATTGCAGTTATCAGCGTTTTCTGCGGCGGAACACTCTCATATATATGCTTCAGCGGACGGAAAATCAGCGGGTGGTGCGTGAAAAGCAGCTGACAACCGGCTTTTGCCGCACGGTTTACCGTGTCTTCCGTTGCGTCCAAAGCCACAGCGACACGCGAAATTTCAGCCGTTTCATCGCCGTAGGCAAGTCCCGGATTATCCCATTCCTCCGCCCAGCCTTTCGGTATTCTGCGTTCTATTGCCGCAATAAATTCATTCAGTTTCATTTTCTCACCGTCCGTTGAGTTTCTTATTTGCTTTTCAGCCGCAGTTTTCTACTCCGGCTGAACGAGCAAAGCAAGCGCTGTATAGTCTATTGCAGTGCTGCCAATCGCTGAATGCTGATGGCTGACAGCTATATGCCGCACGCTACTCCTCGAACTCCCAAAAGACTATTTCCGCGTTCTCCTCCTCGTCAGCTTCCTGCGCAATGATTTCGTCAAGCTGTGCGACATATTTTTCCGCAATTTTCAGCACTTCGCGATAATAATATGAATTCGTCACATATTCCGGATTGACAAATTCCAACTCATAAAGCGGTTCTTCCGTATCGTTTATCAGAAACACAAAGAGCAGCCCCTTGTTTTCCGGCACGTAAAAACGATTTTCGCTTTCGTTGTATTCCGGAGCGATTTCCGCAAGATATTCCGCAAAATCCTCTGTTTCCGCTTTGACTTCCTTTCTGCCGTAGAGCCTTGCGCCCAAAAGTTTTGAATAAGGAATCAGCACACACTCAGAAAGAGGCATGCCGCAGAGCAGCCTTTTTGATTTACTGTCAAAAAGCATAAACGGCTTGTTAAAATCTATAACCGCACCACCGTCAGCCTTAAAACCGTTCTCGGCGATAAAACTTACAAGCTGTTTTTCAGCTTTCAGCGCGATAACCTTGTTTTCCTTTTTCTCCTTAAATACGCGATAACTGTTAAAAAACATCAGCAAAGCAACAAGCACGGAGACACCGCACAGAAAATACGCAAGCGTTGAACCTACGGAAAACGCAAACGCCGCAACGGCGAGACATACTATGCCTATGCCCATCAAAATCATTTCAATCACCCTGCCTTTTTAACAATTATAAAGGAAAAACCGCGGTATGTGAACACATTTCAATCACCCCGCGCGATTTTGCATAAAAATCAATAGTTTTGCGTTTAGGAAATGATATTTTGTCAATTCGGACACTTTTATCAACACAAAGGAACTTTGCAGACAGAATAAAGGTTCATTCACCCGGTGTGACTTGCGGTAAAAAGGCACAAAAAAACGCCGTCCGAAAACGGCGTTGCGGTATAGTCTGTATTACAGAAGCTCTGCAATCTGCACCGCGTTGAGCGCTGCGCCTTTGCGGAGGTTGTCTGACACAACCCACATCGCAAGCGCATTGTCGAGTCCTGTGTCTCTGCGTACGCGTCCAACGTAAACGGCATCTTTTTCTGCTGCCTCAATGGGAAGCGGATAGACTGCGTTTTTCGGATCGTCGCGGAGAATTACGCCTTCCGCGCTGCTCAGGATTTCTTTCGCGCGAGCCGGTGTGATTTCCTTTTCAAACTGCGCCGTGACAGCTTCGCCGTGTCCTCTGAATACAGGTACGCGGACTGTGATGCCGCTTACGCGAAGATTCGGAAGGTGCATAATCTTTCTTGATTCGTTGACCATTTTCCATTCTTCTTCGGAAATGCCTTCATCGTCAAAAGCGCCGATGTGCGGAAGAAGGTCAAAGGCTATTTGGTGCGCGTACGGACTTCCTTCCGTGCATGGTTCTTTGCCTTCCGCCCATGCTTTTGCTTCGTTTTCAAGCGCGCGGACACCTTTAATGCCTGTACCTGCAACCGCCTGATAGGTGCTTACGTTGATATATTTCAGTCCGGCTTCTTTGTGAAGCGGCCAAAGCGCGACAAGCGCCTGAATTGTCGCGCAGTTCGGGTTTGCAATAATACCCTTTTTGCAGTTTTTGATATCCTCAGGGTTAATTTCAGGGACAACGAGAGGACAGTCAGAGTCCATACGCCATGCTGAACTGTTGTCAACTACGATTGCGCCTGATTTTGCGGCTATAGGCGCCCATGTGCGCGAGGTACCGCCGCCTGCCGAGAAAATGGCAATGTCAACGCCCTTGAAGGAGTCTTCGTTTACTGCGCGTACCGTGACTTCTTCGCCGTTGTATTTGATTTTCATTCCCTCAGAGCGCGGTGACGCAAGGGGAATTATTTCAGATACGGGGAAATTTCTCTGTTCAAGCGTTTTGAGCATTTCACGTCCGACAAGACCTGTTGCTCCAAGTACTGCTACCTTTTTCATTACACTGCTGCCTCCTCTATAAATGCCTTGTGCAGTGCAAGCACTGCTTCTTCAGCATGGTTTGAAGCTACTATAACGGTAATTGCCATAGACGATGAAGCTATCATTTCGATATTTACGCCTGCTTCGGCAAGTATTTTGAACATTTTTGAAGGCACTTCGGGGTGATTGGCAATTCCTGCGCCTATGATGGACACGCGGGAAATTTCGGTGTCGAAGGAAACTCCCTGAGCGTCTGTTTCTCTGCAATAATTTCTGCACACCTGAATACCTTTTTCAAGGTCAGTCTTTTTGACGAGAAAACCGATGTCGTTGACTCCTCCGCGCATGTTGTTCTGTATTATCATCATAGCTCCCACACCCTGTTCCGCAAGGCTTGAGAATAACCCCGCTGCCATTCCGGGTGTGTCAGGAACTCCGTATATTACTACCTTTGCGACTTTTGTATCGTGTACAACTGATTTAATTACGACTCCTTCTGTTACAGGATTATCCATTACCCATGTACCCTCCTCTTCGACAAAACTTGAAGCAACGTAAAGCGGAATTTTGTAGCGCGCGGCAACTTCAACGCTTCTTGCCTGGAGCACTCCCGCGCCTTTAACCGCGATTTCCATACATTCGTCAAAGTCCAGTTTGTCTATTTTTTTTGCCTGTTTCACAACTCTGGGGTCTGCAGTGTATATGCCTTCAACGTCTTTGAGCAGCTGACATGAATCTGCCTTAAGCGCAGCTGCCAGCGCGACAGCCGAAAGGTCAGAGCCTCCTCGTCCGAGCGTTATAACATCTCCGTGGTCTGTAATGGCTTGAAAGCCTGTTATAACGGCTACCGTGCCTTCGCTCAGCACCTGTTCGACCGCCTGAGGCTCTATGTCGTAAATTCTGCCCTCCATTGGGAAACCTTTTGCTTTTATGCCTGCCTGACGCGCTGTGAAGGACTGTGCCGGAATGCCTGACTGCTGAAGCGCAAGAGCAAGCAGCGCCACGCTCTGCTGTTCGCCTGTCGCAAGCAGCTGGTCAATTTCCCTTCCGTCGCGCGACATTGACACGTCTTCCGCAAGCGCAAGCAGGTCGTCGGTCATGTTTCCCATTGCGGAAACGACAACCGCAACACGGTTGTTCGCATCGCGTATTTTCTTCACAATCTCGGCAACGTGCTTCATTCTTTCGGCATCGGCAACAGATGTGCCGCCGAATTTCAGCACTGTCAGAGGATATTTTTTCCAGCTCATCTGTATCCTGCCTCCTTAAGCGCCTTGTCAAGTTCTGCTTCGTCAACGTGCATTGACGCGCCCTGAGAGGTACCGTCAAGCACAAAGAACTGCGACGCAACGCCGTATTCCATAAAAGTTCTGCACATCGTTTCAGCAACACGCTGCGCAGCGCCCCGTACTATTGCTATTACGCTGGAGCCTGAGCCGCTTATCGCAACGCTGATACATTCGGGAAGCGCCTTGACGCGTTCAAATATCACGTCTCCGCCGCTGAAGAGTTTTGTCCTGTACGGCTGATGAAGTTTGTCATCCATGCCCCAGTGCAGATAATCCCATTTTCCCGCTGCCCAGGCTGCCGTGAGAAACGCGGAGCGTCCGAGATTGAACACAGCGTCCTCAAATGCCACTTGCTTTGGCAGCGCCTGACGCGCGTCTGCCGTACTTACGCGTTCGTCGGGAACAGCAACAACGCACTGCACATCTTCAGGAAGAGGAGGGAGCTTGACGTAACGCAGCGTATGCTGGTCCCAGCAGCTGACAACCATCCCGCCGAGGTAGCAGGGTGCGGCATTGTCAGGATGTCCTTCCAGTTTTGTCATTACGCGAAGCAATTCGTCTTCGTCACATTCATAGCCTGTGAGCCTTTTTGCGAAAAGAACTCCGCCAACGACTGCTCCTGCCGAACTTCCAAGCCCTCTGCAAAGCGGAATTATGTTGTGGCACCACATGGTAAAGCCCGGACCTTCAACATTCCATTCTTTACATACCCATTCGTAAGCCTTGATTACAAGGTTGTTTTCAGGCTCCTGAAGTTCTCTTGCGCTTTCGCCGTGAGCTTTAATTCTGTATTCGCCTTTCGGAAGAATATCGGTTATTTTGAATATGTTGTTCAGTGAAAGCGCCATACCCAAACAGTCAAACCCTGAGCCCAGGTTTGCGCTGGTTGCCGGCGTGCGTATCACTATAAGGTCTTTTGAACTTGCTTCTATCAACCCTTCATCACCTCCAGAAGTTCTTCGAGCGTATCTCCGATTTCTATGGGACTGCCTGCCTGTGACATTGCAGTGTCAGGGTCTTTAAGCCCGTTGCCTGTCAACACCATCACAACTTTTATACCTTTTGGAAGTTTTCCGAGTTTTTTCAGTTTAACAAGTCCGGCAAGAGACGCACAGGATGCCGGCTCCGCAAAGATACCGCCCTTTGAGGAAAGCAGTTTCTGCGCGGCAAGAATTTCTTTATCGGCAACAGAATTAAACTCGCCGTCCGACTCTTCAACGGCAGCTTTTGCAAGACAAGCGCTTACAGGATTACCGATACGTATTGCCGTTGCAACTGTTTCCGGATTAGGACATGGTTTGCCTGTCACTAACGGAGAGGCGCCCTCTGCCTGAAAACCCATCATTCTTGGGAGTTTGTCAATTTTGCCAATTTCCCTGTACTGCTTGTAGCCTGCCCAGTATGCACTGATGTTGCCGGCATTGCCGACAGGTATTGCATGCCAGTCAGGCGCTTCGCCGAGCACGTCACAGACCTCCCACGCACCGCTTCTCTGTCCCCAAAGACGATAAGGATTGACCGAATTGACTATTGCAAAACCCTCTTTTTCAGCGGCTTCCCGCGCAAGTTCCAGCGCTCTGTCAAAATTGCCCTTGACTGCGATAACCTTTGCTCCGTACATGAGAGCCTGCGCGAGCTTGCCGAGCGCAACCTTGCCTGCCGGAAGCAGCACATAACACGGCTTGCCGACTGCTGCGGCATACGCCGCGGCTGAAGCCGAGGTGTTGCCGGTTGAGGCACAGACAAAAGCCTTTGCGCCGTCTTCAAGCGCCTTCGCAAACGCCATAACCATTCCTCTGTCCTTGAAGGAGCCTGACGGGTTGCAGCCTTCGAGTTTTCCGTAGAGTTCTATTTCAAGAAGTCTGCTGATATTTTCGATATATACGAGAGGCGTGTTCCCCTCACCGAGAGTTATACGCGGAGTTTTCTCCGTCACCGGCAGCAGTTTTCCATAATTTTGAATAACACCCATAATCATTCCCCCACAGATATAAAAATGAAAGCCGCCTCCGAAAAAAGGAGGCGGCAGATTTTCCGCTGTTCCACTCCTGTTCGGCGGTTATCCGCCCTCTTGCGCGCTATTCTGGGCGCACCCCGCTGTCTTATCCCTGTTAAGGCTTCGTCAGCTGCTCGGAGGTGGTTTTCACCCGCAGGGCAGTCACACTCTTTCAGCACGCGGAGTGTGTCTCTGAAAAGCCCATAGACGGCCTACTTTTCCTCGTCATCGCGTTACGATATCAAGTTGTCAGTTAATTTTAAACATTGACCGCTTCTTGTCAAGCAATTTCCGACTTTTTTACGTTATTTTGTCTGTTTTATTTGAAATTTTTCTCCTTATCTGTTAAAATTTTCCGGTCAGATTGAATTTTATTTCACCGGTGGTGCTTAACATGGCAAAAGTAGAAGAACACATCAAACTTTCACAGGAAGGCTACGACAAGCTCAAAGCAGAGCTTGTACAGCTTCGTTCGGAAGGACGCGCACAGATAGCGGCAAAACTTGAAGAAGCGCGCGCTTTCGGCGACCTAAGCGAAAATGCGGAATATCACGCCGCAAAGGAAGAACAGGAAAAAATTGAAGGAAGAATCCTCCAGCTTGAAGCACAACTTGCGAAGGCAGTCGTCATTGACACACAGGAAATCGACATCAGCAAGGTCAGCCTCGGAACAACCGTAACCTTCGAAGAAAAGAAACAGAGTTACACATATCAGATAGTCGCAACGGAAGAGGCAGACATCAAGGCAACTCCGCCGAAAATCTCGAAGGACAGCCCCGTAGGCTCTGCGCTTCTCGGAAACGCGGTTAAAAATACTGTCACAGTCCGCACGCCGCGCGGCATCAGAAAACTCAAAATCACAAAAATCGAAAAATAAAAGCGCTTCAGCGCTTTTATTTTTCTGCAACTCAAACACGCCAAGGTAATAAAGTACAAAAGCGATCAAGTTTGTTTTGCACAAAATTACGAAAAATGTCAATTGCCAAATGACATTTTTTCATAAATCTTGTCTAAAATCTCTGAATATCAAGTACGGATAGCAATGTTAAAACTGCGGATAGCTTTCAGGGGGGATATGTATGACAGGATTACAAACGAATTTGTTTGAAGATGAATATATAGAAAGTGTGATATTTTTTGAAAATAGACAAGACAATAACAAGGAAATATGCGAAAATATACCTATGTTGAAAGACCAATTGACGTCACTAGTAGAGGACAAGCGCCCGCCTATTTATACTGCCATGAAATACTGGGGTAAGAAGCCTCATAATATTTGGCGTGATTATATTGACGCATATACACCAGATGGTGGAATAGTTCTAGACCCGTTTGCAGGTAGTGCAATAGGTGCTTTTGAGGCAGTGAAGTTACATAAAAAAGCGATAGCCCTTGATATTAACCCACTAACGTCATTTCTTATAGAAGTGTACGGCACAAAGTTTAATGTTAACGAGTTAATAAAAGCTGTAAATAGTATTGTAGCCGAGGTGGAACAGGGACCATTTTACAAACTATTCTATGTAGAAAAGTGCAAATTTTGTGGAAAAAGCGCGCAAATACAACACTTTAAATGGGATAGTGACAGAATTTACGAATATGGAGTTACGTGTCCGTACTGTAAGGAAAAATATATAGAGGTATCAACAAAAATTCAAAACGAAAAAGCAAAAGGTATGGATAATTTAGCGATACCCTATTGGTACCCTAAAGATAATTTCTATAGCTCACCCAGTTTTAGCGATTCGTTCATAAAGAATATCGGAGGAAACAATTTTAGTAAAATTTGGACTAGAAGAAATTTATTCTTGTTATCGCATGTATTTGATTTAATACGCAAACAAAACAATAACGATTTAAAACTTCAGTTATTATTTGGTTTTATTCAGACATTGCATTTAGCTTCAAAAATGTGCGTCCCTAGAAGGAAGGAAAGCAATCGAGCTTTTTCAACAAGCTGGGGACGACCTGCCTATATTTGTTCAAAGCGTCAAATGGAAATGAATCCGTTGATGTTATTTAAAAATAATTGCTTAGGTAAGCAATCGGTTCAAAGTGCGCTTGGATATGTAAAACCATATATTGGTAATACTCCGGCTATAGCACGTATAGACAAGTCTACAAATAAAACGGCTGATATAAAGTATGGAATTATTGATATTAAAGCGTTAACAAATTACTTGTTACCCAAGTCTGTTGATTTTATAATAACTGATCCTCCATATGGTGGAGTCGTTCAATATCTTGATTTAAGCTATGTATGGCTAGTGTGGTTAAAAAAAATAGATAAACGATTTAAGCCAAGATTTGAAGACGAAATTACAATTAAAAAAGGCATAAAAGATACAGGCGATTTTGAAGACGATATGACACAAGGGCTTATGAATTTATATACTGTGCTTAAAGATAACGGAAAAGCGGTGTTTACATTTCATAATCAAAATCTTGAAATTTGGGAAGCACTGTTAAAAGCTTTATATAACGCTAATTTTGAAATTGAGTCAATTGTGCACCAATACAACAAGAGGACAAGTGAATCGAATGTTAGTGGTACCTCAATAATGTCAGATAATGATTTTTATATTATCTGTACTAAAAAATTATCTAGGTATAAATTGAGTTATAAAGTATTTCAAAAAAATGTGCTCATGAAAATAGCACAGTATATTAATTACAATAGGCGATAGGGTAGTGGCTTCATGGAAGGAAAATATGACAAAAGAAACAAAATAAATGATTTAACAGGCAAAATGTGGCTCATGTTAAGCAAAAGTTTTTGGGTGTCTGAGAAATGTGCAGAAGACAAAGCTGCTTTAAATCATCCTGCACCTTTCTTGATAAAGGACATAGAAAAACTTATATCACTGTTTACAAAGCAAGGAATGACAGTTATGGATCCTTTTCTAGGGTCAGGTACTACTTGCATTGCGGCATATAATTTGTCGCGCTTAGGTGTTGGTATGGATTTAAGCAAAGAATACAAAAACTTGGCGATAGATAGGTTTAAAAATATCGGAATGAAAAAGAGTGATTATGTATATCTAATTGGTGACTCAACTAAGGACTTAAAGAAATTAGGAGAGGTAGATTATATAGTTACTTCACCTCCATACCATAATATACTTAAAAATACTGGTCAAGGATTAAGAAGCGATAAAACAGCAAGAGGTTTCAGAAATGGTGCTAGACAAGGAATTGTATATTACTCTGACAACGCTAATGATTTAGGGAATCAATATACATATGAAAACTTCTTGGCACTATTATCAAGAGTGATGAAGCAATGTTATATCCAGTTAAAAGAAGGTAAATATTGCACAATTATAATAAGTGATTTTACAGTAAATAAACGCGAAGTATGTGTGCAAGGAGATATTGTAAATCTTATGACAGATATTGGCTTCGAATTTTCAGGTACTACAGTGTTATTACAGGAAACTAAACCTTTATATCCTTTTGGATATCCATATGCTTACAAAATTAATCATCACCACCAAAACATTATAAATTTTAGGAAGAAGGCATAGTTATGTCAATTTTTGAAAAATATTATGGTGAATATATGGGAACTAAATCAGGGTTTGAGAAATTTCATACTGAAGTTCTTAATATACCAAGAGACCGCTTTTCAGATACTAGCTTAGAAAAGATTAGATCAAGAGCTGGTTACTTACTTATGACAGAAAATCTCCTTGATAGTGGTGGTTGCAACTATAAAGAGGTTATGAATTGTATGGCTAATGAACTATCAAAGGGTAGAACTGTAAAATATCCAGATAGAGAGTTTGAAGATAAATATTTAAGATACGATGATTTAGATGCACATTATGCTGAACATGGGCGTATGTTTAGACACAATATGTTGATGGGAAGCATGTTCGGGTTTGTAAAAAGTAAGAGTAAACAAAAAAAACGTTTTGATTATAATGCTTGTCGTACATTTGATATGTCTGATACAAGACTCTTAATGCCAATTGCGCGCAATTATCTTATGTCTTTCAATATTAACCACGATAATGATTTTGCAAAATCGCTTAAAGGAATCGAAGTAACTGAAAGGGCAAATTACAGACTTACCTATTCAATACTTCGTTACATACAAGAACGTGGTAAAGCGACTAGCTTTGAGTTATCTGTTCTATTAGGTCGTTTTGACAAATTACAAAATGAAGAAGAAATACTTGAAAGAGCTTTTGCAATAGGCAGTGTATTACCGCCTACACAAGACGCCCAAAAGAATTATTTTTTTGAGCAGATGCATTGGCGTGAGAATAATACACTTTATAGTTATTCAAACTCCCAGGAACCATATTTCAAGTTCCATGGTTATTTATTGTTTCTTGAGAAATTCGATTTAATTAAATATGACACTATTCTTAAAACCTATTACCTTACCGATTATGCGAAAAAATTGTTAAGTGATACGGTAGTGTCCTTTATTGTAGATTTAGAGAATCTATTATCAAAACTTGAGGATGATTCGAATAAAGAATTGAACGATTTAATTCTTTACCAAAAAAATCCGGAGTTGCTTAAATTAGTTAAAGAAGACACAGAATTTGTCAAAAAGTTAAATATTAGAAATCTTACACATCCAGCTATAGATGCAAGAACAAATAAAAAGGCGCGTAGCCAAATCATTGCTGAATTTGCAAAGATCCGCGCTGATTATAAGTGTGAATATAAAATGGATCATGTGTTTAAAATGCCAAATGGAAAATATTATTGTGAAGCTCACCACATTATTGAGTTTACTAGAGAAGATGGTCCTGATATTACAAACAATATCGTTGTTTTAGGTCCTGAAGCCCATATGATAATACACCATGCTGCAAGTGATGAGGTTGACAATGTCTATTCGCAATTAATTAAAAATGGTGTCTTACCAATAGAGAGGTTTAAAGAAATGATAACAGAATACCATTGTTTGACCGAAGCACATATTCATTGCTTGAGGAACAAAAAAATAATTTCGAAAATTGAAGAAGCTGAGCTACTAAGTTTACTAATGTCTTACAATATAGAAGCAAGTATCGCTGTAAGCTAAAGAATAATGCTTAAACAAGCCCTATTACTAAGAGAAATTGGGAATAGATTCCTTTGTACCATAAAAATCGATGGGTTGGAAAAAGAGTGTTACATACCTTGTACCGCTCTATTGAGTAAGTTTATTGACATTAAGGGAAAAAAGGTTTTTGTCGTTCCTACACCAAATAATAAGACAAAATATAGCCTGTATTCTTTGCATACAAGCAGGTTTGATGTTTTGTTAAATCTTTCAGAAGTAAATAATATTCTTATACAACAATTAAATCGTCGTTTCTTTAGTTTCCTTGGTAAACGTAAAAACATACTTAAAGAGTTTACAATAGGTGGATATAAAGCGGATATTTATTTACCAGAAACAAAGACTATTGTTGAAATTAAAACAGTTTTAACTTTGGAAAAGGAAGCTTTATTTCCAGGAGTGGTTTGTGACAGAGCAGTACAGCAAGCAAAAAAACTTTACGAACTGCAACAAAGCGGTTTTAAAGTTTGTTATATATTTGTTTCTTTGAGTCCTACAGTAAAACGGATTAGGTTACAGCCTGAAGATACTTTTACAAAAGCGTTTATAGAAGGTGTGGGTGTTGGCTTCAAGTACTATGCCTGTTCGTTGGCTTCCGTTGGAGAGCAGTTTGCAGTAAACAGAAAAATTGAATTGCAGTTCTAATTTTTAGCTGCTTTGGTGTTGAATTTGTCAGTAGAGCACAGTATATTGTTACTGTTACTGGTACTTTCTTTTTATTCCGAACGAAACTCTCACGATTTCGTCAAGGAACTCCGGAAAACTTATGCCGAATGCCTTTGCGGCCTTTGGCACTAAGCTTGTAGAGGTCATCCCCGGCGCAAGATTTGCTTCAAGCGCATAAGGAACACCGTCTTCCGTTACCCTGAAATCTGTGCGGCTGTAAACTCTTGCCCCAAGGCTTTTGTGGGCCGCAACAGCCATCCTTTGGATTTCCTCGGTAAGCTCAGCGTTAAAATCAGCGGGACATTCGTAAACTGTCGAGCCGTGTGTGTATTTGTTTTTATAATCATAAAAACCTTCTTTGGGTTTAATTTCAATAACAGGGAGCGCGATTATTTCACCGTCTGCTCTTTCCCACACTGGGCAGGTGGCTTCTTTTCCCGGAACATACTGCTCCACAAGCGCTTTTTCTTCATATATATAGCTGTTCCAAGCAACTTCCATTCCGCGCTCAAAATCCTCGCGTGTTTTGACCTGCGTAAGACCAACCGTGCTTCCGCCGCTGTTGGGCTTTACGATTAGATGAGCGTATTTTTCAAGCAGAGCTGCATCGCGTTCGTCAAATTTACTGCCTTTATGCTTTGCGTAACCTTCGGCAACTCTCACACCGGCTGCTTCAAAAAGAAACCGCGCGACATCCTTGTACATACCGAACATACAAGCCTCTGCGCCTGAGCCTGTAAAGGGAATTCCATGCGCCGCAAGGCATGCCTGCAGTGTTCCGTCCTCTCCCCAGTCGCCGTGAAGCGCGACAAAAACACCGTCAGCGTCATAATCCGACCGGTTGATAACAAGTTCTTCAGGCGAACGGATATCTGCCTTTATAACATCGTGACCAAATTCCGCAAGCGCTGAAGCAACCGCCTCGCCGGAATTAAGCGAGACTTCTCTTTCGGGACTTGTACCCCCGCATGCAACAACAATTTTCATTTAATGTTCTCCCTCCATAAGCTTCCTCTCTTCATCATCGAGCTTTGAACCTACGTGCAGTTTGCTGTTAGGAAAGGCGTTGATATAAAATGTCAGTCCCAGTTCGCTTTCTGTGCCGAAGAATTCCTTTTTGCCCCAGATCATCCATGTGTAGCAGTGCTTGGAATAACTGAGAGTATAGTAAAGCGTTGAAAAACGTCTGTATACCAAATCATATTCCGCAGCAGCCGAGACAGTCCATTTGTTCAGTTTATTTCCAAACGGCAGCGGAAATGCCAGCGACTGATAAATCAGTTTGTTATCCCTGTACTGGTCAAATTCCAGCGGACTTCTTCCGTCAACCCAGCGCTGATAATATCTTGTCGTGAAATCCAAAGCGCCGATATTGTATTTTACGCCAGCCCAAGCATCCGCGACCTTCTGCGTTTTGCCCTCATCATCATAATATTTGTAAAAATAGTAACGGGCTCCGTAAAGCGGCTTAAAATAATTAAAAAATTTCACATCATCAAAATTATGACTCAGTTCTGCTCTGCCGCCAACGCGCCGTATCCACTCAGAAGAAGAATCATCGGAATAGCGCCCGTAAATCGCGCCAAGTCTGAGCTTTGCCGGCTTAAAACTGTTGAAAAGCCACGGCGTATTCACGTAAGTTTCAGGCTTTTTTGTAACGTTAAAACGGCGTGTAACACCGGGAACCATTTCAGTAGTGACAAGTTCTCTGTCGGAGAAATACAGTCTGCCTTCCCAGCCGTTCTTTGCATATTTGAAACCCCACTGCGGACGCCACTGAATGTCTTTGTCGTCCTTGTTGTATTCCCTGCTGATACGACCGTAAATTGAAAGTCCGTCGATAAAGAAATCCCGTTCATAGTTGAAGTCCGCTTCAAAAAGGTCATTCATCCAGTACACAAATCTTGTATCAAGCATACCCTGTTTTCCGAAATCAAGAGGCCCCTGAATGCCAAAACCAGCGCCTTTTTCGGAAGAATAATCAACCGTCGGCATTATTTTATTTTTACGCCCGAACTTCGCGACGTAGTCATACGGATACTTAAAAACTAAATGATCTCCGAAATACAGTGCCGGCTTTTTCAAAACCATCTTTTTCCCGGGAATGATGATTGCGCTTTTTGTTTTGAGCCTGTAATGCGGCTTGGCAAAATCGCAGCTTGTCGCGGATATATTGTTCCACTGCGCAATAACCTGTTTTGTTTCAAGACTTTTTTGAGAAAGCTGCTTTTTCCTGATAATATCAGCAGCGACCGCTTCACCGGCAGGCATAAGTTTTATATTGTCACCTTTAAGATACAATTCGCCGATACGCCCTGTCACATCGGTAAACAGTCCTGTTTTTGCCGCTATGTTGTAATCAAACGATTTGCCGATAAGTTTCTGTTCTTTGTTGACAAAAATGACATTGTCGCCTTTTTCGGACACAGCATTCAGCTGTTGAGTTTCGGTGTTGTATTTAACGTGCGGTGCATGGAGTGAAAACTGCCAGTTGCGGATAACAACGTTTCCGTCAGCTTCAACAAGTTTACTGTTCTCATTGTAACGCACATTGTCGGCATCAAGCTTTATTTCCTGTTTTGCGTCATACTGCCGCAGCTTAAAATCGTCTTTTGCCTCTTCTGCCAAGGCGCTGCCGCAAGAAAGAAAAAGCAGCAGGGTTATTATGCCTGTATTTCTGACTATTCTTCCCATGCTACCTTTCCTTTCCCTTTCACGCGGCACGTACCGCTTTTGTTCTCAAAAGACCCGCTGTCAGCCGTAACTGTCATTCTTCCGTCAGAAAGATACAATTCGCCGCCAAATTTCCACGCGTCATTTTTAACGTCATATTCGGCAGTACCGCTGTGAAGTTCAAGCGCTTTGCCTTTGGAAATCAATCTGCCTGAGGCTTCCGAAAGATTCACGAAATCTTTTTCTTTGCTGAAACTGCCTTTTTTGGCGCTGATATTGTTGACCGCGCCGTTTTTTTCCGTAATGCGCACCTTAAGTTCTTCGGCATACAGAATGTTGTCTTTCGTTTCAACCTTCGGCGACACAAACTGCCACTGTCTGCCGTTGATTTCTTTGTTGAGTTTAACGTTAAATATTGATACGTCAGGCAGTTTTTCAAGTTTAGCCGTCAAATCCAGCCTGAAATCGTGATAAAGATACGCTCCGCATACGGCGGCAAACAGGAGGATAAGCAATATCCTTACCTGTCTGCACCGCAATATTTTCAGAAGCGTTTCTTTAATCATACAGAAACTGTTTACTGCTGCTGAGCCGGCTTATCAACAGGCTGTGTCGCGCCGCTGCCCTGAGGCGACGGCTGATTTTCAGTCATATCGGCATACGAGGATATGGAACTGGGAATTTTATAACCCTTAACTTCGGTATCTTCTGCCGTTTCAACGTAGAATACGGTTCCCTCTTTAAGCTGCTTGTCGTTGCCGCGTATGAAAGCGCCTGTTACCAACCCTACAGGTCCCAAAATAACCGCGCCGGCAAAACTGGCTCCAACGGCACCGACCGTTGTTCCTTCAACCTTTTCCGCTTTTTTGGCAAGATCGCCAATGCCGACGGGTATCTGTTTTGGCTGTATCGTTTCAAGCAGGTCAAATTTCATTTCTATTTCAGAACCTCTGCCAAAGCTGCGCGGAGCCTTGACCTTCGTAATTGTTCCAAGCAAACGGCTGCCTGCAGGCGCAACTATGATATCATCCTGTTTAATTTCATTAAGAAGCCCGAGTGTAACCTTATCACCCGGTTTGCAGGTACGAACCGTAAGTGTCTTAAGCAGCTGTGCCTTTGCGACTGTTCCTTTCGGAAGTGTCGTTGCGGCATAGCTTGTGTTTTCAGGCAGGATTTTGCCAAGTATTTTTTCCGCGCGGGAAGCAATAGGACCTGCTGTAATGGCACCGTCTATAATAATTTCAACTGCGTCAAGGCGGCGTGCAAGACCTGCTTCAGGCATTGTCTTTTTGGTTGTTCCCCATTCTGATATTGCCACTTTATAAAGCAGTGACGGTGATGCTTCGCTTCCCTCTTCAAGGAATCTGAGCATGGCTGTCTGTCGTTCGGTGAGACTGCCCGGAAGTTCACGGCCGAAAACGTCTCTTTCAAGGCGGCAGAGTCGCGGAAGAAGCGCACCGGTCTGAATCTGAGCGTAAACTATCACTTCACAGCGTTCAAGCACTTGGAAAAGCGCAGAACCAGGCTCATTTACTTTCATTTTTTCGGCAAGGGCAGCTGCCTCTTTTGCTTCTGCCTCTTCCTTTGCTTTTTCTGCCGCTTCCTGTTCCGCAGGGTCATCAGAAGGCATAGGATTAGTTACAGTCTTTTCCTCTGCAGGCTTAGCCGCTGCAGATTTTGTCTGTTCCGCCGTCTGCGGCTGTGCCGCGGCTGCGAATGCTGACGTTGCAAATGAAACACAGAAAATCACGATGAAAAGTACCGACATAAATTTCTTCATTGTTTAGTTCCTCCTTTTGGAATATGTGTGCTGTATATCTGCCGCTATTTTTTCTGCGCAAGCGCTGTTTTGATGAAATCCACAAACAGCGGATGCGGTTTTACCGGACGTGAAAGGAATTCAGGGTGGAACTCAACGCCTATCATCCATTTATGCTCAGCGTTTTCAACTATTTCAGCCAGATTGCCCTGCGGGCAGCGTCCTGAAATTTTCAGCCCTGCTTTTTCAAACTCGTCAGCATATTTGTTGTTGAACTCGTACCAATGCGCATGGCGTTCATCAACACTTGACGCACCGTATATTTTTGCCGCCAGCGTATCTTCAGCCAGTTCGCATCTGTAAGCGCCGATACGCGGGGTATCACTGCGCCCTTCAGGGATATTGACAACAGGGTGTTTTGTATATTTGTCAAATTCAGTACTGTTGGCGTCTTTGTATCCGAGAACGCTGCGCGCAAACTCTACAACTTCCGCCTGCATGCCAAGGCTGATGCCTAAATAAGGCAATCCATGCTCTCTTGCATATTTTGCAGCTTTAATTTCGCCTTCAATATCTCTGTGTTCTGTGTCCCCTGCTACAAGTATTGCGTCAACCCCGCCGAAAATTCCGTCAACTGCCGTATCTTCAAGAGTTTCAGATTCGACAGGCACGGTTTTAATCTTCGTATTGTTCGCAACACCGGCATGAAGCAGCGCTTCGTTAATGCTGAGATATGCATCTTTAATGTCAGTATATTTGCCGACCAGCGCAATTTTGACTTCCTGCGTTCTGTTGTCATAGCGGTTAAGGAATTCTTCCCAGTCTTTCATATCAGGCTCATTATCAGCCGGCAGAGCAAGTTTTTTGAGAATTGCATTGTCAAATCCCTGTTTATGAAGCGTCGTGGGAATTCTGTAAATTGTGTCAGCATCCTTTGCTTCAAAAACAAGTTTAGGGTCAACGCTGCAGAACAGACCAATCTTCTCTTTCATTCCGACACTGACATCCTGCTGACAGCGAAGAACAATTACGTCAGGCTGTATGCCTATTCTTCTGAGTTCATTGACACTGTGCTGCGTCGGTTTCGTTTTAAGCTCAGCGGAAGCCGCGATATACGGTACAAGCGTAACATGGCAGTAAACGATGTTTTCTCTGCCGACTCTTGCCGGAAGCTGTCTGATTGCTTCAAGATACGGAAGCCCTTCAATATCTCCGACTGTTCCGCCGATTTCCGCGATAACTATATCCTTGCCTTCGCCGGCGCAGACTATTCTGTCCTGAATTTCGTTGGTGATGTGCGGAATAACCTGAACCGTACCTCCGCCGTACCCGCCCGCGCGTTCGCGCTGAATGACTGCCGAGTATATTTTCCCGGTTGTACAGCTGTTAATTGCAGAAATAGGCTCTCCGATAAAACGTTCATAATGTCCAAGGTCAAGGTCAGTTTCCGCGCCGTCCCACGTAACAAACACCTCACCGTGCTGGAAAGGGCTCATTACACCTGCATCGTAGTTAATATACGGGTCCATTTTGATGCTGCTTACTTTGAAACCGCGGCTTTTCATAAGTGTCCCAAGTGATGCGGCAGTTATTCCTTTACCCAAAGAAGAAACAACTCCGCCTGTTACGAAAATATACTTTGTCATGTCATATCGCTCCTTTATATGGATAGATTTTTAAGCTTTTCAATTTATCTGAGTCCGCGCATAGGGTTTATAGGCCGTCCGCCGCGTCTGATTTCAAAGTGGCAGTGATTGCCTGTCGAACGTCCTGTACTTCCCACTCTGGCTATAATCTGCCCGCGGCTTACGGAAGTTCCTGCTCTGACAAGCAGCGCGCAGTTATGTCCGTAAAGCGTTGAAACACCCCCGCCGTGACTTATTACAATTGTTCTGCCGTAACCGCTCATCCATCCGGAATGTGTAACTACGCCGCTTGCAGAAGCAACTACAGGAGTACCTCGGGGCGCCCCTATATCAATTCCTGCGTGAAAAACTGTCCTGCGGCGTCTGAACGGGCTGCGCCTGTAACCAAATGAACTCGTGACGCGCCCGTGGCACGGCCAGCGAAAACGTCCGACAGCCCCGCCTGTTTCAGGCATAATCTGCCCTGCAAATATTGACCTGCCGCGTGAACGCGATACATAAACATCTGCCTCAGGCATCTTTCCGCCCGGAATAAACAGCTTCGCGCCTGAGCGCAGTTTTCTTTCGGCAAGACCGTTGGCGCGCATTATCGCTGCCGAACTGCTTCCGTAACGCCTTGCAAGAGACGCGGCCGTATCGTTTCTGCCTGCTCTGACATATATTCCGTTCATACTCGGTATTGTAAGAACAACGCCTTGCTTAAATCTCTTTCCGGCATTGGCAGAAAGCAGCGTCGCTTCCTTTATGCCAAAACGGTACGCGACCTTTGCCGCCGTATCGCCTTTCTGAATTACGTACGCAAGCGGGTGCATTTTATTGCGCTCACGTGCAATTTTAGCAGCCTCATTACGCAGTTTCATAACGTAGTTTCGCGTAATGCTGACATCAGAACTGCTGTCAGGAATATAAAGCACCGTGCCCTCAAGAACTTTTTCGGCTGTATCCGAAAAACAGTTAGCAGTTCTGACATCTGACGCTTTAACGTTAAATTCCTTTGCCACAGAGATAATTGTGTCTTCCGCTCCTGTTATATATTCCTGCCAGTGCAGCTTCTCCGTGAGTCTTGTTTTTTCAGCTTCTGAAATAGGCCCGTCATTTTCCCGAAGCACGTTGTACATTTCTATCTCATTGCGGCTTGTATCCGGCAAACTCGGAAGTCTGCCTATGCCAAGCGGAGTTATGAGAGTGTCGTCTTCGTCTGTAACGCTGCTGACAGCAGCGTCCGTAACGTCAACAAGGCTGAAACCGCTGTCGCTGTTCTGCAGCTCAGCGGGAAGCACGTCAAATTCCGAGGCGTAATTTATCTGCTGCACGGCAAAATAACTGCTGAAATACGCTATTGCAAAAAATGCCGCAGCCAAAATTATTCCTAAATATAGAATCAGCGTTTTCCGCCTGCCGAAATTAAATTTCAAGCCTTCACCTTACTGTTTGAATTAAGTGCAACTCTGCGCGATACATACAATTTATCCTGACTATTTCGCCCGTATTGTTGCAAGGAATTCTTTGTTGCAGGCTGTTGAGCGCAGCTTTTCAAGTATCATGTTCAGCACCTCTGCCTCATCCATGCTTACAATCTTTCTGCGAAGCACGTTAAGCCGCTGCAAGTCCTCATGAGGTATAAGCAAATCATCGCGGCGCGTTGAGGATTTGGCTATATCAAGAGCAGGGAAGATGCGCTGTTCCGCTATTTTCCTTGAAAGCTGAACCTCCATATTTCCGGTGCCCTTAAACTCTTCGTAAATGACATCATCCATACGGCTGCCGGTTTCAACAAGCGTAGTGCCGATAATCGTAAAACTGCCGCCGTTTTCTATGTTTCTTGCGGCGCCGAAAAATTTCTTCGGGAAATAAAGCGCCGCAGGATCCATGCCTCCTGAAAGCGTTCTGCCGGACGGCTGCGCGACAAGGTTTGAGGCGCGTGCCAAACGGGTTATGGAGTCAAGCAGAAGCACGACATCCTTGCCGACCTCAGCCAGTCTTTTTGCTTTGTCAAGCGCAAGCGACGCGACTCTGATATGCTCCTCAGCCGGACGGTCAAAGGTAGAAGCGATAACCTCTCCGTTTACTGAGCGTTTCATGTCCGTAACCTCTTCAGGACGCTCATCTATGAGCAAAACCATCAGAATGACTTCCGGATGATTTGCGGTAATTGCATTGGCAATATGCTTGAGCAGCGTTGTTTTACCCGCTTTCGGCGGAGAAACGATCAAAGCGCGCTGTCCTTTTCCTATTGGAGCGAATAAATCTACTATTCTTGTGTCAACCTTGTACGGCTCACGTTCAAGCTTAAATCTTTCCGAAGGAAATACAGGCGTTAATTTTTCAAAAACAGGTCTTTCCCTGGCAAGTTCAGGATCAGTATAATTTACGTTTTCCACTCGCAAAATAGCGGCGAACTGTTCCCCGTCGCGCGGGGGACGAATAACCCCCCAGACGACATCGCCGTTGCGAAGCCCCAGACGCCTGATCTGTGATGCCGAAACATAAATATCTTCACTGCCCGGCAAAAGTCCCGCAGGACGAAGGAAGCCAAAACCTGCCCCATTTTCCGTACTCTTTATTTCAAGCGTTCCGCTGCCAAAACTGTAACCCATGGAAACAGCCTGCGCGCGTAAAATTTCAAGAACAAGAGAGTCATAACGCAGTTTGTCATAATTCGCCACGCTGAAACGCTCTGCAAGTTTATAAAGCTCAGCGACAGACAGCTTCGTCAGGTCATTAAAACTGTACTCCGGCTGAGCGTGCTGACCGGCATTTTCCGGCTGCTTTTCCGCAGGGATATTCACAACCGTTGTTTCTGCGGCAACTTCCGCCGGATTATCTTGCGGCGCTTCCGTTTTCTCTGCGCCGTTTTTGCGCGCAGCGGCATTTCTCTTTACTGCCAAACTCTTTGTTTCATCGGCAGAAGATTTTTCGCGCGTTTTTTTCTGTTCTGCCACTGCCGATTTCTGTTCTGCAACAGCAACCGCAGCGCTTTTGACCTGCGCTTCAGTCTCGGCGGTACTTTTTTTGGGCGGACGTCCGCGTTTTTTAACGACGACGGTTTCTTCTGTTTCCACGATAATTTCCGGCTGATTTTTTCTTCTTGGCAACTTTAGCCCCTCCGATTTTGGGATTTGTTTTAATCTTTTCTTTTGTTTTGACAACAGACTTGGGTATTACCTGCACCGGTTTTTCAACAACTTCAAACGTTTCAGGCACGGTATTCCAGCTTTTTGTGGCCGTTGACAGCGTTACACGATATTTTCCGACAGGAAGCGCAGCGCCGTCGTTTTTTACAAGATAAAACGCCCTGATGCCGTTTTTTCCCGCAGGCACCACCTGTTGTCTGATAATTTCATTTTGGTCTCTGTAACATACAATTTTTATTTTATCGTCTTTACCGGCATTCTTATATTCAAACCAAATGCAGATCTGACGCTGATCGGGATACAGTTTTGACGTGACAGGCAAAGGCACTTTGCCGTGTTCAATTTCTCTGCATACATACGCGCGGGGGATATTAACTGAGCCGACATAGCCGCCGACTTTATTGGCGCTCCAAAGAACAGACAGGAGCAGTATAGCAATAATACACACCAAAAGAGTAATTAAAGGGCTCTTTTTCATACTCCGACTCATCTTGCCACCATTCGGGTTCGAATTAAATCTGACAGGAATATTATAACAGAAATCAGCTGATTTCTAACGTCAAAGCGTTAATAATATCGCTGAATTCTTCAGAATTTTTGTTTTTTTCCGCCCGACACCAAAAACATGCCGCCGCAACACTGCCTCCGGCGTTTTTAACTGCTTCTGCCGCTGCCTTTACCGTACTGCCGGTAGTATATACATCATCGACAATAATTACCCTTTTGCCATAAAGCGGACAGCTTTTTATCGCCGTTACAGGCAAGGCTTTGCGTTCTCCCGCGTTTTTTTCCACCTGCCTGCCGTACTCCTCCGACCAGTATAACGGTGTTTCAACAGGAATTTTCCAAATTTGCGAAATTCCCAAAGCAAGCAGTTCACTCTGATTAAAAGCTCTGCTGCTTTTGATATGCAGAGGAACAGGCAGAATTACGTCTGCCTCCGCTTTGCAGAACAAAGTTCCCATAAGCCTCCCCATCGGAATCCCCAAAGACCTGCTGTTTTTATATTTCAAATTCAAAAGAAACTCCTTGGCAACCCCGCCATACACGGCAGCAAAACAGCAGGGAAACGCGTCCTTGCACTGCGACGTTTGCCAACTGCCGCCGCATTCGCTGCAAAACGGCGCAAAATGCTCCGCCGCGCTTTCAAGACATTCATTGCAATAGGCAACGGCAATTCTCCCGCAGACCGGACAATGCTGCGGAAACACAAAATGCTGTAACAGCCCCAGATATTTTCTCATACCAAGCATACTGAAATTATACAGACAAAATCATTTTTTTACAAAACCTCCTCTTTTGCGGCGTTCATTATCTGACGCTCTATATACAAAAACGATTTTTGTCCTCAAAATGGCAACCCCTTTTATAAAAAACACGGGAGTATAAAATCAGGGAGTATAGAACCGCGGGGGTATAAATAACGGGAAATGATTTTTAACCCATGTTTCATACCGACTCCCGAATTGCGGATTCACCGCCCCATACTCCCGAATTGCGATTTCTCCCCTCCCGACTTCACACTCCCAAATTGCAGGGTCAGTTCATATACGTACGTAAAAAAATTAAGGATTTTTTCAAAAACAGGTTGCCATTTTGACAAGAAAAATCGTTTTTGTATATGTAGGGGCAAGAAACAAATTTTATATGCCTTGCTTGCGGGCGAACTCCCGAACGTTCGGAGACTTGCGGAAGT
>JAZRZG010000161.1:0-19443 GCA_045601305.1 Synergistaceae bacterium
TTCATACTCGCCTATAATATCAGCGGACTTATCCGTTGAAGCATCATCATGCACAAGCACCTCAAAGGCAAAATTTGTCTTCTGTTTCACAAAACCTTCCAGCGCATCTCTGACATATTTTTCGTGATTATATACGTTGCAGATTACACTGACTTTGATATTATCCACCTTATGCCCTCCATGCAATTAAACTACAACATTCAACATTGAGTTTTTTCTCCGCTACACTACAACTGATAACTATTGTGCCTCATTGAATGATGTACCGTCATTCCTAACATCTGCCCTTTCACAAATCATAATAAGTTTAAAAATCAGCGGTATTGTAACAAACATCTGGACAGCAATAGATTGCTCAAGGACAAATCCACATAAACTTCTAAGCACAAAAATCAACAATAATACATTAAACTGTCTTAGTAAGCCGCTGTCTTTTTCTATATTAATCTCTTTCTTCACATATTTCAGCATCAAACAAATTGTTGATATAACAAGAACACCTCCAATAATGCCATATCGCGCAAACTCATCTATAAAATTACTATGATTCCCGATTATATTATTGTTAAGCCTATGCTCTCCCACACCAAAAATAAAGTTTGTTACTGATGCCAGGAATGTATCTACACTTGTTTTTATTAAATAAAAACGCGCTGCCATTGTTCCTCCAGCCTGATTTATATCAGCTGACTGTGCCAGACGGACAATAGCTTCAATACGGCTTTTCAACCGAGTGGAACCAATGATTTCAGCCATTTTTATTAACACAACGTCATATCCGACAACCATAATGCAAGCAAATATAATAGCTGCTATAAGTACATACAGTACTCTGTTTTTTTCTGAACTTCTTGAAAACAGAAGTAACGGGAACATAAGCATTGAAAAGACCAACACAATTCCGCGCTGCGCTACAGTAAAATTAAAATAAAGCAAGAAAAGCGTTAAAAACAAAAACAGTGCTTTTACAGAATACCGTTTAAATTCCAAAAATGCGACAAAACAAGCTCCTGAGGCAAACAAAATGCTGCTTACATACTGTGTAAAAATCATTCCTTTCACTCCGCTGTCAGTGTATAACTGCATCGAATATTTTAAGCCCCAGATATTATGCAAATGTATATTATAAAGCATTGTTATTCCCATAGACGTTGCGATTACCGAAAGGATAACCATAATATGTTTTTTCTCTAAACGCGCATACAACGGATACATCATTATAAACATAAAGAAAAATTCTATTATTTTTAAATATGTGGATTTTTCTGCATCTGAAAAACCGCTTAATTTGTAGAAAACGATTAGGAATAAATATATAAATATAAATGCAATAGATTTTATGTTTTCTATATTCAGTCTCGCAGTCGGTCGTAGAATTATAAGAATATAAACAAAAATAATACTAAGTACAACTTCCCCTCCTATTGTTTTAGCAATAGCAGGAGTCTCAAAAATAATGATTATAACGGACAGCAGACACAATACCATGTCAAATACTGTCAAACGTTTACTTAAATCAATGTTCATCTCACACCCCATGTTTTATTAGTGCTTAACTATAACATGTTCAGCCTTTTTAGTTTTTAGCTTTACAAACAAAAATCGTACAAAAGCATGTAATCTGAACATACTATGTTTTAACATAAAAATACGTACGGTATTTTTTAAAGTATAGTCATTATAATGAACACGTTCAAAAACTTCTTTTACATATTTAGAGCACATAAACTCGTTAGCCTTCAATTCTCTTTCTTGTTTGCGATAAGGCCAGTCTTTATGGTAAAATTTTCTCTCTAACACGCCCGATACTGACATTTGAATAAAATACCTAAAATCCTCGTTCAACAGACGAACTTTGTTTTTTGAAACTCCTAAAGATGTGAGCTGCAAACACATCTTGTCAATCTGTCCTTTCAAAATACTAAACAATAATATTCTGTCTCTGTCTATTGTTTCAGCATATTTGTTCGTTACAGAAGCATCATTCAGCCTGTAATGGTAGAGCGGTATATCAGCATAAACAAAATTTTTCATTTGCATTGCACAATGCAGACAGAACAACTTGTCTTCGCTGACTCGAATCCTCTCGTCAAATGTTATTTTATTTTTTTCAAGAAAACTATGTTTAAAAATTTTATCCCAAATATAGTAGGTTGTTGATGCCGCAATGCTCTTCTTTAGAAAATTCGCAGGTTGCAACAGCGCTCTGTAAATGTATAATTTATTTTCTGTAATATTCATATCGTATATGTAACTATCTGTATAACTCATTGTCATCTTACAAACTGAGGTAGCAAAATTCCTATATGCAGAAAACTGAATCACGTCACATTTGCTATAATTATTTAATAAACCATAAAGTTTTTCCAATGTATCTGTTTCAAGCCAATCATCAGAATCAACAAATAGAATCCATTCACCACATGCTTTTTTCATACCCAAATTTCTGGCAGAAGAAACCCCGCCGTTTGTTTTGTGAATAACTCTTACTCTGTTATCCTTTTTATATACATCATATTCAGCACTACTATCAACATGGCTACCGTCATCCACCAACAATAGTTCAAAATGCTGAACGTTTGGTACAATACACTATCAACACAAGATTTCAAAAACGCTACATTTGTGTTGTAAATCGGAACAATAATACTAAAAACCGGAGTGTTATAATTACTCATTATTCGCTTCTTATCGGACGTAGCGCTTTGTGCAGTAAATAGGTGTATCTATTTCTTCCAGTAAGTGTTCTGGTCAGTAAATACAAAAACTCCGCAACCACCTTTGGGCATCTGATTACTATGTTCGCCCTACCCTCACGTTGTTCTGCCGCAATATAATTGGTAGTCTTCATGTATTTGCTATCTTTTAGGATTTTTATTCCGTTGTTGGGACTATTTTTGCACCATGCTATTATTTCGTTAACTAACATACTAATATTTAGTATCTCATACTCCATACCATTGCCTATAATATATGCAATGTTAGGATATCTCAGATAATAACGTTTTTGAATATCGCGTTTAATGTCGTCAGTATAAACAGGTGATAATCTGAATATATCATATTGTTTTAATTTTTTACATTCGTTCTCGGCAAGCAGTTTTGATTTTGCATAGTATGATACTGGTTGGGGTAGTGTAAACTGATTTACAACACCGCTCACAAAGCCGTACACATCAACGGTACTTGTAAACAATACCGGTATAGCAACCGCCGCATTAAAAACATTTAACGCACCGTCAACATTGTTTTTTTTATATCTCTCCCATGTATATCCTCTGCCATTAACAGAATGCGCCAAAGCAGCCAGATGTACAACTTTATCTATTGCAAATTTTTGAAAAACATTTTGAACAGCGATAGCATCATTTATATCGACCCTGCAATGTATATAGCTTGTACTGTCATCTGTTTCTGTTCTATCTGCCCCAATCACATTAAAACCTGCAGAGCATAATCCTCTGACAACATAACTACCTATCATTCCTTTAGAACCGGTAACAAGTATTTTCATTTTTTACTGTTTAATATATCCAACTATCTCATTAAATATTTTTCTGGGATATATATGTAATATCGTTGCAACTACTGCAAATGCTGTATAAAAAATCATCTTTATATCTACACTGAGAGACATATTTTTTACATACCAAACATCCAGAACAAGGCGGTTTGGCAAAACTTTTTCTATGTATTCGTCTTGATTTTCTATTGTGTCACCGTATATATAATCATATAGTGCAGAAGGTCCTGTCAACCCTGCCTTTACATTTCCAGCAATAGCCGCTTCACCGCTGCGCGTTATATGCATCTGATCAGGTGCTGCAGGACGTGGTCCTACAATGGACATTGTTCCGTTAAATATGTTTATCAGCTGAGGCAGTTCGTCAATTTTGGAGACACGAATTAACTTCCCGAACGGAAATATTCTATTCTCGTCACCTCTAAATACCGTCTCGTTAGCTTTTCCCTGTCGCATAGAACGAAATTTGTACATTTTAAATTCTTTATTGCCCATGCCTATTCTCGTCGCAACATAGAATACAGGTCCAAAATCAGATAATTCTATGCCAACGACAGCCAGTAACCATAATGGCGCTGAAATTATCATTCCGAATAGCGAAACGAAAATGTCAAATATTCTTTTAACAGTCAGATAAAATCTTTTATTCAAACTATTTTGCCTCAAACACACATTCAAATGCTTCGGCATAATTGATTCCTGCCTGAGAACCGCGGTAGGCGGCAAGACCCGTAAGCGCCTCTGTACTGCGCGGATGAGGGTACGGGCGCATTACGCCTTTATAGGCAGAGAGAGCTGTGATTTTTGTCTGCACGCCCTGTTCGCCGATTTCAACGTAGTAGTTCGGGTTAAATTTTATCGCCGGCTGCTGGAGCGTCCATTCAGTTGATGACGGCACTTCCATATAGAGGAATAATTTCAGCGCAGGAACACCTTCTTTTCTCTGGAACAGTCTGCAAGCCGCCTGCGCAGCGCCGCTTGTCATGGCATGATCTATATTTGTATCAGACGGATGGTGCGTAATGATTGCCTGAGCGCCAAAATCTTCTATAGCTTTCTCTATAAACTGCACCAATTCAAGGTGCGGCACCGTGTTCATTTTTATGTTGGGGAAATCTGCCGAATACAGTTTTTTTACGCCAAGTATTTCCATAGCACGTTTCTGATCCTCGCACAGCGTGTCTGATATGTTGACACGTGCAGCGGCATGATTAGCCATGGTGCACACCGCAACTTTGTTGCCTTCGTCAACAAGTTTGCGAATACTTCCTCCGGCGCCAAGCACCTCATCATCAGGATGCGCTACTACAACAAGATAGTTCATTAGTTTCCCCCATTCTTTCTCTATAGCCGTACAGTCGTTTCACTCGTTTAGCCGTACGTTCGATACCTTACTTAGCCGAACGGTTGCATCGCAACCTTAGCAGTTAGTAAAAACGTTAATTGCATATTAAAATTCTGTTTCAAGGTATACCTGCAATCCCACTATAATTCTTACAATATTTTTTTCCGCGATGTCTGTAATTTCATTTCTCACTGCGTCAAGCAATTCTTGCGCGTCTTTTTTTGTTAAAACACCTTTATGGCAATTTCTGTCCTGCTTAATCAACTCAATAATTTCACGCTTTGTCGGTGCAGGATAATTTACTGCGTCAAATGTGTCATAAGTTGTATCATAATACAGATACGATATTTCTTTTGTCAAAAAAGGATAGTCTTCGGGATACAGCTTTATTTCATGTGCCTGACTGATCCCCCTCGATTTTGAATTTATCAAAAAGAACAGCGGAGGTTCTTTATCGTCAAGCAACACTAAAAATTTGTTTCTTTTGCCACCCTGTGTTTCGAGCAGTATCGGTATCCTTAATATGTGCCCTGCTTTATAGTACAGCCTTTCTATCTGCTTTATTGACAATCTTTCAAATATGTCAGGCATCGTCATTTACCACGCTGCTGATAAATTTTTCCGTGCTTCCAAACTCATCATCTATATCACGCACTATGTTTATCAGCGGAATTTCATGGTTTTCTTCTACAGAATTGTAGTCTCTAAGCGCATGGCTTTTATTTTTCAGTTCCTGATAAGACAATCCCTTGTTTTCCGATATTGACTCGTCAAGACATATTATGTCTTTTTTGCTGAATACCTGCATATCAGGAGCGCGTAAAGGTTTTACCATATTTCTGTTCTGCGCGTCAAATTCAAACGGCAAGGCTGTCGCGCATACACTCCGTCTTCCGTCTCTGGCATCTTTCAACAAGTCATACACTCCGCTCGGAACATGTCCGTTTTCCATGGCTATGTACGTTTCTTTAAACATCGTGTTTGCTGCCATTGCCAAATGTTTCCTGTCCGCAAAATATACAATTTTTATGATGTGATACAGGTCATCACATCCTTTGCTTAATATATACAAAATTGTTTCTATTGCTTTTTCTGCGTTGAAGTTTGCATTTCTCATTCAACTCACACCTTCTTTTGTCAAAAGCTGTTTTTACCTGAACAGTTATGTCTCAAATGTTTTTCAATGTCAGCTATAGCACCATGCTGTGTGGTTATTTCCATTTTGGAAACAACCAATTTTTCTTCAATTCTGCCATTTATTGTTTGTCACTTTTGGCTTACTGCTCACCACTGATTTTATACGTATCTACCACTTTCGCTATTGCCTGCTTAATACGTTCTTCTTCGTTGTTTGCCGTTGCTTCAAGCTCTGCAAGCTGCGCTTCAAGCTTTGTTTCGTCAAATTTTATCGGGTTGCCGATATAGATAAGGTTGTTGCGCGTTTTGCGCATTCCTTCTTCGTCCATAAGCAGCTCTTCATACAACTTTTCGCCCGGGCGAAGCCCTGTATAAATGATTTTTATGTCTTCGTCAGGCTTGTAACCGGAAAGCTTTATCAGGTCGCGTGCCATGTCGTCTATCCGCACAGGTTTTCCCATGTCAAGGACAAAGATTTCACCGCCTTTGGCATAGTGCGATGCCTGAAGAATGAGTGAAACTGCCTCAGGTATTGTCATGAAGTAGCGGATGATGTTTTTGTCGGTAACTGTAACAGGACCGCCTTCTGCTATCTGCCGCTTGAAGAGCGGTATTACGCTGCCACTGCTGCCAAGAACGTTGCCAAAACGCACGGCAGAGAAAATCGTAGATTTTCCGCTGTCGGCTGAATTTTGCTTCGCAAATGATTGTATAATCATTTCACAGAGTCTCTTGCTTGCGCCCATAATGTTTGTCGGATTAACAGCTTTGTCGGTGGAAATGAGCAGGAAACGTTTTACTCCGGCATTTATTGCCGCTTTTGCGGTTTTGTACGTACCAAGCACATTGTTTTTAACTGCTTCGCACGGGCTGTCTTCCATAAGCGGAACGTGCTTGTGCGCTGCAGCGTGGAACACAACATCAGCTCTGTACTGCTGCATGACAGAGTTTATGCGTTTGTCGTCGCGGACAGAGCCAATGAGAGCTGTTATATTGAGATCGGGATATTTGAATTTCAGCTCCTGCTGAATTGAGTAAGCGCCGTTTTCGTAGATGTCGAATATAATAAGCTGCTTCGGGTTTGTTTTTGCTATCTGACGGCAGAGTTCTCTGCCTATGCTGCCGCCGCCGCCTGTTATAAGCACAGTTCTGCCCGTAAATTCCTGCAGTATTTCATCGTTGTCAACGGCAACCTCGTCACGCCTGAGAAGGTCTGCTATGTTGACTTCGCGAAGTTTTGTAACGTTGAGCTCGCCTGAAACAAGGCGGAAAAGGCTTGGGACAATCTGAATTTTGCAGCCTGTCTCCTTGCAGATATTGAGTATCTCGCTTTTGTCTTTGGGCGCAGCATCTGATATTGCGTAGATTATCGTGTTGACACGGTAATCCTTGACAAGCTGCGGTATGTCACGTCTGTTGCCTGCTATTTTGACACCTTCAAGATATCTGCCTATTTTAACAGGATTGTCGTCAACAATGCATCTGAGCTTATATTCATAATGTCTTCCAAGACGGATGTCTTTTATAATCTCTCGCGCTGCCTGACCGCCTCCGATAAGCATTGTCTGATACGGGCTTTCCTGTGTTTCGTAGTGCAGCGCGAAACGCATTATACGATAGCCGAAGCGTATGGCGCAGCAGGCTATTGCAGAGAAAACGTAGCCGACGAGGAGGACGCTGCGCGGAAGTTCAAATTCCGGCAGAAGATTTGCCACGTAAAGAAGCGGAGCAAGCAGTGCGTAGGCATAGAGAATGTGAAGCGCCTCCGTGACCGACGCATACGCCCAGATTGACTGATACAGGCGGAGGCTCTGATAAACAAGCACTGTGAGGATACATACCACAGGGATAAACAGCTTTGCTGCCATGATATAACTTGACGGAATTTGATGTTGTATGAGGTCATAGCGCAACAACAAAGCCAACGCATACGAAAACGCTGTCGATAGAACATCCGCAATTGTAATCGCTGCCAGACGAAGATAGTAACTCGATTTTGTATGTCCCCAGAAGTTATTGTCCATATAAAACGCCACCATTACGCTTTATTTTAATACCAAAACCATATATCGCAAAAAACAAATAGCGCCAAACCCAAATATAACACGAAACAAAATATTACGAAAACCAGATATTACAAAAACCAAATATTGCAAGAAACAAATATCAATAAAACAAAATATTGTTAAAACAAAATATTCAATCAGACAACTTGTCTCTATATCTTCTTTAGCGTTATATCTTGTTTTACCTATATTTTCTTTTTATATATCTTGTTTCGGTCTCTATCTTCCTTTGGTCTCTATCTTGTTTCGGTCTATTTCTTCCTGCGCAGTTTGTTTTTAACCGCCGTCCAGTCGCCCGTCAGCGCGTCGCGTATGTAATTTATCTGCGGCGCTGTTTCTTCGTCCTTGCATCCCAGTTCGTAGAAATGCTTGGCAAGTGCAGCAAAAATGCCGATAAAAATTCCAAGCAACGTTGCCAAAATTACTATTTTTTTGCGCTGCGGTTTTGCGCGTTTTTCCGGAAGCGTAGGGTCTCCGACCTGCTGAATGACAAGCGGCAGATCGTCTTCGTTGACCTTGGCGCTCTGCAGCTGCGCAAGCAGAAGGTCATACGTTTTTTCCTTGAGTTTATAATCGCGCAGCTTTGCCGTGTAGTCAAATTTGTCACTGCTGCTGCCGACCTGTGCCTCATTTACACTTTCTGCAGCTGTGTCTGCTTCAAATTCTCTTTTGAGAGCGTCATACTCTGCCTGAAGTATTTTTACTTTCGGGTTTTGGTCTGTTCCAAAGGCTTTTGCCGTGCGAAGTTCAACTTCCTTGGCAAGCATTGCCGCCTGAAGTCTTGCAAGGGCTGTGACGTCTGCCGGTGTGTCTCCCAGGCTCACTTTTTGGATATTGTATTTTGCAAGCTCTGCTTCCGCTTTTGCAAGCTCATCGCCGGCATCCTTTATCTGCTGCTGGAGCACCAGTTTTGACTGCGCGGAGGGAGAGGTTGCTACCGTTCTCATAACTGCCTGTGTTTCGTCAAAAACTGCCTGTGTCAGCTCCTGCGAAAATTCCGGCGTCCGTGCCCCGACAGAAAGCGTAATAAGCCCTGTTTTTATGTCTGCTTCAGCAGAAACAGTTTCTCCCAAGGCTTTTCTTGTTTTTTCAAGACTGCGCGGCTCCATTTCTTTTTTTGTGACAGATCGGATAATTTTGCCAATGCTGAAGCCCTCTTCTTCGCGCGTGAGGAGTTGTTTTGATTCTATGACTCTGTCAAGCACGGCAGGAGACTTCATTATGCCGACAACTGTATCTGCCGTTGTGGTAAAACCGCTCCCGCCCAGCATACTGCCTAAGCCGCTTGCGGCAAGCATTGCCATCATTCCTCCGCCTTTTTGGCCGCCTGAGGGCATCACCCGCATTTCACTTTTGAATACAGGGGTCGCAATAAGCGAATATACTATCGCCAGCAACACTACCCTCATTGCGATTTTCGCAATGTATTTCCGCCGCTTAACTAGAACGGTGAACAGGTCAAGCAGAGAAATTTCGTAAATTTCGTTAGTTTTATTCTCGTTATCACTCATGGGTATTCTCGCTCCCCTTTTAGTATTAACTGCGTAGCTGGACGGTTTGTGCTTGAGTTCGCTCGTATCTCGCTTGAGTTGCAAAGGCAGTTCGCTCGTACCTCGCTTGAGTTGCAAAGGCAGTTCGCTCGTATCTCGCTTGAGTTCGCTCATTTCATTCGCTTGAGCCATGAGCCTTTAGAATCTCAACTCTTTAAAAACTCAAGGACGTTAGTCCGAACTCAAGGCATTCAGCCGAACTCAAGGCGTTCAGCCGAACTCAAGGACATTAGTCCGAACTCAAGGCGTTCAGCCGAACTCGCTTTATAATTTTCACTCACTGTTTATCTAATTTTTTTATAAACGAATTCAGCATTCTGGAAATCTCATCCATAAGCCCAAATGCTATTTTTGCCTCTACTGAAGTAACGTAATTTAATTCAACACATGCTGCTAACTCTGTTTCAAGTTCATAAAGAGAACCCTTGGAATAACGAAGGAATTTGGCATATTCTTTGTTTGTTTCTCTGCCGTGTCCTTCAGCAATATTTGCCGCAATTGAAACTACTGCACGCTGCATCTGACTTACAAGACCAAATTTCTCAACATCAGGCAAATTGCGTGTAAGCGCATATATATTTTTTATAAGTTGCATGGATTTTTGCCATACATCCAAATTACGGTATCCAATAGGCATTTTGCTCTCCTTTCATACGATTGAGTTGCAAAGGCAGTTCGCTCATATGTGCTTGAGTTCGCTCGTATCTCGCTTGAGTTGCCAAAGGCAGTTCGCTCGTACCTCGCTTGAGTTCGCTCATTTCATTCGCTTGAGCCATGAGCCTTTAGAATCTTAACTCTTTAAAAACTCAAGGCGTTCAGCCGAACTCAAGGACGTTAGTCCGAACTCAAGGCGTTCAGCCGAACTCGCTATTTGAAAATATAATGCACCGACGCAATGCTCATGACTGTCTTTGAGAGAATGTCAAGGATATCCTGCGCTGTGCGGAGACGCGGCTTGAAGACAACTTTTTCCGGTATGACAATGTAGTCGCCTTCTTCGATTTTCGTATCTTTGCTTACTTTGACTATACTGCCGTTAGGTCTGATGACGTAGCTCTTTCTGGCGTTGGCAGACGAGGAATATCCGCCCGCCTGTTCTATGTAGTCTGCTACGCGAAGTCCGGGCTGATAGATAAACGCGGACTGTGCCGTGACTGCGCCAACGACTTGAACTGTATTGGGATGCTCAGGTATTACAATTATGTCACCGTCTTTGATTTCTATGTCAAACGCGCTGCCTTTGAGGTCTGCCGGTTTTTCAGGGAGATTAATGATGAGGCGTCCTGTCGCTTTGGTATTTTTGAGCGCATTAAGAAGGCGTTTTTTCTGCTCGATTTCGACAAGGGCAAAGTCTTTGTCTTTTGTGCTGTTGGCAGTGGAAACTGCTTCGTTTGCCGCTGACGAGAATTCTCTTTCAAGTCTGACAAGCATTTCGTCTATTGCCTTCTGCTGTTCAATGCGGACTGAGTCTCTTATAAACAGCGCACCGCGTACAAATGCTCCTTCTGCATATCCTCCGCTGCGTTCAAGCAGTGAGGACAAACGTTCTCCGCGTTTGACCGAATAGTTTCCGGGGTGAAGCACTCTGCCGTCAACTATTGCGCTGCGTGTAACTTCCCAGTCGGGGATTGTTTTGACGAAAACGTAATCGTCCCGCTGCAAAACAATGTCTGTACGCTTTGCCACAACGTCTTTGATGTTGACTGTCATACGTTTAGTTACAGGTCCATCGTTGCTGACTGTTGTTCGTGTAATTTCCGCACTGTCCGAAGCTGTATAAAGCAGTCCTCCTGCGCGGCTTATAAGTTCGCGAAGCGTGGATTTTCCCGGTGTGATTGCAAATACTCCGGGCTGATTGACAGCGCCTTCAAGGCGTGCATTGACTGCTTCTCCGGGTACTGCGAAGATTTTGACAAAGTCGCCGTCGCATACCGGCTGTTTTTTGGAAACGTCAGAGAGGTCTGCTTCAAATGAACTGCGAACGGCGTTATCTTTGACGCGTACTATCTGCACACGTCCTTTGAAGGCACCTGCGGTTAGACCTCCGGCAAGGCGTATTGCGTCTTCAAGCGTTGTTTTTGCCCCTGTTTCGTAAACTGCAGGGCGTTTGACGTTGCCTGTGACTGCCACAAGATTTCCGACAGGGGGAACAAAGATAACGTCGCCGTCATGAAGGCGGACATCACCTTTTTTGTCTCCGTGAATAAAAAGACGGTAGAGGTCAATTTCAGCTATTTTTCTGCCGGCGCGTTTTATCTGTATGCCGCGCATTGTACCTGAAAGAGAGGGACCTCCTGCCATTGAAAGGATGTCAAGAACGGTCGCCATTGAGGAAGTGGCATACGCGCCGGGCTGATTGACGTTGCCGGCAAGATATACGTTGATTGTGTGGAGTCTGTTTGAAGAAACGCTGAGCTCAAAATCTGTCAGGATGCGTTTGTAGGCTTTTTCTATGCTGCTGCGGACTTCTTTGAAGGTAAGACCGCCTGCCTGAATAACCCCTGCCTGCGGAAGGTCAAGGGTGCCGTCTCTTGCCACAACAAGATTGGCTCGAATTTCTGCGAAACCCCATACTGCTATTTTGATTTCATCGCCTGGGGCAACAATGTAATCATCTCCGACGGGGGCAAAGGTGAGGTCGTTTAAGCGGCGCTGTTCGAAAAATTCCATGCCGAAACGGGGAAGGTTGCCGACAAGGTTGTCAAACATACTGCTTGCGCTGATTTCTTTTGGGTCCATAACTTCCGAGGTTTTGGCAGGAAGCGGATTGCCGTTAAGGTCAAACTGCTGATTTGTATTCTGCTGAAGATACGCGCTGAGCTGCTGCAAGGCGTTTTGAGGCTGCAAGGCATTCTGCAGCTGTAAACCGTTTTGCTGCTTGTTGACATTCTGCTGCTGATATGCGCTAAGCTGCTGCAATGTATTCTTCTGATACAAACTCTGCTGTAAGCCGTTTTGCTGTAACTGCTGCAACGCGCTAAACTGCTGCAATGCTCCTGTCTGCCGATAGGCATTTTTCTGCAGATTCGCGTACTGCTGGTATTGTGTCTGAAATCTTCTGTCCAGAGGTCCGTCAGGGATGAATTTTTCATTTACGTAGGTTACGTCAGGCGTCATATTTGCATTAAACGTTCTAATCTGAAAATTGTTTTGATTTGTGTCAGCTCCGTCATAGACAGCCGGCTGTCCCTGCTGCATTCCGTTAATGTTGAAGCTGCCGTTGCCATTGATGTTAAGGTTGCTGTTGTCATTAACGTTAAGGTTGCCGTTGCCGTTAAAATTGCCGTTAGCTCCGTTCAGTAAAAGTGCCGCTGCTGCCGCCTGTGCGTCGTCATCAGTTCCCTGCATCGGCAGTGCAAATGCAGGCGCCGCAAAGGCGAGAAGATAGAAAACAAGTGTGATAAGTGCGTAAATTCGTTTACTGCGCATAGAGCAGACCCCCCGGATTATGCCGCTTTTGCAGCGGCTTGTTTACGTACACAATACAACTGTATAAACTATACCATAAAACTGTGTTTTTGTCGCTTAGAATATTCAATAGGTCAGTCGCTTGTCGCCCGCCGATGGTTGCCGCTCGGAAGTCGTCGGCGAAAGGAGCGCAGCAGAGTGGGATATGAACAAAATTCAACGCCGCTCTTGACAAAATCTTCTTTTTCCGCATAATAGTTTCTCGTGGCGCATTGTCCGCCATCTGCAGTCTGCAGCATGAAACTTTTCAGTCAGCGGCATTGTCCGCTTTGGGGATTCTATCTTTTCTCTTGCTCCTTACGCGCCTGAATTGTTTTGCTGCGGCGCTGAGCGGCTGTATGCCGCATTTGGGGAGGAAATTCAAAAATGACAGATACGAACATCAGATTCGCGGATTTTAATCTGCGAAAAGAACTTATTATGGCTCTGGACAAAAAGGGGTTTGAATCTCCTATGCCTGTTCAGGTGAGTATTCTTGAGGACGAAACTTTCCTTGACGGCGACCTTATTGTTCAGGCAAAAACAGGCTCCGGCAAAACTCTTGCTTTTGCCCTGCCGCTTTTGAATAATCTGGACGAAACCGAAATGGATACGCCGCAGATTCTTGTACTTTCACCGACGCGCGAGCTTGCGCTTCAGACTGCGCGCGAATTTAACTGGGCAGGCGCTTTCTGTGACGTTAAAGTTGCTTCTCTTGTCGGCGGCATGGACATGGAACGTCAGATTAAGGCGCTCAGGGCGGGCGCAAACGTTATCGTGGGTACCCCCGGAAGAATTCTTGACCATATCCGCCGCGGCACTTTCAAGGGTGAAACTGTGCGCAGCGTTGTGCTTGACGAGGGAGACGACATGCTTGACATGGGTTTCCGCGAGGAGCTTGAGGGTATTCTTGACACTATGCCGCAAACGGAGCGCACGTGGCTTTTCTCGGCGACAATGCCGCCTGAAATTCTGGCTCTCGCAAAGCGTTATCTTGACGCGCCGCGCCGTATTTCGCTTGTCACCGACGTCACTACGCACGAGGACATTATTCAGCGCGCCTGCATTATTCCTTCGCGCAGGCGTTTTGAGGGGCTTACAAACGTGCTTATCTGGGAAAATCCCGCACGCGCTTTGCTTTTTTGCGGAACTCGCGCGGAAACTCAGGAAATTGCGGATAAACTTTGCGACGGAGGGTTTCGCGCAACTGCCATTCACGGCGACATGAGCCAGCGCGAACGCAACACTGCTCTTGGCGCGCTTCGCGGCGGCCGTGTGCAGATTCTTGTTGCAACTGACGTTGCAGCCCGCGGTCTTGACATAGAAGGCGTCAGCCATGTCATTCAGTTCGGTCTGCCGCAGAATCTTGAAGCATTTGTTCACAGAAGCGGCCGTACGGGAAGAGCCGGTCAGGAAGGAAACAACCTTATTCTTTTGACTGCGCGCGAAACGAAGCAGTTCAAATTTATGCTCCGCACGGCAAAATCAAATCTCAAAATGCAGTGGATGCCTGCGCCTGACGCAGCGGAAATCGATGAGCAGTCAAAAATCCGCTTTGAAAAGGAAATTATTGACAGCGCGCCTGAGGCTGATGACTATGTTCAGTGGGCAAAGGAACTGCTTGAGCGCAACGACCCTGCGGCGCTTGTTGCCGGTCTGCTTGAAAAGGCTTACGGCAGCCGCCCGGGCGGCTATTCTATCCGCGCTGATATTCAGCGCGAAATGGACTGGGAAAAAGAACGCGGGCGCGCGGCTGCCGAAAAACGCGAGCGTGAACGCGACAGTTCAAGGGACAGATTTAAAAGCAGCGAAATGTCGGGCGGTATTCGCGTCACTTTTGCAGAAGGGCGCAGAGAAGGCTGGCAGGTGGGACCATTACTCGGACTTCTCTGCCGCAGCATAGGAATAAGCCGCGACGACGTGGGCAACATTAAGCTCCGCGACGACGGAATAACCGTTGAGCTTTCAGCAAATGCCGTTCAGCTTTTTGACGCGCGCAAAGGACGCCTTGAAAAGGAAAAACTTCACGTTGCAAAGGTTACGTCAATAAAAAGCGGTGAACGCAGCGAAAGAACTGACCGTTTTGCAAGACCGCGCAGAGAATATACAGCTCGAAGCAGCGAAAAAGGCGCTGAGCGCGTCGAAAGAAAGCGCTACACGGTACGCGGCGCACACTCAGCAAATGAAAAGAAACTTGACCGCGCAAAACGCGATCTCCGCGAACAGCGCAGAGGAATATAGTATAATAAGTGTCGTTGGTCGGCTGAACGCCTTGAGTTCGGACTGACGTCCTTGAGTTCGGCTGAACGCCTTGAGTTCGGACTAATGTCCTTGAGTTCGGACTAACGTCCTTGAGTTTGGCTGAACGCCTTGAGTTTTTAAAGAGTTAAGATTCTAAAGGCTCATGGCTCAAGCGAATGAAATGAGCGAACTCAAGCACATATGAGCGAACTGCCTTTGACAACTCAAGCGAGGTACGAGCGAACTGCCTTTGGCAACTCAAACACATATTTCATATTTGCTTCTGAAATTTAGACCGACTGATAAAGGAGTGAATTTCATGCTTCATAAGATAGCGATTTCCGGCTGCGGAAATGTAGGCACTGCTCTCCTTGAGCTGCTTCATGAAAAACGTGCCGATCTGAAAGAAAAATATGGCTTTGAATTTGAGGTTACGCTTATTATTGACCTTTTCAAAGGCACAGTCGCAGACAAAAACGGGCTTGATCTGAAAGTTGTGCTTGAGGCTCTGCATACGAAAAATTCTCTCAGAGGTATCGGTAAAGACGCAGAAGGGGATTTCGAAACTCTTCTTGATACAGCTGAGGTTAATACGCTTTGCGAAGCGACGCCTACAAATGTGGAAACCGGAGAGCCCGCCCTTTCCCACATTAGGACGTCTCTTTCAAAGGGAATAGATGTTTCGACAACTGTAAAGGGACCTCTTTCACTCGCTTATGACGAGCTTGTACGGCTTGCGAAGGAAAACGGCGCACAGCTTCATTTTGAGGGTGTCGTAATGAGCGGAACACCGTTCATTGCAATGCTTAATCACGGGCTTGCCGGCTGCAAAATTCTGAAAATCGAGGGCATTATCAACGGCACGACAAACTTTATCCTGAGCAAAATGGCTAACGGCTCAAGCTACGAGGAAGCCTTTAACATCGCAAAGGAACTCGGCTACACGGAAACAGATCCTTCAGGAGATATAGACGCGTGGGACCCTGCGGTCAAGACTGTAATACTTGCAAAAATGCTTTACGGCAAAGAAATTTCAGTTAATGATGTTGAACGCGTCGGCATTGCAAATGTCACGCTTGAAGATATGGAGCGCGCAAAGGAAGAAGGCTGCACCATCAAGCTAATCGCCGGCGTTGAAAACAATAACGGCAAAATCAAAGCATACGTTGCACCGAAAAAGATACCGATGTCTCACCCTCTGGCTTCCATAAACGGCGCCATAAACGCAGCAACAGTCTATACAGACAACCTTGGTACCACTACAATAATAGGACCTGGGGCAGGCAGACGGGCAACAGGTCAGGCAATGCTTTTGGACTTGCTTACGATGGCAGCGGGAAAATAATTGCAAAGCCGGATATATTCCGGCTTTTTATGTAACGCAAATGAACGAACAAAACGATTTCACAAAAGGCGCAGTATTCAAAAAAATGACCGGTTTTGCAATTCCGGTATTTTTTTCAATGCTGCTTATGAATTTGTACGGCGTCATTGACATGCTCATTGTAGGGCATTTCGGCAGCAAGGCTGACGTTTCGGCTGTTTCAACAGGAGCTTGGATAATCTGGACTGTAATGTCGCTGACAATGGGTATTGCCTCCGGCATAACAACCGTTGTCGGTCAGCGTATAGGGGAAAAGAATTACAATTCGGCAGCCTCCACTGTCTTCTCCTCCGCAAAATTTTTCCTCTGCTTCGCGCTTGGCATTACTCTGCTTATGGAACTGATTGCAGAGCCTGCGGTAAAAATTATGCAGACACCTCCTGAAGCCTTTGAGGGCGCGCTGCGTTACAGCAGAATATGCTCCGCAGGGCTTGTTTTCACCACCGCTTTCTGCGTACTCGGCGCTGTTTTCAGAGGACTTGGCGACTCAAAAACACCGCTTCTGACGATCTCGATAGCAACCTTTACAAACATCGCGGGGGATCTTCTGCTTGCGGGATATTTTAAAATGCCTGTCGCAGGAACGGCAATAGCTACTGTCTTTGCACAGGCAATCAGCGTTTTGCTCACGCTCACCGCCGTTTTCAAAAGAAAAAGCCCGTTTGAATATGCCAAAAGCGCTCTCAAATACAGTTCAAACGCGGTTAATTCCATGCTGCGGGTAGGAATACCGATAGCGCTGCAGGATTTTCTGGTAACGCTTTCTTTCCTGGCTGTAACGGCAATCGTCAACAGGCTGGGAGTAACTTTTTCCGCTGCCGCAGGAGTTGCCGAACGAATTTGCGGAATGATTATGCTTGTTCCGATCACCTTTGCCCAAACAGTGGCAAGTTTCACAGCGCAGAACGCAGGTGCCGGCGAACACAGCCGCGCAAAAAAAGCTCTCGCGTACGGCATATTTGTTTCCTTCGCCGCCGGAATTTTTTTCGCCTGGATTTCCTACTTTCACGGCGATTTGCTTGCCTCTCTGTTCGCGAAAGGCAAAACTGACGTAATCCGTTCCGCGGCGGATTATCTGAAAGCGTATGCGATAGACTGCCTATTCGTTTCATTTATGTTCTGCTTTGAGGGATATTTCTCCGGCTACGGGAAGACTCGTTTTGTAATGTGGCAGGGCATAATAGGCGCTTTCTGCGTACGAATACCGGTTTCATGGCTCATGAGCCTCTCACAGCCGGTGTCTCTGTTCAAAATCGCGCTTGCAACACCTGCCTCGACATTTCTCCAGCTTCTGCTTTTCGCAGGCTTCTATTTCCGGTTCACTAAAAAACAAAACGACCGAAAATAATCCGGTCGTTTTAATCTGTATTATTTTGTTGCGGCGTTTACAGTTTCAGTTCGCCGCTTTTTCGTTTACTGTCAAAATCTTTGGTAAGTCTGCGGAGCTCTTTTGAAAGAAGCAGAAGCCCTGCAAGGTTGGGAATTGCCATAAGTCCGTTCATTGTATCGGACAAGTCCCAAATATTTGTCAACATTTCGGCTCCGCCCCAGCCGCCGACAAAGAGCAGAATAAGGAATGCCGCTTTGTAAATGCCGGTGCCTTTATGTCCAAAAATGTAAGTCAGGGCTGTTTCCCCATACCAGTACCAGCCGAGGATGGTCGAGAGCGCAAAAAGAGCAAGACCGAGCGACAAAATTACTGTACCTGCGTTGCCAAGTGTTCCGCTGAATGCCGCAAGCGTAAGCTGCGCGCCGGTAAGTTCAGGCTGTGACGTAAGAACGCCGCTAGTAAGTATCGTAAGAATCGTGAGCGAGCAGATAACTATTGTGTCAGCAAACACTTCAAAAATCCCGTAAAGTCCCTGTCTGCAAGGGTGATCCACCATAGCTGTGCAGTGCACCATAGGCGCAGAACCAAGACCAGCTTCGTTGGAGAAAACACCGCGCGATATGCCCTTGGTAATTGCTGTTTTAACCGCCCAGCCGCCGAGAGCGCCTGGGATTGCCATCGGATTGCCGAAAGCACCCTGCAGGGCTATAGATACAGCATAGGGAATGTTCTGTATGTTGTTAAGGACAACGGCGCTCGCGCAAACGATGTAGAAAATTGACATAAACGGAACGAGGTATGTGGTGACCGCAGCAATTCTTGTTAATCCGCCGCAAATTACCAGTCCTGTCAGAAATACCAAAATTGCTGCGGTGTACAGGTGCGGCACGTGAAATGCCATGTAAAATCCTTCGGTCGTTGAATTTGCCTGCACCATATCGCCTATTCCGAATGAAGCAAGGAGCGCGAACCATGCGAAGAGCAACGCAAGCCAGCGCATACCGAGGGCTTTTTCAAGTATGTACATTGTGCCGCCGCGGATTTCACCCTTTTCATTTTTCTCACGGTAACACACTGCAAGCGACACTTCGCAGAATTTCGTTGTCATGCCGAAAAACGCGGAAATAATCATCCACACAAGAGCCCCGGGACCTCCTATGTGCAAAGCAGTTGCAACTCCTGCGATATTTCCTGTGCCTACGGTCGCAGCCAAAGCGGTGGACATTGCCGCGAAGGACGATATCATTCCTTCCTGTTCGCTTTTGTGTAAAATTTTGCCGAATACTTCCCTGAATGTCGCGGCAAAATACTTGATCTGAGGAAAACCGAGAACAACAGTGAACCATACTCCTGTCCCGACCAAAAGCGCAAGCATCCACGGTCCCCACACTATAGCGTTGATTCTACCGTTAAGCTGCCA
>JAZRZG010000162.1:0-1139 GCA_045601305.1 Synergistaceae bacterium
TCTTGTTTCTGCATCGCGGTAGCGGTCAAGTTCTTTGAGCATGTAAAGAGTGTCTGCGAGAAACGGTTCTCCGCGTGTATCGTCCAGTAAAGTTTCTGATCCGTACACCATCCAGCTGATTAAACGCCCCGATTTTTCGCCACGTGTCGGCACGCGCTCAAAATGAACATCGCCGTTAATTTCCGTGCAAATGTGAAAAGCGACCTTTTTTCCGTACTTGTCAAACTCAACGCCGTGCTTAATGAAATTTCCGCCTTTTGGCGAATAGTTGTCCGGCGTTCTGATGTTGTCGCCGTTCACCCATTGCCAACGTGGAAGCCCTGTTTTATTGTCAATTCGCGAAATAATTATTCCGTCGCCGCAGACAAGACTTTCAAAGCGGACTTGTTCCTGGAAAGCTCCGAAATTCTGTTTTTTACCCCAGTCAAAAACTGCCGGGGTAGAAGCATATAAATCAAACTCTGTGGAAAACTTTTCTGCGTAATCAGTTGTTTTTTCTTCCTGTTCGTCCTCGCTTTTTTTTCCCCAGATAACAGAACCGACCGGCATAGGGGCGGCAACAAGCCCCGTGTGAATCTCATTCCAAATCAAACGGCGGATAATGCCTTTTGCATACAGGTTTTCTTTGAACAAGCGCAAAGACCGCTTTCTAAGCGTCCAGTAATCAACAAAAGCGTAATCAGTAATCGGCCCAAAACTCCCCTCGAACTTAGAACCGTTCCAGGCATCCTGTGCAATATTCATTAAATAAAGATTGTAATTATCAAGTGTCTTTTCAATCATTTAATACCCCGGAATAATACGCCGCGCCGCGCATCCGTTCATGCCCAGCGACCGTTCAAGCTGCGCAATCTCTGCAATCAGTTTTGCCCGCCAGCTCATTAAATTGCTAATATCAGTTCTTTTCACCGTCTGCCTGTCCTGCCCGGTGTCAATCGTATATTCGGCAATTCCGTCCGCACCTTCCGGTGAATTAAAATAAGCAATGGCCGCATCAAGCTCGCCGAGAATAAGCCTGTCGTTTGCAAGCTGGTCTTTCCATAAATCGTGACTGTTTTTGTTAAGATATTTTTCTGCGCCCGGTAACAACATACTTCAAGAATAACCGTCACCCGCTCAAACTCGCTATACCGAAAAAA
>JAZRZG010000163.1:0-1071 GCA_045601305.1 Synergistaceae bacterium
AGATGTGTGTTTTTCCGTGAAGCTCTGACGTCAGCCATGCGGCTCTCTCGTTTCGCTTTGGCGGTTTTGTCTGATGCTTTTACGCTGTTTCTGCACATGGTTGTCAGGCGGTTTTTAACGTTTTCCGGCGGATGCCGGCGGGTCTTCTCCGGAGTTTTTTGTTCTCCGGATGCGGCTGTACGGTTTTGATAAATCCGCATGCAGTTTATTTGTGTAAGCTGTGTGCGGTTTTTTGTGCTGATCGGCGGTTTTCAGGAACTCCTGCTGTGTTGTTTCCGGTTTTCTCCGGCGGATTTTTCTGCACGGCAGGTTTTTTGTCTGCCGCGTTTTCAGCAAATAGAGGTCTGATGTGTGGGTATTTATTACTTTTTCACGATAGTTTTATTATTTTTCACGTCAAAAACAATGCGGCGCTTGCATATATTATCATCATTACATTGCGCCGCATTGTTTTTGCGGCTGTTTTTGGCAGGGGCAGCTTCGTGTAAGGATGGGGGTTTCGCGCGAGATTGCTGCTGCAGCTGTTTTCGGTTTTCCTGTCCGTACTTTTTGCTGCTGAAAAAATCTTCAGGATTCTGTTTCGATATCAGAAAATTATTTGTTTGCGGGTTTATTTTTTAATTTGTATACAATTTGTATACATTTTGTACACACAATTCATATATAATTTCTCAGCGGACATTATTACTGCAGTTGTTTCGCAGCATCTGCGGTTCATTGATATGAATCCAGAGCTGTGATATGCGCTGCCCCTGACCACACAGGGTAATGAAAGGAGGGCACTTACCATGTCTCTCGAGTTCATCATTCAAATCTGTGTTATAGTCCAAACTATAGCACAAATTGCATCCATTATATGGATGATGCACAGCTGGAAGAATAAGAACAAGTGAAAGGCAATCCTGCCTTTTACTTTATTCTCCGGCGCAAAGGTTTATGTGGTAGTATGCCCTATTATGTTATGTAAAGTGATTTACCGGAATTATCTGCTGATAATTCTGTGAGTTTGATGAATTCGAGTAGGGCGCAGGCGTTGTTTCAGGGGTGGTAGCCTGAGACGCTAAGACGCTT
>JAZRZG010000164.1:0-11414 GCA_045601305.1 Synergistaceae bacterium
AGCGGCGGGTTGCGGACTTCGCACTTAACTCGTTTTAGGGCGGCAAAGCGGGCAGGCTGTACGGGAATGCAGTCAGAATCAGGGTTTTTCAAGGCTTTAGCCAAAATTGCCGAAGGCTGAAACACAAAAAAGCAATGAAAAAACTGCCGGTTCAAAATTCCGAATACGTATAAAACCGCGGGGGTATAAAACCCGGGGGTATGGAAGCGTGGGTGTATGAATAACGGGGGTATGAGTAACGGGAAAAGATTTTTGACCTGTATTTTTTGTTCCCGTCTTCTATATTCCCGTGTTTTATACTCCCGTCTTTTATACTCCCGTGTTTTGTACACACTGTACCCGAAAACAAATTTCGGGCAGACAAAACGCAAAAACTGCGGCTCCGCATAAGCGGAGCCGCAATATTATGTTACTAAAACTGCAGATTCAAGCAGCGTTTTTCTAGCATCTGCCTGTTGCAAGCTGCCTATTACTTTCTACCTTCTGCTTCCTTTATATACTCCAAAAATCCTATCCTTGTAAAATCTTTTTATATTTTTCTACAATACTTCTTGCCTGTTTAACCATAGGAGGTCCCACAAACATTTTACCAATAACGGTTACGCCCTTGTCTGTTGCTTTAGCAGCATCCGCAGCTTCAATCATTGTTTTTGCAAAGTTATATTCGTCTGCTGTCGGGGAATAATATTGATGAACCAACGGCAATTCTTTAGGATTCAGTACAAGCATACCCTCAAAACCAAGACGCTTTCCTATTTGAAGATTTTTTTCCAAATCCTCCAAATCTTTCACGTTTATATGTACTGTATCAACAGGAACAACATCAGCCGCACGAGCTGCCATAGCAATGAGAGACCTTGCGGTAAAAATACTTTCTTCCGTTGCATCATGGATACCATGCAAATCTGTGACATAATCTTCACAGCCAAAGGCTATTGCTATAACTCTCTCAGAAGCCTTGCATATTTCTTCTGCATGAAGTACCGCGGACGTAGTTTCAATAAGCGGAATAAGTTTGAATGTGCCTCGTGGTATATGTTTTTCAGCTTCTATCGCTTCAAGCAGTTTATCAATAAAATATATATCTTTCCCTGTGTGCGACTTAGGATACATAAAACCTGCTACTTCAGGAATTGTCAACTGTAACAAATCTTTTAAAAGTTCTCCGCTTTCTCTGTCATTGACTCTTGGAAACAGCGATTGCTTAAACAAACCATTTTGAGCATATTTCACTATATTATCTCTGGCAATCTGTTTGTTGCTAATGCCGGGGACAGAATCTTCCACGTCAAGCAACAGAATATCTGCTTCAGAAGCGGCAGCTTTTTCCAAAAAATGCTCATTATTACCGGGAACAAACATCAAACTGCGCATAAGAAAATTAGCCATGTCTTTTCACCAAAACTTCCCTTTCAAACGATATTACGTCTTCACCATTTTGATTATAGCCATACGTCCTAACAGTAACGATACCTCTGTCTGACTTTTTACATTCCTTTTTAGCGAGAATTTCAGACCTGGCATATAAAGTGTCTCCAATAAATGCAGGGGCAAGATGTTTCACCTTATCATACCCAAGATTAGCAATAGCCTTGCCGCTAACATCGAGTACTGTCAAGCCTACAACAAGTGAGAACACTAATGTTCCTACAACTAAAATTTTGCCATGCTGTTGGTGCTCGGCATAATCCAAATTCAAATGTACAGGATGATGATTCATTGTGAGCAGACAGAACAAATTGTTATCACTCTCAAAAATTGTTTTGGACTGACAATGTTCTATTGTTTCCCCTACTGCAAAATCCTCATAATATGTTCCAAAGTCGTGCAAAATCATATTACCACTTCCTCAATCTCGCTTTTTAGCTTATTTATCCAAATACGCCAAATGGTCTCCTCTCTCGCTATAAAAACGTGCAGGGTTTCCCACAACAATAGTATTATCCGGAACATCTTTTACCACAACAGCACCGGAGCCAATAAGACAAAATCTGCCAATTTTCACTCTACCGCGTATTACAGAATTTGTTCCAACCGTAGTACCTATACCTATGTGAACATTAGCTCCAACCACAGAATTTGTTGTCAGCTTAACAAATTCCTCTAAATATGTATCGTGTCCAACAAAAGAATTTCCCAAAAGCAAACAGTGGTCAGAGATATGCGCGCCAGGACTCATCTGCGAAAATGGCGCGACAAGAATACCCTTTCCTAATTCACAGTATTCCTCAGGCACAGCAGACATGTTATCAAAAACATTAACCAACTTTTCTCTTGGTATATTCAATGATTTCATTACTTCATAACTTTTATAAGGGTTTCGAATACCCTCAAATGCCACAAATGCATATACATCTTCCTCTTCTAAAAACTTATTTACCTCCCTAATACCACCCAACACCGGATTTTTTTTCGAATATGATGTAATACAATCTCCCGGCTTAATGTTATCATTCAAAAAACCAAGCACTTCCATATCATCTTTTCTGTCGATAACAGAAGCAACTATCAACCCTGCGCCGGTTCCCCCAAGTATAATCACTTTCTTTTTCATTAGCGACACTCCTTTATACAAAATTGATAATGCTGTTTATAATTTTTTTCATATCTTCTTCCCCATACCGTTGGTCGCACGGCAGCGGCAGAATATTTGCCGCGTAATCTCTTTCCAAAACACACTCTGCGCTGTTAAAGTCGAGTACGTTCGGCCAAAGAGTCGCAACATAGATTTTCTGTTCTGCAAGTTTCTTCTTAATTTCCATTCCGTTTTCGCAGTAGTACGGGTAAGCATACGAGCCTTTTGGAATTTTGATGTCAAGTTTGTTGTACTCGCCAAGAGCATCGTGAAGATACGCAAAATTTTCTTCCCGTTTTTGTTTCACTTTCTCGTAATCTATCGCGCCAAGCAGATTATGTGTCAGTTTTGACATAGCGCGAAGCTCTGTTGTCTTAAATTCTTCATCGTTTGCCTTGAAATCTGCATAATAATCTGTCGCCGTTCCTTCATAACGTCCCAGTATATGTTTCATTCTGTCTTTTGAAACATCTTCCGGCAAGGCTTCTTTCAGTTTGACATTCGTTGAGGCATAGCCTCCGTCAGGCACTCCGAAAAACTTCCTGCAGGAATAGACTGTATCAATACCGGCGACAGGCTTTTGGAAAAACGCCTGAACATTGTCAAGAATTATATTGCCGTACTTTTGTTTCAGTTCTGTTTCATTCGTGACCTGACCGTAATAGTTTACAACGTACAGCCATTCACCGGCTGCAAGAGATCTGTCAAATACAGGCTGAAAGTTTTCGTCAATATGGTAATATTCGTATGTATAACCCTCTCTGTCGCACATGCCTGAAACAGAATCACACAGGAAATACGGTATGTACAGTTTTTCAATATGTTTGGCTTTGAGAATGTACAACAAAGCATTACGGGCATTGTTTACAGCAGTCAAATCCAGATAATACTCGTTATGCGCAAACTCTTCCAAGCCAAAATATCCGCCGATTTCTTTCATTTTCTCTCCGTTATGCTTTGAGTGTCACTTTTATACCGTCACCAATGCTTTCAAGCGTGTCAAACATTTCATTCATGCTGTCAAACTTCATGAATATTATTCCAAGCGCGCAGGCAGCATGGTTAAAATATTCAACTGCATCGCCTGTTCTCTTGTATATATTTTTTCTGATTATGTATCTTTCAAGTGCAGAAGCAAATTCTATTTTTTCAAAAATGCCGTTTTTATCAGTATGAAGGTTATGTGTGGCATAAAACTTCTTGCCTTCGGGAATTGTTGTATCAATTTTTTCGCCCATTGCGGCACGTACCGTCATTTCTACAACGTCAACACCGAATATCATACCGAGCAGGTCTGGTATCATATTGCCGCCGTTTCGCGGACCAATATCTATCGGCCATACTCTGTTTTCTTTGTCAATCACAAGTTCTACGTTCATTGCACCGGCTGTAATATTAAGTTTATCAACCATTGTCTGCAGACATTCACGCACCCGTTTCTCATCTTCGGCATCAAGCGCAAGAGGATAACTTTTTCCTACCGGAACAAGCGGATTTACCTTGCTGTCTCTGTGACAGTTCATCAATCCCCAAAGGATTACTCTGCCGTTTGCGACAAAAATGTCACCGCCGACAAGATATTTGTGTTTTTGTTCGATAAATTCTTCAACAACAATTCTGCGCGAACGGGAATAATTTAGGGCAAACTCTGCAGCTTTCTGAAAATTCGACTTGTCACGAACAACAGTAACTCCCTTACTGCCGGAGGAATCTACAGGCTTAACAATCACAGGAAAATTGAAAATACTGTTTCGTAAATCTTCAACAGCAGAACTAATGTCACTATAACCTTTGGCAAGCGGCGTATTAAACCCGTTTGCGGAAAGAAAAGTCCTGAATTTATCTTTATTGCACAGAATTTCAACAGATTTGTACGGATTTGTCGGTAAGCCGAGTTTTTCAGCAACATAAGCGGCAGAAGGCGCAGCAGGGTCTGAAGCATAGGCGACTATACCGTCAATTTTTTCTTCCGCCGCCACCTTCAGCATAAGTTCTTTGTCTGTCGTGCTGTACTGATAAAACTTATCGGCATGATACTGCCCAGGATTATCGGGCAGATAATCACAAAGAATTGTGTAATACCCCAATTCTTTAGCTTTTTCTATTGCAACTACCTGCTGCGCAGACCCGCCAAGTAACAGCAGCCTTTTTTTGTTGCTCATTTTCCCTTTCCCCTTTCAAAATACCTCTTTGACGCTGCTGATGACCGAAAGAAATGCTTAATATATCCATTCAGCGGCTGTAACAGCTAAATTTACGACAATAAACAATCAGACGCGATTTTACGCGCCGTCCGGTTTGTTGTTTTATTTTTTTGTTGGGATTTAGGAAAGGAAAATTGAGGACAACAAAAAATTTCCTTAGAAAGGTTAGATGTCTGTCTGTCTGTCTGTCTGTCTGTCTGTCTGTCTGTCTGTCTGTCTGTCTGTCTGTCTGTCTGTCTGTCTGTCTGTCTATACCGAACATTCTGCCACCTCCTTGTTTCTATGCCATAATATTATAACCGATTTTTCTGAACTGCAATATATTTTTTCAAGAACTGCAAAAAATGCAGCTGATTGTCAATTGGTGCCAGCCGATTGCTCAAGCGGTTTTCAATCTGTAAAGTAAAAATGCTTGACAGTATAAAAATGCTCGTGTATAATTTTCCGGTTGTTTCGGGAGGCTGTATGTATGGACAGTATGGAAAGCACCGTTCGGAAGAGAATACGCGATACGCTTCTGCTTGACACCTACGGCGCTCTGCTGACCGAAAAGCAGCGGCTGGCATGCGAAATGACGTGGTTTGAAGACCTTTCGCTTGCAGAAACGGCTTCTGCTCTCGGCATTTCAAGGCAGGGTGTGCATGACCAGATTACAAAGGCTCGCGAGAATATGGAAAATTTTGACAGCGCGCTCTCGCTGCTTGCGCATCAGGAAAAACTTGAACAGCTTTCCGTGCTGGTAAAAAAACACAAGACAGTTCTGCCTGAGGAACTTTTGCAGGCTTTTGACAAACTTTTTGAGGATTAGACATGTTTGAGGCCATAAAGGAACGTTTCAGCAGCATATTCTCCGCTCTCGGCAGCAAAGGCAGGCTGTCGCAGCAGGATATTGACGACGCGGCAAGGGAAATACGCCGCGCGCTGCTTGAAGCAGACGTAAACTTCAAGGTTGTAAAGCAGCTTACGGAATCGATAAAACAGCGCGCGGCAGGTCAGGAAATCGTCAATTCGGTCACTCCGTCGCAGCAGATTTTTACCATCGTCTATGAAGAGCTTGTAAAAATCATGGGCGAGGAACCTGCGCCTCTGAAAATTTCGCCGAAGCCTCCAACAGTTTATCTGATGGTTGGTCTTCAGGGCTCAGGCAAAACGACAACTACGGTCAAGATTGCCAAACGGCTTCAGGCTAAAGGTCATAAATGTCTGGCTGCTGCCTGCGACTTGAGACGCCCTGCAGCTGTCGAACAGCTGAGAGTTACGGCTGAGCGCGCAAAGGTCGCTTTCTACGGACCTCAGAACGGCGAAACAAATCCTGTTGAGGTCGCAAAGCAGTCTGTCGCATACGCTGAAAATCATCTCTGCGATGTGATACTGCTTGACACGGCAGGCCGCCTGCAGCTTGATGACGAACTTATGCGCGAACTTGAAGATATGAAATCGGCAGTTCCGCCGACAGAAATTCTGCTTGTTGTGGACTCTATGACAGGTCAGGAAGCGGTAAATGTCGCCGCGGCTTTCAATGACAGACTGGCGCTTACCGGCGTTGTTCTGACAAAGCTTGACGGAGACGCGCGCGGAGGTCCTTCTCTTGCAATCCGCTGCGCCGCGAGAGTTCCGGTAAAACTTGCCGGCTGCGGCGAAAAAAGCGATGATCTTGAACTTTTCGACGCAAAGCGTATGGCGCAGAGAATTCTCGGCATGGGCGACCTTCAGGGACTTCTTGAAAAGGTTCAGGCAACAACAAACCTTAACGATATGCAGAAGCTGACTGAAAACGTTATGTCAAACCGTTTCACGCTGAACGATATGCTTGCTCAGTTTAAGCAGATACAGAAACTCGGACCTTTGGACAAAATTTTTGAAATGCTTCCGATTCCGGGCGCCGCAAAGGCTTTGCAGAACGCGGACTTTGACGAAAAAAGGCTGAAACATCTTGAGGCGATTATCCTTTCGATGACACCGCAGGAACGCGCAAATCCGGCGGTCATCAAGGGCTCGCGCCGCAAAAGAATCGCCGAAGGCTCAGGAACTTCGGTGCAGCAGGTCAATCAGCTGCTTGCGCAGTATGACCGGATGAAGGGCATGATGAAAAATTTCGGCGGCATGTCCGGCAGGAAAATGAAGCAGCTTGCTTCGATGATGAAGTTCAAAAACAAATTTTTCTAACACGCGAAAACGGCAGTAAAGCCTTTTCAAAAATACAGCAGTCAAAAAACACAACAGGAGGTGTTTAAACAAATGTCAGTACGTATTCGTCTTTCACGCCACGGCAAAAAGAAAGCTCCGTTCTACCGTCTGGTTGTAACAGATTCACACAGTCCGAGAGACGGCAGGTTCATCGAAATTCTCGGAACCTACAATCCTATTACAACGCCTGCGGCAATCAAAGTAGACAACGAACGCGCAGCTTACTGGCTCAGCAAAGGTGCAACACCGTCAGACACAGCGAAAATCCTTCTTCAGAAGGCAGGCGTTCTCGAAGCACCGGTTTACGAACCTGCAGCGCCCAAGGCAAAGCTTTCAAAGAAAGCACAGGCAAAGGCTGAGGCAGCAGCAAAAGCAGCAGCTGAAGCAGCGGCACAGCCGGCAGAAGAAGCAGCCGAATAAGGTTATTCTGTTATGGCCAACTATGCTGAACTTGTAGAGCTTATCGTTAAAAAACTCGTCACTCAGCCCGATGAGGTACATATCTTTGAGGACAAAAACGAGACAGGCGCAGTTCTTATAACGATACAGGTCGCACAGGACGATATTGGCCGCGTTATCGGCAAAAAAGGCTCAACGATTAACGCAATCCGCCATGTCGCCAAAGCAGCGTCAATCAAATCCGGCGAAAAAGTCGATGTCGATATCGAAGAGGATTAATTCCGAACGCATCGTAATCGGCAAAATCGCCGCAGCACACGGCGTACGCGGTACCATGCTGATTTTTCCGCTCACGGATTTTCCGGAACGCTTTCTCGATATGAAAGAACTCGTGCTTGAAAAACCAGGTAAACCGAGCCGCACTCTGCAGGTGAAAAACATTTCTCCATACATCGGAAAAGGAACATTTTTCCTGAACGCGGAGGGCGTTGTCTCCAAAGATGAGGCAGACCTGCTCAAAGGAAGCCTTATAACGGTTGCCAAGGATGAGAGAGTCAAACTTTCAGACAATGAATTCTGGATTGATGACCTCAAAGGCATGGAGGTTGAAGATTTCGAAACGGGCGAAATGCTCGGTCAGCTGGAAGAGGTACTGGAAACAGGAAGCAACGATGTTTACCTTATCAGGACAGCCGACGGAAGTCTTAAACCGCTTCCGGCGCTCAAAACAGCCGTACGCAAGGTTGACACGCAGAACAGAAAAATTTACGCGACCGTGCCGGAAGGCTTATGGAATTAAAATGAAAATTTCAATTCTCACGGCATTTCCGGAGCTGATGAACAATTATCTTGGCGCAAGCATTTTAGGCAGAGCTGTCGCAAACGGCATCCTCGACATTGAAATAATCGACCTTCGCGATTTTGCCAAGGGAGATTACAGACAAATCGACGATTACTGCTACGGCAGCGGAGGAATGATGCTGAAGCCTGAGCCTCTTGAAAAGGCGCTGAAAAGCGTTTCAAAAGAGGAAAAACCGTATGTAATTTATCCGTCGCCGCAGGGAACAGTGCTCTATCAGGAGCTTGTCGAAGAACTGTCGCGAAAGAAACATCTCGTCATAGTCTGCGGACATTACGAAGGCATTGACGAACGTTTCACACAGAAATACGCGGACATGGAAATTTCTCTCGGAGATTTCGTTCTCACAGGCGGGGAAATGCCTGCAATGGCAATAACAGACGCTATTTCGCGTTTAATTCCCCAAGTTGTGGGAAACAGTTCTTCGGTTGAAAACGACTCCTTTTACGACGGAATGCTCGACACCCCGCACTACACAAGACCGTCCGAATGGCAGGGCGAAAAAGTGCCGGAGGTGCTGCTCAGCGGAAACGAAGCCGCCGTCAAAGCATGGCGGAACAGACAATCCGTTGAAAGAACATTGAAAAGACGTCCGGATATTGTCGGAAGAGCAGGGCTGACACCATGGCTTTCGGGAGGCAGTTACGTTATGGAACTGCACTATCCCGTACTCGGCAAAAACGGCGAAAAAACATCTACAGCGATTACAGGCATGGACATACATGACATCGCGCGTGCATGCCGCACCTACGGGATAAAGAAATATCTGCTTGTAACGCCTCTCGCTCCTCAGCGGGAAATGGTGCGCCGCATCATCACCCACTGGACGGAGGGCTGGGGCGCAGAGCATAACCCCGACAGGGCAGAAGCCTTTGACAGAATCAAAATTTTTGCTTCTGCCGAAAAAACCTTTGCCTGGATTCGCGAAAAAGAAAAATGCGAGCCGTATAAAATCGCGACAACAGCAAAGCAGACCGCGGAAGCCGTACACTGGCTGACGCTCAAAAGAGAAATACTTGAAAAAGAACTCCGCCCCGTATTCATTTTTGGCACAGGCTGGGGGCTTCACAAGGACATTCTCGACACTGCCGACGCTGTTATGACCCCCATTGAGGGAGGCGATGACGGCTGGAATCACCTTTCCGTCAGAAGCGCAGTCAGCATTACGCTTGACAGATTCTTCGGAAAAAGATAAGAACAATAAAATTCATTCTACGCCGGTTCAGAGAACCGGCCGCTGGAAACAAGATTATGCAAGGAGGGAAAACAGATGATAGACCCCAGAATAGCTCTCGTTGAGAAGAAATTTCAGAAACCGGCGGAAGAACTTCCTGAATTCCGCGCAGGAGACACCGTAAAAGTCAGCGTCAAAGTTAAAGAAGGCGAACGCGAACGTCTTCAGGCTTTTGAAGGCGTAGTCGTCAGCAAAATGCACGGCGGTCTTCGCGAAAGTTTTGTAGTCCGCAAGATGTCAAACGGAGTCGGCGTTGAAAGAATATTCCCGATCAACTGCCCGACAGTGGCGAAAATCGAAGTGGTACGCCGCGGTAAAGTCCGCAGAGCGAAGCTCTACTATCTCCGCAAGCTCAGCGGTAAAGCTGCTCGTATCAAAGAGCGCCGCGATTTCACAGCGAAATAAAAAAGTGCTTGACTTAGATTATACAACTGCGTATAATATCTGAGTTCGCCGGGGTGGTGGAATTGGTAGACACGCACGTTTGAGGGGCGTGTGGGGAGACCCTTACGAGTTCGATTCTCGTCTCCGGCACCATTGAAACCCTCTGAGAGGTTCGCAAGAACCTCTCTTTTTGGTTCTTCACGGAAACGTGTGGAATAAATAGTTGAAAAAGGAGGCATGTCAGGTCTAAAGTTTGGTTAGGGAATAACTAAACATAAGGAGCCCATAGACATGCCACAAGAAGAAAATACACTTTTTTACTCCAATATACAAGGCTTTATTTTTGAAAAAGAAGAACATCATCCTTTAACAAATGTATCTTGTTATTACTACCAAAGCACTGCAAAACGTACAGATGTAGTTTGTCCTGTCTGCGGTTCAAAGGTTTATGTCTGTGATAATCACGTGACAACGTTAAAAGATATGCCTTTTGAAGCAGGCAAAGGCTGTCAGATATTGCTTAGGCACAACAGATACATCTGCACCGAATGTCATATAACCTTTTCAAATTCTATTGAGAAAATAAGGTATCCCGGTACAAGGATAACAAAACGTGCGGCAGGATGGATAAAATATTTACTCCGTGCCGGTATGAGTGTAAGTGCAATTGCTTCTGTCACAAGGATTCACTGGGATACAATACGCAAGATACATATGGATTATATGAGCAGCTGTTTGGAAGAAAAAGAAAAGGAATGGAAGAAAACGGGTTATAAGCCAAAATACCTTGCGGTAGATGAATTTGCCATACACAAAGGGCATACATATGCTACCTGTGTTATGGATTTGGAAACAGGAGAGGTGATTTGGGCAGGCAAAGGACGAACAATGGAAGATTTCAGACATTTCTTTGAAGATATGGACAAAGAATTTCTTTCAGAGGTAAGAGCCGTAGCTATGGATATGAATGCTGCATATAACAGACTGGTTGCGGAATATCTGCCAAAGGCTGAAATCGTCTATGACAGATACCATTTTCAGGCAGACTTCGGAAAGAATGTACTTGGATGTGTCCGACTGGATGAAGCAAGGGAACACAAAGCAAAAGCTAAATGCCTTAAAGATAAACTGCATGGGTTGAAAAAGCATACTGAAAGAGTAAAACTCAAAAGGCAGATACGGGAAGAGCAATCTCTCGGTTCTGCCGTAAAAAGAGCCCGGTGGCTTATTCTTGCAGGCTCGGACAAACTTAAATCTCAAGGGAAGATTGCCCTTCAGGATATATTAGACACTCATACAGATATAGCTTTATGTTATGCGATGAAAGAAGAACTGTGCAGACTGTTTAATCTGAGGAACAAAGGCGAAGCCGAATATGGCTGGAAAGCATGGTTTGAAGCGTGCAAGGCATCTGAAGTTGAACATTTGCAAAGATTTGCTCAAACGAAAGAGAAGCGTCTGCCGGGACTTATAGCACATGCAGAGCATCCTATATCTACAGGAAGGCTTGAAGGACTAAACAACAAGATTAAGGTCGCCAAGAGGATTGCCTACGGCTACAGAAACGACAAT
>JAZRZG010000165.1:0-3620 GCA_045601305.1 Synergistaceae bacterium
TGTAAGAAAAAACGTAACGCTTCCAGAATGGCTTTCTGTTCGCGCTGAAAAAGCAGCAATCAATTTTAGTCAAACTTTGCAGGAATCCTTGTATAAAAAACTTGGTATTACCGCAATCGTAACCGCATAAAACGTTGAACATGGCAACTACTCACGTGAGTAGTTGCCGTTTCTCTTTAAAATAACACTGGCTTGCCGCCGTCCATTTCAAAAAGGCTTTGCTGTGCAATCCAGTTTTTGAATCGCTTTTCCTGCAAAAGGAAATATTCAGCGTCCTTTTCGCATCCTATAAAATCGTAGCCCATTTCATGCGCCGCAATCCTGCTTGAACCACTGCCTAGGTGTGTATCTAAAATCTTGTCGCCAGGCTTTGCGAACCTGTGTAAAATCCATGTATATAACGCAATCGGTTTTTGTGTAGGGTGAATTCTTGTTCCGTCTTCAGCTCCATTTGAACCGCATTCAAAATAGGCTGCATTTTCGTTTAAACTCGTCCATGCAAGTTCAACAGGTGCAAGCGAAAAACCTTCTGCCGGAATATTGCTTTTTCTCCATACCAAATAACAACGGCTTGCACCCAGGTTAAAATAATTTCCGCCCCAGATTATTTGTCGTTTGCTTACTCTGAAAAGCTCTTTAAAATATTCGTCATCCGGCGCAATATCCCATTGCGCAACTTTGCTTCCGTATTTTGCAGCCCATGTTCCGCCCGTGCGTCCAACTTTGATTTCTTCAGCGTTGCTAAAGATGCCCTCTGTATGGTGTGGCTTCTGCCTTTTGCGTTTTCGGTTCGTATCGGTCAAACCGTCCACCGCAAGCGGCATGTACCCCCCCCCGTAGGGTGGGTCTACAATCGCCAAATCAAATTCTTTATCCGGCAGCATTTTCATTAAGTCCATGCAGTCCATGTTATAAGCAATCTGTCTTTTCATTTTTTTTACTTTCCCCCTGGAATAAGATTCTGTTTTGCATATCGCCAGAAAACGCCCATGTCCAACGCCTTTAGCCCGATTTCATTTCTGCAAATATCATCTGCAAGAATTTCCAACGCTGCCAGTGCATAAACATAGGTATCAAAGCCGTGGTTAGGCGCGCCGAATTTAGCCCGCCAGATTGTCTTTAGCCATTGTCCTGTATTTTTGTCTATGACTTCGACTTTCTCTTCCGCTTCAAACATCTTAAAGTAATCATCCCTAAAGTTTTCCGGGAAGTTTGGAAACCACGCTGGCTGCATTTCGCCTTCGTTCCATCTCAATACGTTCATGCTGTTTGAAATTCTGTCTTTCAGCTTTCCTGTATTCACATGATAGGCAAGCGGCAAACCAATGCGGTCAAGCGTTGCCCGGCTAAAAAGCTGGTAAGTTTCGCCGCCCTTAATCCAGTCCATACCTTTTGAAGCGTAAACGCCAGCTGTAAACCGTGCCACAAAGGAATAAACCCAATCCGTATAATGGCCGGAATCAACAAGCGTCATTGCAATGCGGTAGTTTAAGCCGTCTTCGTCGGTAAAAATGCCGTTTTCAATAATCTGTTCCAGATCATCCCACGGGCCGCCGAATTGCTCTGTTGCGCCCTCGATAAACTTAAAGTCTATCGTGTATGTAACGCCGTTCATTGCAAAACCTTTTATGTCTGCATAAAGTCCGTTTTTCTGAACGTCCACTGCACACACAAGAATAAGAATCGGGCTTCCGGCTTCTTCTCGTGCAAGTTTGTTCGGAATCGTGCCGCGTGCAAAACCAAAACGCCTGTGTAAAACAGCCTTTTCATATTTGATTTGTTCGTTCTGTTCCTGGAAAGTAAGCCCCTGTTTAAGGTTGCGGAAAACTCTGTAGCGTTCTTTGTCGCGAACTTTGTTGGCCTTAATATCCCAGCAGCCTGCCCACTGGCTTACATAGTCTTCCCAAGAAAACATTCCCGGCGGATTATACAAAGCTGTAATGTGGTAGCTTTCTGTGTTCGGCTGGATAGCCTTTTGGCTTGCCCGCCATTCGCCTTTAGGAACAACGGCTGCCTTGTCGTAATTTTTCATAATGCCGCCGCAATACGGGCATTTGTAACCGACAGTCTCTAAAATCGGCTCAAAGTTTTCGTTGTTTTCCCAGACAATGCCGCCAATCTGCTCTGTTTTGTCTTCGTTCCAGACTGCCCATTCAAGTTTCTGCATTTCGCCGCAAAACTTGCACGGAACGTAAAAGTATTTCATTGTTCCGTTTCTGAAAAGTTTTGCAATCAATGAGCTTCTTTCTTCTGTTGGTGTTGAACCGATAAAAAGTTTGCTGCTCGTAGGGTAGGCATCCAGACGCGCAACCGCCAAATCATAAATCGAACCTTCGCCTTTGACTTTTGCCTGCATTCCGTCCGCTTCGTCCACAAGCTCTATTTTGTAAGAAAAGTTTCTGAATCGGTTTCCGCTTCCAGCTCCAACGGCGTGCAAATACCCGCCCGGATATTCTTTTTTCAATCCTGTGTCGCCTGTGTTTCTTGCCCCGGCTGTTTTGCGTGTCTGGCTGAAAATCAGCGGTCTTAAATTGCAATTGTCGATTGTCGGGTCAATCTTTGTATTCATGGCATCACGCGCCATCATTTCGTCCGGCAGAACATAAAGCTGCGGCGCGGGATTTTCGCCAATATAGTACATCATTATGCTTTCAAGTAAACCTGTTGTCGCTCCAACCTGGTTTCCCTTCATAACATAAACGCGCCTTGTCGGACAATCCGGCGCAAACTGGTCTACGATTTCCCTAAAATACGGAAATTTGTCATAGCTAAATTTTCCAGGAAAAGGCGAAAGGGCACGGTCAATGTAACGGACGCTTTCAATGTATTCGCTTGGCTTTCTGTAGCTTCGCTGTGCCGTCAATCGTGAGAATTGTTCAATTAAAAAATCTACATCATCAAAATTGATTTTAACCTGTGGCATCTCTTTTTGTTACGCACGTGAGTAGTTATCTGTCTATTGCATCCAGAACAAGCAGAGAGTTTTTAAGCTCGCGCCCAGCCTTGAATGCTGCCACAAAATGCGGCGGAATGTTCTTTATTTCGCCTGTTTTTGGATTTCGTGCGTTTTTGCGTCCGTTCCGCTTTTTTGCATAAAGTGTGCCGAATCCTCGCAGCTCTATTGTGTTGCCGTCTGCAACTTCACTTTTCATTTTTAAAATGATATGGTCAATAATCCGTGCTGCTTCCTCACGCCCGAATCTGTCACTGTATGAGTTGTATAAGTCTTCGGCTAGATCAGCCCTGCAAATCTTCTTGTTCATATTTTCCCTCTTTGTAGTCCATTTCAATTTCTGCAATATCTCGTGCAAAAATATCAAGTTCGTTTTCCAAATCAGCAATCTGTCTTTGTATGTTGTCCAAATCTACTTCCGGCAAGGAAGAGTCAACGAACAGTTTTTGAGATTTCCCCTGCAATCCACGCAAGCACAACGCTGTTATAACAGCGTTGCTTTTCCTCTGGTCTATGATCATAAATTCCCCCTTAAAACATGCAGTGCAAAAGCAAGTCGTTTTATGAACTTCTGCTTGTTTATGTAATCGCAAAAACCCCGGTAATGCCGTAAACTTTCGCGCCTGTTCCGTCTGTACATTTTCCTGTTCTGATTTTGGCTCATGCT
>JAZRZG010000166.1:0-19122 GCA_045601305.1 Synergistaceae bacterium
GTATAGGAAACGGGGGTATGAGGGACGGGAGTATAGGAGACGGGAGTATAAAACACGGGGGTATAGGAGACGGGGGTATGAAAGTCGTTAGTCGTTGGTCGTTAGTCGTCAGCTGCTTTCGCTTTTCCGAGGTGCGGATGACCGTAGGGAATACCGAGGTTACTCAAGGATATGTGCTAAGTGCGAAGTGCGTTCTTGTCGTCGGTCGTTAGTCGTTGGTCGTTGGTACGAAAGGCAGGAGTCGGGAGTATGAAAAACGGGGGTATAAAACACGGGGTCGCGGTTTTAACTTCAAACGTCCGCTTCAGCGGACACCACAATTGGTAATTGGTATTTGGTCATTGGTAATTTGTTTTTTCTGCCGTCAGCCGACAGCGGCGCGGAGCGCCGAAGTGCTAAGTACGCTCTTGTCTTTCTGTTCTGCCTGTGGTAAAATTACAAGGAAACAAGGAAACAATAAACAAAGAAAGCGGGCGATACTATGAGCGAGGCGGTAATACGCAACGAGATAAAAGTGATCAGCATATCTCAAAAACGTCAGCTTACCATACCGCAGAAGTTTTTCACTATGCTTGGGTTTTCCGATACTGCGGAGTGCTGTGTCAGAGACGGCGAGCTTGTCATCCGTCCGGCGGCAGGCAAGGGAGAGGCTTTTGCAGAGATAATTCTTGAAGATTTAATTTCACAGGGTTTCAGCGGGGCAGAGCTGCTCACAAAGTTCAAAGAACAGCAGCGCAAAGTCCGTCCGGCGGTTGAACGTATGATAGAGGAAGCAGACGCAATCGCGGCAGCTCACGGCAGAGCCGCAGAACCGGCTGATACAATGAAGCGGTATATGAAATAATTTGACTTTCATACGTCAGTTGTCAGCCGCATTTTGCGCTATAATAACCGAGGGTGACAGAGATGGCAAAACAGATAAAAACCAATGCGACGAGAATACTTGAAACGAAAAAAATTCCTTTTGAGCTCTTGGAGTACGATATAGACATGGATCTGCTTTCCGCAGAGGACGCAGCTGCAAAAACAGGCATACCGGAGGAACGCACTTTCAAAACCTTGTGCATCAGGGGCGACAAAACCGGCATTCTGCTTGCCTGTCTGCCCGCAGGACGTGAACTTGATTTCAAAGCGCTTGCGGCAGCCAGCGGTAACAAAAGCACCGAACTTGTGCCGCTCAAAGAGGTCACACCGCTGACAGGCTACGTCAGGGGCGGCTGCTCACCCATAGGGACAAAAAAGAAATACCCTGTTTATATTGACGAGTCTGCTCTGCTGTTTGACTATATCACAATAAACGCCGGTCACAGGGGCATACTGTTCAAACTCACGCCACAGAACCTCATCAGCGCAACTGAAGCAAAAACAGCAGCGTTTTTGAGGCAGTAATAGGTGTATAGAAGTATAGGGGCATAGGCGAGTAGGAGTTTAGGGGCGTAGGGGTGTAGGGGCATAGGCGAGTAGGCGGGTAGGAGCATAGGCGAGTAGGAGCATAGGCGAGTAGGAGTACAAGACGTTCCCTGTTCCGCAAGTCTTTGGCAAAAACAGAGCCAAGTGCTAAGTGCGTTCTTGTCGTCAGTCGTTAGTCGTTTGTCGTTAGATGCTTTTGCTTTTCCGAAGTGCTAAGTGCTAAGTGCGCCCTTAAAGGTTCTAAAGTTGTTAGCTGGAAAACAAAAAACTCCGTCTCACTGCGGGACGCGAAGCGTCAGCGCAGTGCCCAGTGACGTTACGGGCGAAGCCCGTTATTGAAACGAAAGAGCAACGACACTGGATTCTGCGCTAAATCCTTGTGGATTTCCGCAGAAAGACGGGGCAAAAAAGGTTTTAACTTCAAACGTCCGCGTCAGCGGACACCACAATTGGTAATTGGTACTTGGTAATTGGTAATTTGTTTTTCTGTCCCTGTGGGGCAACGACACTGGATTCTGCGCTAAGCCTTTTCGGCTTCCGCAGAAAGACGATGAAAAAAGAGTTCTGACTCCCAACGTCCGCGACAGCGTACACCACAATTGGTAATTGGTACTTGGTAATTGGTAATTTGTTTTCTGCTGTCAACCGGCGGCTGACGACTTTTCGGCTGCTTACTGTCTAATTCTTCTCGCTTCGAGATAAAAGCGTTTGTCGTCGGCTTCTCCGATTGAGAAGGTTTTGCGGGGGAGGACTCCTCCGGCTCTGATTGCGGGGAAGAGCGCGTTTTTGTCCATCGGCTGCAGAACTATGCCGGCTGCTCCGCTTTCGGCGACTGTTTTGTCAAGGGTTTCTCTGCCGTGTACATAGTCAAGTGTCAGATATTTGTTTTTGGCAACGTATTTATCCAGCCATTTCTGCAGCACGGCAACGGGCAGCAGTTTGCCGCGTTTGTCTATGGCAAATTCTTCTTCTCCGCCGCCGGCAAACGCAAAGGTGATTTCGCTGCCTTCCATGAGTGACATTCCGTTCAGTTCCAGCCATCGTTCAAAGGCTTCGACTATGTCTTCTTTTATGCCGAAAAGCACGCGGTGTATCGGCTCAAAGGTCATTGCGGGGGAATGGAGATTGACGACTTCTGCCAACATTCTGCGTGCGGGGCAGGTCTTGCGTTCTTCTTCGGTAAGTGTCTCTCTGATTTTTTCCCAGCAGCTTTTCGCGGCTGCTATTGAGTGGTTGCCGTCGCCTGCGGCAAGGAAAAGGTCTTTTGCTTTCTGTTCATGTTCTGCGATTTTCGCGCGCAGTTTTTCTGCCGCTTCGTCTTCTACTGCCCAGCCGCAAAGGTGTCCGCCGTTCATCATCAGGCTGAAATCGTACAGTTTTCTGAAATTTTCTTTCTGTTTCGCAAGCGGCTCTATGAGTGTTCTCTCGGCATCGTCGGCAAGCAGCAGGGCGTGCGGGAGTTCAAGGGGCGCGTTTTCGCGTATCTTTTCGCGCGGCGGTATGCGGGAAAGTATTGTGCCTTCCGTAGCGCGGATTTTGCTTTTTGCGCCGGCGGCATAGTCGTATTCTTCGAGGTCTATTGTGCCGATAATTCCCTGCCGAATGCCTGTCCGGGTTTCGCGCTCGACGTAGATGAAGCCGTTTCTGACTTCTTCGGCAAGTGTGCCGTCGGCAAGGTATTTCTGCATTGTGTCGTTGATTTCCGTTGTGCGTTTCTCTGCTTCGTCAAGGTATATTTCGGGCAGCACGAGGCGCAGCGCGGAGGGCGCGCCGGCAACGGTGTTCTCAACTGTCTGCCAGTATTCGCGCCGGCTTGTGTACTGGTCACAGGCGTTTACCGCCCATTTTCGCAGTTCTGTGTCTTTGTTCGGCAATAGGATGTCTGCTGTGTCAAATATCATTGTTTTTCTCCGTTTTTGAAAGTTAAACCGCCGAAATGCCGGCGGTTTGTATTTATTCTACTGTCACTGATTTTGCGAGGTTTCTCGGCATGTCTATGTCGCAGCCTCTCTGGCGCGCGACGTAGTAGGCGAAGAGCTGAAGCGGCACTACTTGGAGGAAGGGGTAAAGTTCTGTTTCGGTTTCAGGTGTGAAGATGACGCTTCCGGTGTATTGCTGTATCGCTTGGTCGCCTTCTGTGGCAACGGCTATTATCGGCGATTTGCGTGCCATTGACTCTTCTATGTTGGAGATGGTCTTTTCCCACATTTCGTTTTTGGGTATGAGCGCAACTACGGGGAGTTCTTTTTCGAGCAGCGCTATGGGACCGTGTTTCATTTCGCCGGCAGGATAGGCTTCGGCGTGCATATAGGAGATTTCTTTGAGTTTGAGCGCGCCTTCGAGCGCCGGCGGGTAGGAGAGGGTGCGTCCGAGGAAGAAGAAACCTCTGGTGTCGGCAAATTCTCTTGCTATGTGTTCTATGTCGTGTTCATGTTTCAGAATTTCGGCAATTTTCGCCGGTATGTCCATGAGGGCTTTGGCAAGGCGTGTTTCGTTTTCGGGCGAAAGTTCGCCTTTGAGTTTGGCAAGGTACATTCCGAGGAGTACAAGCACTGTTATCTGTGCCGTGAAGGTTTTTGTGGCTGCAACGCCTATTTCGGGACCTGCGGGTGTTATGAGTCCGCTGCCGACTTCGCGGTGGATTGTTGAGCCGCGCACGTTTGTGACGACAAGGCATTCGGCGCCTTTTGTCTTGGCAAGGCGCGCAGCGTGGAGTGTGTCTGCTGTTTCGCCTGACTGTGAAACGAATATGCAGAGTGTGTTTTCGTCTGACGGTATGTTTCTGTAACGGTATTCTGACGCCACTTCGCAGCGTGTCTCGAAGCTGCCGAGTGTTTCCCATATCAGCGCGGCGGTCATTGTCGCGTAGTAGCTTGTGCCGCAGGCGACAAAATGTATTTTTTTGAATTTCCTGACGTCTTTTGCCGTCCAGGGCAGTTCTGACGAAAGGTCAACTCTGCCGGAGGCAACTCTGCCGAGCAGTGTGTGGGTCATGACGTCGGGCTGTTCGTGGATTTCTTTGAGCATGAAGTGAGGATATTTGCCGCGGTTTGTCATTGCGGCGTTCCAGTCAAGGTGCATGGTTTCTTTTTTGTGCGGTTCACCGCAGAAATTGAAGAATTCGCAGCCTTCGGGTGTTATTCTTGCCATTTCGTCGTCGTCCATGAACCAGACGTCGTGGGTAAATTCGAGCAGCGCCGTCGCGTCTGAGGCGCAGAAGCCTGAGTTTCCGGCGTGTCCGACAACGAGGGGCGAGCCTTTGCGGCATACCCAGATTTCTTTTTTGTCGGCAAACATTATGACGAGCGCAAACGCGCCGCGGATTTTGCAGGTGAGTTTCACAACTGCTTCTTTCGGGTCGCCGTCATATACGTATCCGAGATACTGCACCGCGGATTCTGTGTCTGTTTCGCTGTGGAATTTTATGCCTTTGGCTTCAAGTTCGTCTCGGATTTCGCGCGCGTTTTCTATGATTCCGTTGTGTACGATGACAACGCGGTTATCGTTGGAAACGTGCGGGTGCGCGTTGTTTTCGGTGACTCCGCCGTGTGTCGCCCAGCGGGTGTGTCCTATGCCGAATTCGCCTTGCAGATGTTCTTCGGCAACGCGCTCGGCAAGATTTTTGACGCGGCCGACGGTACGAAGTTCTTTGATTTTGCCTTCGCTGATTACCGCTATGCCGGCTGAGTCGTAGCCGCGGTATTCATGTTTCGCAAGTCCTTCGAGAATGATTTTTGTAGGCTCTTTGTCGCCTATGTAACCCATAATTCCGCACATGTCACAAACCTCCGTTTGTATGCACAATAAAGAGACGGGAGGTACCCCGCTGTACAGGGTAATTATACATTAAAAATCGCTTTTGCCGCAATTTTTTCCTCTGCTCTTACATTCTGCCGCAAATTATAAGTTGAAAAATATATTTATAGTTGTAGAATACTCTGTGGACATAAACGGTCTCAACTGACCGCAACATCGTGAAGTGAGTGATGATTATGAGTGTATATGCCGTAGTAGGAGTTCAGTGGGGCGACGAGGGCAAGGGGCGCTGCGTTGATACTCTGGCAGCAAAATCTGATGCCGTCGTGCGTTATCAGGGCGGAGCGAATGCCGGTCACACGGTTGTCGTTGACGGCGAAAAGTTTGTGTTTCACATTCTTCCGTCCGGTATTCTTTATCAGGACAAAATCTGTCTTATCGGCAACGGCGTTGTCATTGACCCTGAGGAACTTTTTGAGGAAATCGATGATCTCGCGGCGCGGGGAAAGCCGATGTCAAGGCTGGTCATCAGCAACGCGGCGCATATCGTTATGCCGTATCACAAGCTGCTTGACGGGCTTAACGAGGCTTTTCTGTCGGACGGCAAGAAAATAGGCACAACGGGCAGAGGAATAGGTCCCTGCTACACTGATAAAATTCAGCGTCTGGGCATTCGCGCGGAGGATTTGGCAAATCCTGAGGTGCTTCGCGACAAGCTCGAAACAAATCTGCAGCTGAAAAACGCGATTATTACAAAGGTTTACGGCGGCACTGCCGTTGATTTTGACGAACTCTACAAAAAAGCGCTTGCATGGGGCGAGCGTATCAAGCCTATGCTCGGCGACACTTACGAGCTGCTGGCGCAGCTTGGAAAAGAGGACAAGAACATTCTGTTTGAGGGCGCACAGGCAACTCTGCTTGACATTGACCACGGCACGTATCCGTTTGTCACAAGTTCCAGCACAACGGCAGGCGGAGCCTGCACGGGAAGCGGCATGGGGCCGAGCAAAATCAAAAAGGTGTTCGGTGTTATGAAGGCTTACTGCACGCGCGTAGGCGCAGGGCCGTTCCCTACGGAAGATTTCGGCGATGACGGCGAATATCTGCGTCAAACGGGCGGGGAGTTCGGCGCCACAACGGGACGTCCGAGGCGCTGCGGCTGGTGCGACCTTGTTGTCGCGGATTATGCCGCGAAAATCAATGGTCTTGACGGTTTCGCTCTCACGAAGCTCGATGTGCTCACCGGCTTTGACAAAATCAAAATCTGTACTGCCTATGATGTTGACGGCAAAATATACACGCATTTTCCGAGCAGCGTCGCAGACCTCTCCAAGGCACGTCCCGTTTATGAGGAGTTTGAGGGGTGGAGGGAAGACATCACGAAGTGCCGCAGTTTTGAGGAGCTTCCTAAAGCGGCACAGGAATATGTTAAATACATTGAGGAAAAAACGGGTGTTCCGATCGTTCTGATAGGCGTCGGCGCCGGCAGAGACGACACAATTCTCAGAGGACTTTAGGCAAAACGGCAGAGAACTCAGCGGCTCCGAGGCTCAGACACGGGCTTCGGAGTTGTTTTTTTGTTATCGGAAGATAGCTTACGCACATTCAGCGCAAACTTGTTTTTCTATGTACTAAGTGCTATGTGCGAGGTGCGTTCTTAGTCATTGGTCATTGGTCGTTAGTCGTTAGTTGCTTTCGCTTTTCCGAAGTGCTAAGTGCTATGTGCCAAGTGCTAAGTGCTATGTGCGTTCTTAGTCGTTGGTCGTTGGTCGTTGGTACGAAAGGCGGGAGTCGGGAGTATGGAAAACGGGAGTATAAAACACGGGGTCGCGGTTTTAACTTCAAACGTCCGCTTCAGCGGACACCGCAATTGGTAATTGGTATTTGGTCATTGGTAATTGTTTTTCTGCTGACAGCCAACAGCGGCGCGAAGCGCCAAAGTGCTATGTGCTATGTGCTATGTGCGCCCTTGTCGTTGGTCGTTGGTCGTTAGTCGTTAGCTGCTTTCGCTTTTCCGAAGTGCTATGTGCTATGTGCTAAGTGCTATGTGCTAAGTGCTAAATGTAATGAGTTCCATCTTCTTTTCCCGCGGCAGTTTCTTGATTTCCGCTTCCCGTTTCAGTGCCGCGGATTTGTCTGCGCACTGTTCATGCCACACCATTTCCACGGGGCGTTTTGAGCGGGTGTATTTTGACGCGGTTCCGGCGTTGTGCGCCGCAAGTCTGCGGTCAAGGTCATTTGTCCAGCCCGTGTAGAGTGTGCCGTCAGAACATTTCAGGATATAGACGTACGCTTTTTCTTCTGTCATTCGTTCAATGCCTCCGCGGCAGTTATACAAACTATACAAATTATACAAATATTGTCAAAATTCGCAAACTGCTGACTTTTCCTGAGAAATGGAGTACAATTACGCGCAGTCAGTTTCTCCAGGAGGAGTGATCACTATGCGCATAGTGCTTGTCGGTGCGGGAGAGGTCGGCTACAGTGTAGCGAAAAACCTTTCGGAAGACGGACACGACATTGTTGTAATTGAAGAAAACAGCGATAAGGCAGCTCGCGTTGATTCTGATCTCAACGTTCAGGTCATAAAAGGAAGCGGCGCAAGTCCTTCCGTGCTTGCTCAGGCAGGTATCACTAAGGACTGCCGCGACGTCGCCATGCTTATTGCCTGCACAAACAAGGACGAGATCAACATCATGGCGTGCTGGATTGCCAAAAAACTCGGCGTAAAGCATGTTATCGCCCGTATCAAGGGGCTGGAATTCACCGACACGGACAGCTGGGCTAAGAGTCTCGGAATTGACCTGATGATTTCCACGGAGCGCTCGGTCGCAAAGGAAATCGAAAGTCTGCTTGAGGTGCGCGGCGCAATCCGCGCGACAGAGCTTGCCGGCGGCAAGGCAGGGGTTTACCTTTTCAAGGTCAGCGCAGACTCGGCAGCCTGCGGCGTGACGCTCGCAGAGCTGCGGAAGCAGAATGCCGGTCTCAGCACTATTATCGTCTGCATAAAGCGCGGCAACGAAAGTTTTGTCCCGCGCGCCGACGATACGCTGCAGCCCGGGGATCTCTGCTACACTATATGTTACAGGACACAGGTCAACGAAATAGAGGATATTTTCAAAATCGAGCACAATGTCGAGCTGAAAAAAATCTTCATCAACGGCGGCGGAACTCTCGGCCGCCAGATAGCAACGCGTATTCATGTCCGCTGGCCTAAGCTGGAAATTAAAATTTTTGACCCTGACAAGGAAAGGTGCGAAAAGCTCCTGGCAGAGTTTCCGTTTGCGCTGATTAACAACAGCGACGGTTCTGATGCAAATCTTCTGTATTCTGAAGGTATTGACACAGGCGCCGCCGTTATTTCCGTAACGGAAAGCGACGAGCCGAACCTCATGCTTTCGGTGCTGGGGAAAACGATGGGCGCGCTTAAGGCTATTTCTGTTGTTCACAAAACAAACTACCTTAATATGATAAACCATCTTCCGCTTGACGCAATCGTCAACCGCAATCAGGCGCTTGCCGACGGCATCATTCGCAGCGTGCGTTTCCCTGACTCTTCGCACATGCTTATGCTGTTTGACGAAATAGACGCGGAAACTGTCGAGGTTGTGCTTGAGGAGGGGTCAAGCGCCGCGGGAAAAACTCTGCAGCAGCTCAATCTGCCTTCCGGCTCTGTAATAGGTCTGCTGGAACGCGGGCATGAGCTTCTTATTCCGAACGGCAGCACTGAGCTTAAGGCTAATGACAAGGTGTATCTTTTCGCGTCGTCTGAAATTATGCCTGAGGCTATTCAGCATCTCGGAGTCAACCCTGAATGAACTATAAAATCATCGTAAAATTTCTGGCGGTTATTGTCGGAATTGTCGCTGCGGCAATGATTCTGCCGTGGCTTTGGGCGGTGCGCGCGCACACAAAGGACTCGCACGCGCTGCTCTGGTCGCTGATTATCTGCGCGACTGTCGCGGCTTTGCTTTTTTACCGGACGAAATCCACGCGTATGTCTGACATGGGTACAAGAGAGGCTTCTGCCTGTGTCACGTTTGCGTGGATAGCGGCTTCTGCCGCCGGAGCGCTGCCGTATCTGATGTACGGCTGCTGCGCCGGCTTTACTGACGCGTTTTTTGAGACAATGTCCGGCTTTTCCACAACCGGCTCAACAATCTTCAAGTCGGTGGAACAGCTGCCGAAGGGTATTCTGCTCTGGCGGTCAACAACCCAATGGCTGGGCGGCATGGGAATCGTTGTGCTGGCTCTGGCAATAACGCCGATTTTGGGCGGCGGCGCCAACGGTCTTTTCAAGGCTGAGTCTCCGGGACCGGTGCTTCAGAAAACCGACCCGACAATCAATCTCATGTCCAAAAATCTCTGGAACATCTATGTCGGTGTCACTCTGCTCTGCGTTGTACTGCTCATGCTCGGCGGCATGCCTCTTTTTGACTCTCTGTGCCACGCGCTGTCCGCAGTTTCCACCGGCGGTTTCTCTGTTAAGAATGACGGCATCGGCGCTTATAACTCCGCGTACATAGAATACGCGCTTACTTTTGTTATGTTCATCTGCGGCATAAGTTTCACGCTGCACCTTGCCGCTCTCGCAAAAAGAAGTCTGAAACCGTACAGGGATTCCGAAACTTTTTTCTATGTAAAGCTCGTTGCCTTCGCGACAGCTTCCATCGCTTTTTTCCTGCTTACGGCGGGCGGGTGCAAAAGCGGCGCGGCAGCGTTCAAGGACTCCTTGTTTAACGTGGTGAGCCTAATCACGACAACAGGGTTCGCCAATGCGGCAGATTTTTCCTACTGGCCGCCTTTCGCCGTGGTTTTGGTTTTTCTGCTGATGTTCCCCGGCGGCTGCGCCGGCTCAACGTCGGGCGGAATAAAATGCGTGCGTATAAACTCGGTCTGGCAGGCGGCAAAGGCAGAAATCAAAAAAATCGTACATCCGAACGCCATAATTCCGATTCATGCGGGAGAGCAGACAATAAGCGAAAAATTCGCAGCCTCTGCCGCAATTTTCATAGTGCTGTACCTGTTTGTTTTTCTCTGCGCCTCGCTTCTGCTCTGCGCCGCGGGAAATTCCGCTCTCACTTCGCTCAGCGCCGTTGCGGCAACCTTGGGAAACATCGGCCCGGGGCTGAGGGAAATAGGTCCGAAGGGCAGCTTCGCGCAGCTCAATGCTTTCTCAAAATGGGTCTGCTCTTTCTGTATGCTGTGCGGACGACTGGAACTCTACACGGTATTCGTGCTTTTCCGAAAGGATGAATGGGTAAGATAAAAAAGCACAGCGCCCGTGAGGCGCTGTGTTTTTTAGAAGATATGTATGCCGCTTCCTGCGTTCGCTTGAGTTATCTTCCAAATTCTCTGCGGTTATCAAGCGCGTTCAGCATAAACTCACTTTTTCTGTGTGCTGCGTATTGACCTCTACTCCCTGTCCGACACGAGTGTCGCGCCGAGAATCAGAACGGCGCCGAAGCCGGCAAAGGGGGTGAGCGGCTCTTTCAGCACAACTGCCGAGAGTATTATCGTCAGCACCGGCTCTATGTAGGCAAAGAAAGAAAAGGTCTGAAGCGAAACCCTGCCGAGCGCATGGAAATACACTGCATAGGCGATGCCTGTGTGAAGAACGCCGAGCATAAGCAGCAGCGCAAGTGACAGCGGGGTAAATTGAATTGCAGACAATTCTTCCGTCAGCAGCACGCAGGGCAGAATAACAAACGCAGAGGCAGCAAGCTGCACAATGGTTTTTTCGTATGAGCCGACTTCTTCCAGCTTTTTGCTGAGAAGCACCGTCACCGCGTAGAAAACTGCCGACACAAGTCCGCAGGCAATTCCGAGCAGATTACGCCCTTCAGGCATTCCTGTCTCAAACACTCCCGAAACAAGCAGTATGCCGGAAAGCGCCATGCATACGCATACAAATTTGCGCAGGCTGAGTTTCTCGCCGAAGAAAAGCACCGAACCTGCTATTACAAGCACAGGTCCAACATAGTTGCACAAAATGGCAACGGCAGTCGAGGTGCAGCGATACGCCTCAAACAGAAGCACCCAGTTGACACCGAGCGACACTCCGCTGCACACAAGCGGAACAATACTGTTTCTGATTGCTCTAATGTTGAGTTTTATCCCGCGAAAGATTGTGAACAACAGAAGGAAGATAAAACCGACAAAGCTCCTCGCGTCGGCGATAACGCCTGACGGCAGCGGAATAAAGCGCCGCACGAGCGCTATCGTGCCGAAAAGCGTCATTATAAACCAAAGCTCGAATTTTGCCTGACGACTGTTGTGTGTCTCCATACCCGCACCACTCTCAATGTTTTCAATATAATAACACCGAATAACTTTTCCGGCACTTTGGAAACTTTTTTCGTGCTGTTTTTTTCAAAATATTATCGGACAAAAAAATATTTTCCGTACCGTTTTTCTTTTTCACCGACACAAACAGCGTTCAAGACTGTATTTCTTCTAACTTCCCCGCAAAGTTATCCACAATTTTTGATACACAATATATAGTGTTCTGTGGATAAGTTGTGTATATATTTAGTGTTTTCCCTCTTTCATTTCTGTATTTTTATGCTAATATATTTCTCGTGCGGTTCACTTGACCGCGTAAAGATGAAATCACGTCTTCTGACTGGATAAATACTATAAAAAGGATGGTAACAGCAATGCTTCACAAGCCCTCGTTCTCCAAATCGGCACAGGACATACTCAAGGACAGATACTACTGGAAAGACGCGCAGGGCAACCCTGCCGAAACAGCGGAACAGATGCTTCTGCGCATTGCGAAACACGTTGCCGGCGCAGAAAAGACTGACGCTCTGCGCGCGAAATGGGCTGACGAATATTACAATGTCATGGCTCAGCTTCATTTCCTTCCCAACAGTCCCACAATAATGAATGCCGGCCGCCCTGCGCCCCACGGTCAGCTTGCAGCCTGCTTCGTTATAGGTATAGAAGACACCATGGACGGCATCTGCGAAGCGCTCCGCAAACAGATGCTTATTCACAAATCGGGCGGCGGCACAGGCTTCAACTTCTCCAAGCTCCGTTACGAGGGCGCGAGGGTCAACAGCACAAACGGCCGCGCCTCTGGTCCGATCTCTTTCATGAGCTTGTTTGACAAAGCCACGGACACCGTTCAGCAGGGCGGTATGCGCCGCGGTGCAAACATGGGTATTCTCAACATTGACCACCATGACATCCGCAAATTCATACACTGCAAGGACAAAGACGGCGTCATCACAAACTTCAACATCTCAATAGGCATGTCAGATGACTTCATGCAGAAGGCAACTGCAGATCCTGACGGCGAAGAAGCCGGACTGCTTGCGGAAATCGCAGAATCTGCATGGCGCACCGGAGACCCGGGCATTCTCTTTATGGATGCAATCAACCGCGACAACCCTACGCCGAACCTCGGACCTCTTGAATGCACAAACCCGTGCGGCGAGTCTCCGCTTTACGCAAATGAAGCCTGCAACCTCGGCTCAATCAACCTTGCCAAAATGGTTAAAAACGGCAAATTCGACTACGATATGCTTCGTCAGGTGACAGCAGTCGCAACGCGTTTCCTTGACAGCGTTATCGACGTCAACCAGTATCCGCTGCCGGAAATCTCCGAGTCTGTCCGCAAAACGCGTAAAATCGGTCTTGGCATTATGGGCTGGGCAGACACGCTTTTCCAGCTCCGCGCAGCTTACGACAGCAGCGAAGCACGCGGCCTTGCAGACAAAATCATGGGTACAATCCATGCAGAAGCCATAAGAGTGTCAGAACAGCTCGGCGCAGAAAAGGGTATTCCTGTTGACCTCAAACATCTGAACAGAAGAAACGCGACTCTCACCTGCATAGCCCCGACAGGCACAATAGCGCTGCTTGCCGACGCTTCTTCCGGCATTGAGCCGCTCTTTGCTCTGGAACACACAAGACTCCGCACGCTCACAGACGGCACAAAGGTCTCAATGAAGCAGAAAAACCGCTACTACGAGGAAGCCATCAACGAAGGACTTCCGGAAGACGAACTCAAAAAAATCTTCGTCACTTCACACGATGTCGCGCCGTCAGGGCACATCAAAATGCAGGGTATCTTCCAGAAGCACGTTGACCTCGCGGTCTCAAAGACAATCAACCTCGTCAACAGCGCAACACCGCAGGACGTCTTTGACAGTTACATTCTCGCGTGGAAAGAAGGCTGCAAGGGTATCACGGTTTACCGCGACGGCTCAAAGAGTTATCAGGTTCTCTACACGGACGAGAAAAAGGCAGAGGCAGACCGTCAGAGAACGAGCGCAGAAAAGGTCGCAGTTCCCGTTGGAACACCGAAGCTCAAACTGAAACTCAAAAAAGCATAATTTGTTGCGTACAATAAAAAACACAATCTGCAGAGATCTGCAGATTGTGTTTTTTTGCGGATTTTCACAGAATTTCACGGATAAGTCCGCGCAAGCAAGTCCGGCGGCAATGTTTATGTTGTCAGCTGAAAATCGTTAAATGCTTAAGGACGCGGTTCACACTTTGAAAAAGCGTATTGCGACTAATACTTACGACCAACAACGTACAGCGTATAACGCAGGGCGAGTTATACGCTAAATATCGTCCGCGTCAATTATCTTAATTCCCTGTTCGGCAAGCAGTTTCGCAAAAACGCCCTGACCAGCGACAAGTTTTTTTGAGAATGTTCCGTCATATATCTGTTTTGAACCGCAGGAGGGACTTCGCGGCTGAAGTATGACCACCTCTGCCCCGCAGTCTGTTATCGTTTTCAAGGCGCTTAGAGCGCCTTTTTTGAAAAACCTTGTGACATCAAGCCCGTCTGTGTCGGTTACTCTGCCGTTTTTGATTTCGCACGGTTTTCGCGGCACAGAAAGACCTCCCAAAATTTCGGGACAGACCGCAACGACAGTTTTGCCCTCAAGCAGCGCCGCAAGCTCCTTGTTCAGATTGTTTCCGCCGCTGTATTTGCAGTTTTCGCCGAGCAGACAGGCTGACACCGCAACGCAGCGGCATTTTTTCAGAAATTCGCGGTCTGACGAGGCAGTTTCATGCGGCATATTACAGTCCTCTTTCCTCGTCCTGCACCTTTCGCAGATATGAATAGACTGTATATTTTGTCACGTTCATTTCCTTTGCCAGAAGCTCCACCGCGCCTTTGAGCAGGAAATAACCTCTGCCGCTGAGTTCTCTGACAACATTTTCCTTTTCCTCTCTCGCAAGATATTCAAACGGCTTCGCTGTCTTTTTGCGCACTTCGTCAAGCGTGTTCTGCATAACCTCGGACAGGTCATTGGTGAAGCCTTCCGAAACAATCGCCGCGCGTCCGCCTTCGTACTGGCTCACGTTGTCATCCGTATGCAGGAAACCTTCTATAAACTCCTTCGCGGCTTCTGCCTTGCTGATGTCATAGTTGATGCAGAGGAAGCCTATCATCTTCTCCTGTTCGTCGCGTATGAAGATACAGCTGCATTTCATTCTCCTGCCGCTGCCGTTTCGGGCAAGGTAATCAAACACACCCTCTTTTTTCCTGTATTCCTCAGCCTTCATCATGTACAGACCGAAGTCGGTCATCGGGCTGCCAACCTTACGCCCCGTAACGTGTCCGTTTTCTATGGCAACAAGCGAGCGCTCGGGCTGCGAAAGATCGTGCAGATTGACTTCGTAATCTCTGCCAAGCGCAAGCGCAAGTCCTCTGACAATGGGCAGATACGGTTTGAGTTTCGGATTCATCTTTATTTCAGTCATTTATATCACCTCTCAGTGAACTATCCAACCGGCAAAAGAGACAGCGCTAATGCTGAGTCCGGCGCTTAAACAGATATAAAGCAGCGCGGCAGACAGGTTCGACGCAAAAAGCCCTGCGCTCTGTACGGCAAAGGTTGAGAATGTGGTGAACCCGCCGCAGACACCGGTACCGAGAAAAAGCAGCAGTTCTGCAGGTATCTGCTTTTCACGCGCAACGGCATAAAGCAGACCGAGGACAAAACTGCCGAGAACGTTTACCAGCAGCGTTTTAACAGGAAAATCACCGTTAAACAACGGAACAAACTCCATGGAATATCTTAGTACTGCACCTACGAAACCACCCAGTCCTACTGCAATAAAATTCATGCCGGCACCCTCTTCCGTTACACATATTTTACTACATAATTCAATTTTCTGTTCAGCAACCGCCCCGCAGCATATATAATAGTCTCAGGAGCTGATAAGTATGAAAAAAGCATTAACTGCCCTGCTGCTTCTGTCCTGTCTGGCTGGAACGGTATTTGCCTCAACGTCAGGCATAACCGAGTTCAAGGCTGTCACTGTCGAATGTGAAGACGGCGCGGAAAGTTCAGGAAAGGTCTGGATAACGAACGAAAAATCCAGACGCGAATTCAACAACGGAACTGAAATTGTCATCACGCGCAATGACCTCAAGCGCACCTGGTTTATCTACCCGCAGATCAAATGCTACGTGGAAACGCCGTCGTACGGCACTTTCGCAGATTTCACAAAGCCTGACGACAATGCGAATACCGGAGATTTGCAGCGTAAATTCATCGGCTACGAGGAACGCGACAGTTTCAGAATGAAAAAATATCTTGTAACGGTACGCTACAGACAGTTCGACACAGAAGACAAATACTACGAATGGATGCGTTCCGATTTTCCCGTTCCTGTGCGTACCGAATCCATAGACGGCAGCAACTGGACAGAATACAGAAACATAAGCCGCGGACAAATCGATCCGGCAGTTTTTGAGAGACCGAAAATCTACAAACTCGTATCCGCCGAAGACGCGGAAAAGTTTCTGGCAGACTACGAGGCAAAGCACCCCAAAAAGCAAACCGCGAAAAAGAAGGGGCAAAGCAGAAAACAGAAACGCAAAAAAACAAAATCAGCAGACGGCACTTCCGCCGGTGAGGGAGATTAGCATTTAGCACCTCGCACCTCGCACCTCGCACTTGGCACTTAGCACTTTGGCGCTCCGCGCCGTGTCGGCTGTCAGCAGAAAAACAATTACCAATGACCAAATACCAATTACCAATTGCGGTGTCCGCTGAAGCGGACGTTTGAAGTTAAAACCGCGACCCCGTGTTTTATACTCCCGTTTTTCATACTCCCGACTCCTGCCTTTCGTACCAACGACCAATGACTAACGACCGACGACAAGAACGCACTTCGCACTTAGCACATATCCTCGAGTAACCTCGGTATTCCCAACGGTCATCTGCACTTCGGAAAAGCGAAAGCAGCTAACGACTAATGACTGACAACCGGCAGGAAAAACGCAAATAGCAGCAAAAAAGACCGCCCGAAGGGCGGTCTTGATTTATAAAGGCTTTATTCCGCTGAGCAGTCTTTTACTGTCTGAGCAACGTCGAGTGCAATTCCGGGGCCCATTGTTGTCGCAAGTGAAATACCTTTGATGTAGGTACCCTTGACTGACGCGGGGCGCGCCTTGATGATTGCGCGGAGAAATGCTTTGACGTTGGCGTCAAGATTTTCTGCAGGGAATGACATTTTACCAATTGCGTTGTGGATGATTGCTGTTTTGTCAACACGGAATTCTACGCGTCCGGCTTTGATTTCCTTTACTGTCTGAGCGACGTCGAACGTTACTGTTCCGGCTTTTGCTGACGGCATAAGTCCGCGGGGACCGAGGACTTTACCAAGCTTGCCGGCAAATTTCATAATGTCCGGTGTGGCTATGAGAGCATCAAAATCAATTTTGCCCTGACCGATTTCAGCGATCAAATCTTCGCCGCCGACGAGGTCCGCGCCCGCTTCCTGAGCTTCTTTCTGTTTGTCACCGAGCGCGATAACCGCTACTCTCTTTGTGTGACCTGTACCGAAAGGAAGTGCTACTGTGCTGCGCACCTGCTGGTCTGCGTGACGGGGGTCAATGCCGAGACGAACATGTATTTCAAGAGTTTCGTCAAACTTTGCCGTTGCGATCTCTTTCGCTGCCGCGAGTGCCTCTGAAATCGTGTATTCCTTTGTTTTGTCGATTTTCTCGACTGCTGCTGCAAAACGTTTTCCTACTTTTGACATTTGTTATACCTCCTTGTGGTATTTACGGGAGCGCCTGCTCTCTTCCACTATGCCGCAAAATTATCTTGCGACTTCAATGCCCATTGAACGGGCTGTGCCTTCAACCATTTTCATGGCTGCTTCGATGTCATTTGCGTTGAGGTCAGGCATTTTGATTTTTGCGATTTCCTCAACCTGGGCTTTCGTAATTCTGCCAACCTTTGTTTTGTTGGGAACTGCCGAGCCTTTGTCTTTCTTTGCCGCCTTTTTGATGAGAACGCTCGCAGGCGGGGTTTTGAGGATGAACGTAAAGCTTCTGTCCGCATATACCGTGATAACCGTCGGAATAATCATTCCGGGCTGGTTCGCAGTTTTCGCGTTGAACGCCTTAACGAACTCCATAATGTTGATGCCGCGCTGACCAAGCGCCGGACCTACAGGCGGTGCAGGTGTTGCTTTGCCGGCAGGAAGCTGAAGTTTCAGCTGGTCGATGACTTTCTTTGCCATTTTGTTTCCTCCTTACGGTTTAACGCCCCTCAGGGGCTAAGTTTCATGTATAAATACGCACCACAACAACGGCTTGCTGCCGCTGCTGTTTTAGACAAACTAAACTGCGTACAATCTATCTATATTTTCTCAAGATCCGCGTAATTTGCTTCAGCCTCTGTTTCACGGCCGAAGATTTCCACAAGATACTTGATTTTCGCTTTATCCTCGTCGATACTGACAACCGGCCCCGGCATATTCGCGAAAGGTCCGGATTTTGCCTGAACCATGTCACCAACGACAAGTTTGATCTCAACTTTCGGCTTCTCTACCGGCGAAATTTTACTCAGAATATCTTCCGCTTCTTTCGGCGTGAGCGGAATCGGGTGGTTGCCGGAACCGACAAAGCCTGAAACTCCGGGCGTGTGACGCACGCAGAACCACGTCTGTTCATCAAGCGCCATGTTTATAAGAAGGTAACCCGGGAAAAGTTTTACCTTTTTCTGAATTGATTTTCCGTCTTTGATATACGTTTTCATCTGCTCAGGAATACGAACTTCGGTAATTCTGTCACCAACCTCAAGCTTGGTTATTCTTTCCTTGAGACTTTCGACAACCTTCTTTTCGTATCCTGAATAGGTCTGAACTATATACCAGCGGTGCTCATTTGTATTTCCGTAAAAATCGCTCATCTAAAAGAGAGGGCGACAGCCCTCCTCACCTCCGTGCTGCCGGTCAGAGATAAAAACCTATTTGATAATGCGAGTAACTGCTGCTGTCAGAACCGCGTCGCAAAGACCGAGATATGCCGCTACGACAAATGATACAAACACTACTACAAGCGTCATGTACCAAAGCATGCGTTTTGTCGGCCACGTGACCTTCTTCATTTCAGCTCTTGATTCTTTTATAAAGCCGAGGACGCTCATTTACCCCGACCTCCCCTGTTCAAAAAATTCTGTAAAATAAATGGCAGGCCCGGAAGGACTCGAACCCTCAACTTTCGCATTTGGAGTGCGATGCTCTACCAATTGAACTACGGACCTGCGTGCGGTGATTATTTTACCCTACTTGCACTCTTTATGCAAGGTATGTTTGCCGCATTTCGGGCAGAATTTGCTTTTTTCGAGTTTTTTTGTTGCTTTTTTCTTGTTGACAAGTGTCACATAGTTGCGGTCTTTGCATTCTGTGCACTGAAGTCCTACGATATCGCCCATCTTGTTTTCCCCCCGTCCTGAGATTCTGAATCGGGGCAGCTGCGGCTGCAGCCGCCCCGCAAATTAACTTAATTAGTCAAGAATTGAGGTAACGACGCCTGCGCCGACCGTATGTCCGCCTTCACGGACTGCAAAACGAAGTCCTTCTTCCATCGCTATCGGCGCTATGAGTTTTACTTCAAATTTGCTGTGGTCTCCCGGCATTACCATTTCTACGCCTTCTTCAAGCTTGATTTCTCCGGTGATGTCT
>JAZRZG010000167.1:0-13503 GCA_045601305.1 Synergistaceae bacterium
GGACGTATGGTTTCGACAGCATGCGGAGGATCGGGAAGAGCGGGTCGAGGATGGAGAAACCTCGATAATCCGGCTCCAAAAAAATAATCGTCAAAAACGATTACGCACTCGCAGCTTAGTTAAAAGCAGCGCGCTCTCTGAAGTTTCGGCCGTTGAATTTCAGAAGGGCGTCACAATGACGGCTGGAAGCGCTTCAGCGTTTTTCGGAAGCGTTTTAAGATTTCAGGAAAGACTGGTTTTCAGCAGCTTTGTCTTTGCAGCAGCTGAAAGCGAGATTTAAGCAGAGACTACACTCGTAGAGCCTCCCAGATTGGCTCATGTTGGACCGGGGTTCGATTCCCCGCGTCTCCACCAAGTCTATTTTTGCCGCGCCTGTATTGGCGCGGCTTTTTTGTGTGCGGACATCTGCGACAGCAGACGTGCTGCAATTTGCGACAGAGGGAACTGAAAAGCGGTGAGGATGCCCTTACCGCTGATGTGTTCAGCTGCTTGCTTGTTTATATTTCTTTGTAAAACTATCCGTAAAAGCCGGTGTCTTTGATGGTGCGGTATATGCGGATAATTTTTCCGAACAGGCTGAAACGACGGTCATCAGTAGAGGTGTGTATTGGCATAAAACGCGGAGAAACAGGCCGCAAATCGATCGTACCGTCAAAATTTCGGAAATATCCTCTTATATAAAACTTGTTGTCAAAAACAACCGCCACTATATCACCGTCTGAAAGAGTGAAATCGCTGCTGTTATCAGGTGTTTCGCACAAAGCGTAATCGCCGTGTATGTATTTGGGGGACATAGAATCGCCCTCTATCACACAAACCCTCATATTGCTGCTCGGAATACTGCCAAAATCCTTTCGGCAGACAGGATAAAGTCCTGAATTTACCAGTTCCGCTGTATTGTTCTGCTTGAGCTTGGCATTCTTAATCCGCACAATCGGAACAAACGCAAAATCATGATTTTCGGTTAAAAACTCGTCCGAAATTATGTTTTCGTCAAAAAAAGCGGACACCGGTATTTCAAGCGCCCTTGCAAGTTTTTCAACAGTCTCAACAGTAGGGGTGCGTTCGCCGCGTTCATATCTTGACAACGTAACAGGCGTAACCTCTGCAAGCAAAGCCAAATCCTCCTGCACAAGTCCCTTTCGTTCGCGCAACAGTTTCAACCGATGTCCAAAGGACATAGCAATCACCTCTTCAAATAATCTTATACAAATGGTAAAACAGCTACAATAATCAATTTTTATGTGAATTAGTGGTAAATATTTATAAATTTTATCTTGACTAATACCAAATGTATAATTATTATTAACAAAGAAAACAGAAACAAGTCCGAATGTATAAAGTGTTGGTGTTTTGTGCTATCGGTTGGTTATGTTAAAGCGGCAAGGACACTGTTATATTAATTTTACAGAAAGGAGTGAATGCAGAAGATGAAAAAAAACATCTGTACAGTTTTGTTTCTGCTATTGCTGACGCTTCCGGCGTTTGCGGAAAATACGCCTGCGATAAGGTTGAAAGCACCGACAGAAGTCAGAGTTGGAGAAACCTTTACGGTACAGTTTGAAATTGAAGCCTCGCCGCAGGAAGAAATATCCGCAGTTATCGCTTCGCTGAAATGGAATCCCGCAAAACTTGAAGCGGCAGGTAATCCTGTGCTGAAAAACGCTGTATTAAGTGAAAAACTTGCGGCGGACAGCGACAGCACAAAAGGAATTTCAAGCGTGGCTGGCGGAACTCTTGCGGTGCCGCTCACGTTGAGCAGACAGGGAAAATTCGTATTTGCGGAGCAGCAGTTCAAGGCAAAAGCGGGCTGCAAAAAAGGCGAAACGTTGCGCATCGGTTTTACAACGGACAAAGAAATATCCGGCGGAACGGAATGCGTCGTTTCAAACAAAACGGCTGAATTTGCGCTTATAACAGGCGCAACGGTTCAGGTTAAATAACATAACTCAAGGAGGAGTAAAAAATGAAGAAATTCGCAGCATTTTTGGCATTTGCGGCAATCTTTGCGACAGCCGTCTGTGCCTTCGCGGCAACCCCATCGGCAACCTTTACGCTCACACCGAGCGCAACGCAGCTGACATCAGGGGAAACGGTAACTGTAACGTACAAAGCAAAATTTGCCAATGCAGACAGCAAAATTGCAGGGCTTCAGAATGTCATAAAGTATGACACAAGCGTGTTTGAATTTGTCAGCGCGTCAAAAGGAACAGACCTTCCGTCCACGGCAGAGCCTGAAACAGGTACAGCGGGAGAAGTCGGTTTTGGACTTATGAATCTTAGCGGCGGCGACTCGGTTTCTGACAACAAAGAGTACGCTATAGGCAGCATGACGCTGAAAGTAAAAAGCGGAGCCGCATTGGGTACAGCAACGCTTACACAGACTGAAACGATGTTCATGCTTCCTGATTTTGAAGAAAGAACACCGTCAGCTGCGGCACTCAGCCTCACGATTGCCAAAGCAGTTACAGGCACCATAAAAATTACAACAACCCCGGCGGAAGGCAAATGGTCAATAGACGGCGGAAAAACATGGAAAGATAGCGGCGTTTCAGTAAGCGAACTTCAGCTTAAGGAATATACCGTAACTTTCAAAGATCTTGAAGGATATACGAAACCGGCAGATATAAACGTTGAACTTACCAAAGCCGCACCCACAGTTACAAAAAGCGCAAGCTACAAAGGCAAGCCGGGATTTATCGAAGTAACCTTCACGCCGGAAAACATTGCAAAAGAAGCGCAGTGGTCGGTTGATGGAGGAGCAAATTGGAACGACGGCGGAGCCGCGCAGGAAATTCCTTCAGGAGCCTACACAATACAGTTCAAAGAAATAGAAGGTTACGAGACACCGAAAGAGCAGCCAATCACTGTTGAGAAAGACAAAACGGTAAAAGTAACTGCTGAATACATTGAGAAACCGGATATCAGCCCCAAAAAAGCTGAGTTCTACAAAAAATCGCCGGAAGACCTTGTATTTACGCTTAAGGGAATTACAGCCGTTACGGCAGTCAAATTCAACGATGAAGACCTTATCGCCGATGAAGAATACGAATACGCAGACGGAACACTGACGGTAAGTCAGGACGTATTTGCCGAAGAAGAAAACGGCGACTACAAACTTACAGTTACAACCGACAAGGGCGACCTCACGGCAGACGTAAAAATCGCCGATGAAAGACCCTCAAGCGACAGCGGCTGCAACGCGGGTTTCGGTGCATTGGCAATGCTCTTTGCGGTACCTCTGTTCTACAGAAAGAAAGATTAATAACAGCAATTAAATCCGGCTGCACCCGGATTTAACAAAAGCGAGGGCGGAATACAATACATTCTGCCCTCGCTGACACAAATTTTCTTTTCAATTTGGGTTTGGGAAAGAGAAAAACTGAAATTGAAAAGGAAATTTAGAGGTAAAAGGAGAGATCTGTATGTCAGAAAAAAACAAAAATAAAGGAATTGTTGAGGGGCTGTTAGGAATGTTTGGAAAGTATGATTTTCTTTGCGTGCTTTTCCCTGGAATGGCTTTGTATGCTTTGCTTACCAGATTTACAAAGTTTGGTAATTCTTCGGTGAATTTTACGATATGGAATGTTGTGGTTGATATTCTAATAGCGAGTGTAACGGGTATTTGCATAGATGCTTTGGGAAGTATGTTCGGAAGATTTTTTGTGACCCAAAAAAGAGTTAAATACGATGAATATCTTGAATTTCGCGATAAGGGCAAAAACGAGGGTGAAAGAATAAAACCTAATTTACATAAGTTAGAACTTCGCAGAGTAATGTATCGAAATATATCGGTTGCGTGGATGTTATTTTTAGGGGTGAAATTTTACGAGTTGCTTGTTGTGAACCATCAGATGGTTGTTAATGATATTTCAATAATCATTATTGCATTGGTTGGGGCGTTTGTCTGTGTTTATAACAGTCGTCGCATTGACCGGTATAAGCAGAGGAGAATAAAAATTTGTCTCGGTACGGATGCAGATAAATCAAATATAGAAAAATAATTTGTCGGAGGTAAAGTCAAATGGTATTTAACTTTAACGTCAAACACAACAACAAAATATTTCTTGCACTGATTGCGTTTCTTGTAATCGCGTTTATCGGCTCGGCACATTCGTCAGATGCTCCGCAAATGGACAGCGACGGATACTATCTTATAAAAACAAAAGAAGATTTGGAATGGTTACGCGACTATGTGAACAATGGTTATTTTTTAACAAATGCTAAACTTGCCTCAAACATTGAGCTTGCAGGTTCTGAAGACTATCAATGGACGCCAATAGGTAGTAGCGGTAGTCACTATTATTCAGGGATCTTTGATGGCAATGGATACAAAGTCACAGGATTGTACATGAATAATTCTACATCGCAGTGCAAAATGCCTTATGGTCTGTTTGGTGTTGTGAAAAATGCCACTATAAAGAATCTTACTGTCAGCGGTAATCTTGCTGTGTATGAGGACACTATTCCGGTTGGTGGTATCTGTGGAAGTGTTGACAATTCTACTATAAGCAATTGTGTGAACGAAGTAAATATTACTGGGACTTTCAGGGCTGGTGGTATTTGTGGAAATGTCGTGGATTCCACTGTGAGCAATAATGTGAATAAAGGAAACATTGCAGGTGGCATGACTGGCGGTATCTGTGCATATGCCGCCAACGGTACTGTCATAATAAAGAATTGCATAAACGAAGGAGATGTAATAGTATCTGAAACGTCGTATGGTGCTTACGCTGGTGGTATCTGCGCAGAAGCGTATGGCGGAGCCAAAATTACAATAACAAATTGTGTGAACAAGGGTGATATGACCGGAACAAAAAGTGTTGGAGGTATTTTCGGAGGGGTTAGTCCAAGCGTTTCAACCACAACGATAACAAATTGTATGAACGAAGGACACATTACAAGTTCGCTGTTAAATGCTCCGCATATAGGCGGTATTGTTGGAGATGTTTGGATACATTCGGACAATGCAGCCATGACAATAGAGAACTGTGTGAATAAAGGTGAGCTTGATGCCCAAGCAGGAGGTAGCCTTGGAGGTATGGGTTACCTTGGGGGTATATGTGGACATATTAAAGCTCAAACAAATTCGAGCGTGGAGATAACAAACTGTGTGAACGAAGGAGCTGTAACAGGAGAAAAAAATTCTTTGTTAGGCGGTATTTTATGTGGGTTGATACAAGAGGATGCTACTGTAAAAATAAGCAACTGTGTGAATGCAGGCTATATCGTAGGTCAAAGTAATTCGCGTCGAGCTATCATTTGTGACTATGGTATTGGTGATGGCTCGAAAGTAGAACTGATAAATTCAGGTTATCTTAGTGGAACCGCACCCTCCGCAGGACTCAGTTCTGCCGTTGTCTATACGGTATCTAATCTCCCAACTGCAGCTGCAATTCAGTCGTTGACAAATGTGGTACAATCAGGAGAAAGTTTTACACCTGCGGTGAACGTGTATCCGGCAGTGGCATACAATGCGGAAGACATAACAAAAACAGTAAAACTAAAATCCGATTCTGATAATATTTATATTGCGGATAACGAAATATATGCGATAAAAGAAGGTATTGCAATAATAACCGCTACAGTTAGCGGTTTGCTTGGAAACAGAAATTTAGAACTTGTACAAGAAATAGCAGTAATGGGTCCAGAAACAGAGTATATAACAAAAATAACGCTGAGCAAAACTGAGTCTAAAATTTATATTGGCGATACGGCACAATTAAGTGCAACGCTTTCACCTGAAAATCCTACAGTCAGCTATCTTGAATGGACGAGCAGCAATCCTAATGTTGCAACAGTAGATTCAACAGGTAAAGTTACGGCAGTTTCTGAAGGTACAGCGATAATAACTGCACGGGCGATAGATGGCAGCAATCAGTTTGCAAACTGTACGGTGAATGTTAAAAAGGCAATCAATTTGTCGCTTAACAAAGGACAAACGACAATCAGACAGGGTGCAACAGAAACCTTAACGCTTACCAATACTGCAAGCTCAGACGAACTGGGTGTTGAGTGGAGTTCAAGCAATCCGTCTGTTGCAACGGTTGACCAAAACGGCAAAATAACAGCAGTATCGCGCGGAAGTGCTGTAATTACCGTTAAATCCAAGGTTATACCTGAAAAAACTGCAAGCTGTTCTGTGACAGTTAAAGACCCTGTAATAGCTGAAATGAGTGAAAACACGTCTGTTATCAAAGATGGTACTCAATTGAGCGTTAATGTGTCAAGTTGGGATGAAGATGATGTGTTAGAATGGGTTTGGAGTTCGTCTAACAAAAGCATTGCTACCGTAGATGAAACAGGAAAAGTAACAGGTTTTTCAGGCGGCGATGTTACGATAACAGCGACACTTAAAAATGACCCAAATATTAAATATACATGTAGCGTTACAGTAAATGCTATGCCTGCGAGAGATACCGAGAATAATTATCTTATTGGCAGCAGGGTTGAGCTTGACTGGTTCAGGAACGCAGTCAACGGTGGAAGTGTGTCTCTCAATGCAAAACTTACTGCCGATATTGACCTTGCAGGCTCGGAAGAAAAGCAGTGGATTCCGATTGGCAGCAGCTCAAAGAAATATTCCGGAACCTTTGACGGAAACGGGCATAGAATAACTGGACTGTATATAAACAACTCTGCAGATTATCAGGGATTATTCGGTTATATATATTCAGGTGCTGTAATAAAGAATATTACAGTAACCGGTAAAATTAATGCACATAACTATGCAGGCGGTATCTGTGGATATGCATATAATTACAACAGCTATAATAATATAACGATATGTAACTGTGTGAGTGAGGTAGATGTCACTGCATATAACTTTGCAGGGGGCATCTGCGGATATGCATATAATTATTACGGCAATGATAATGTAACCATAAGCAACTGCGTAAACGAAGGGACAGTAAAAGCAACTTCAAGCAGCGGATATGCAGGCGGTATCTGTGGAGAAGCACAGAATTATGACTCTAATACAACCGTATCTGTTAGTAACTGTATTAACTGCGGTACAGTAAACGGCAACTATGCAGGGGGCATCTGCGGATATGCATATAACCAAGGTAACTATACTAATGAAGTGATAAAACTGACGAGCTGTGGATATTTGAAAGGTACTGCCAGTAGTTCTATAGGATACAGAAGTAACTCTTATGGCAGTATAACAGATAACAGCGTTGTATATGAAGCCAATCAGCTTCCGTCAGCGGCTGGAATGCTAAGTTGTCCGGCAACGGTTTCAGCCGGTATGGAAATACAGCCTGTATTGGATATATATCCCGTAAATGCATACAACAAAAACAGTGTACGCTATGAAATCATAGAAAGTTCAGACGAAAGCGTTATTGCGACATATAACAACAAAGCGTATGCGGTTGGTACAGGAAATGCGACACTAACTGTAAAAGTCGCGGGACTTTTGGGCAATTCCGAAGTTACATTTGAAAAGGAAATTAACGTAACAGGAAATATTGAGCAGTATGTTGAAGGAATTGCTTTGAACAAAACAGTAATAGAAAAATTGTACACAGGCTCGTCAGAACAGCTTACAGCGACAATTAATCCGGCAAACGCAACGATAGGCTTCCTTAAATGGACGAGCAACAATCCTAATGTCGCAACGGTGGATGCAACAGGCAAAGTAACGGCAGTTTCTGAAGGTACAGCGACTGTAACTGCACAGGCGATAGATGGGAGCAATCAGTTTGCAAGCTGCACGGTGAACGTTAAAAAAGCAATCAATCTGTCGTTGGACAAAGAACAAACAAAAATCAGACTGGGTGCTGCAGAAACCTTAACACTTACCAATACTGCAAGCTCTGACGAGCAGGGTATTGAATGGAGTTCAAGCAACCTGTCTGTTGCTACGGTTGACCCAAACGGGAGAATAACAGCCATATCCAAAGGCAGTGCGACAATTACGGTGAAATCTACTGTCGATACTGCAAAATCCGCAAGCTGCGACGTAACGGTACTGGAAACAATATCGGTTAGCCTTGACAAAACGGAAGCAGTGGTACGTGCAGATGGTACACTGACGTTAACGCCGACAGTTGAAAAAGACGAAAGCGACAGCGGAAAATTAACGTGGTCATCTTCAAATCCGTCTGTAGTATCAGTCAACAGCAGTACGGGCGCAATAATGATACAGAGGGAAGGAATTGCAAAAATTACTGCAACGTCTCAGGATGACACGACACAATCGGCGAGCTGCAATGTAACAGTAAAGAAAAGCGCAACAGTATCTTTCTCGCAGGAAATGCCGTCAACTATTGCAACCCGTAGCAGCGGAATTGACATTTCGCAGTATATTTCATTCAGTGGTGACACAAGCGATACGGGCAAAATAACGTGGAGCAGCTCGGATATAGCTGTGGCAACGGTAGATACAGAAGGCATTGTTTCAGTTAAAAAAGCGGGCAGAGTAACAATAACTGCGACATCAAAAGACGACCCGACAAAATCAGTAAGCAAAATGCTGAATATAACCCAAAGTGTGACGGGAATAACGATTACCGCACAATCCGGAGGGACACAACTGCCTGCAAAAGAAACAAAGCAACTGACGGTGACAATAACGCCGAGCAATGCAGAAAACAAAAAAGTTGTATGGACAAGCAGCAATACAAACGTTGCGACGGTTGACCAGAACGGACTGGTAACGGCAAAAGAAATAACGGGAGCCTCTGCAAACGTAACAATAACGGCAGAAGCACAGGACGGAAGCGGAGTAAAAGGAACTATACAGCTTACCGTAACCCGCATCCCAGTAGAGAACATTGTAATTTTGCCTGAAACGGGGGACGATACTATACTGGTTAACGGTATGAAACAGCTTCTTGCAAACATAATGCCGTCCAATGCGACAAACAAAGACATAATGTGGACAAGTAGCAACAGCGGAATTGTTGCGGTTGACCAGAACGGACTGGTAACGGCAAAGGAAATAACAGGCACCTCTGCAAATGTAACGATAACTGCCTCAGCACTTGACGGAAGCGGAGTAAAAGGAACACTGCAATTAACTGTAATGCGCCCGCCAGTAACGTCAATTTCATTCAGTCAGGCAGCGTACACACTTGAAGACGACAGTTCAACGGTTGATTTATACGGACAGCTCAGCATACAGCCTGAAATGGCGTTAAAACCGTCCAAAGGAGAAATAACTTGGACGAGTAATAATGCGAACATAGCGATAAATTCAAACGGTGTTGTAAGTGCGGCTGGTTCAAGCAGCGAAGCTCAAACGGCGACAATAACGGCAAAGTATGTGAATGACAAAGGAACGCAGATAACGGGAACAACTATCGTTTCAACAAAAAGCAAAAAAATCAGCCTAATCCTCTTAACTACACTTGCCGGAAGATCAAGCGGAGGAAAAACGGGAAGCAACATAGAAAACATCGAAGTCTGCGTCTACAACACCGCCAACAGACTGCTGTACAGCGGACAGGGAACGACAGACGAAAACGGAAAACTGACGCTTGAAATGGACGCAGGAAGCGTAAGCAACGGACAAAAAGTAAAACTCTGGATAAAAGGTGAAAGATACCTTGCGGCAATCCAAAACGCGACAGTACAGCTGAACGGAAGCGACTGGAACGTAACAATGGCAGAAACCATTAAGGGTGGAGACGCAAACGGAGACAACAGCGTAAACCTGACAGACTTCGGAATACTCGGCAAATCCTTCCTCAAAAAAGCAGGAGTAACAGGATATGACGCAAGAGCAGACTTCAACGCCGACAACAGCGTGAACCTCACAGACTTTGGCATACTCGGAACAAGCTTCCTCAAAAAAGGAGAAGCGAAACCGAAAGCGGCGGTAACAATGCTGATGAGAGCGGTAAACAGAAACGGAACGACAGATAATGCGCTGAAAGTGCTGAACATAGAAACAGCCGAAGTCGCGGACAAAGCGCTTGAAGAAAACGCAGATGAGCCGGAAGAAAAACAGGAAGAAGCGATAATAGAAGCAGTGGAACAGGAAACGGGAGTAACGCTCAAAGCAGCATCTCCAACTGTTTCAAACGAAACAGGCAGTAATTCAAATTCCTCATCCGGTGGCTGCAACGCAGGATTTGGAATACTTGCCCTGCTTTGCGCAGCGCCGATGATATTCAGAAAGAAACAGTAATGACACTTGATTCTGCGCTAAATCCTCGGGGATTTTAGCAGAATGATAAAGTTAAAATCCGTCTGCACGCGGATTTGAAACACAAAAAATGAGGACAATTAAGTCCTCATTTTTTGTAGTCAGTGTCCGGTTCAAAGTGAGCGCCGTGTTCGTCTTCGACGATGAAATCCTGATGTTCGGCGTGTTTGGTGTGAAGTATCATCCGGCGGTTGCCTTTTGTAAATTTAATGGTATAATTTGTGTGAAATATGGAATTGAATTCCAAATTTTACGGAGGTTGCGATGAGGTACATCAAAAGGCATATAGAAGATGTTGTCAGTCGTGCTGCGGAGAATTTTAAGGCGCTGCTTCTGACAGGGGCAAGACAGACGGGAAAATCAACTTTGCTTAAACACCTTTTTGACCAAAGAAGGTATGTTACGCTGGATGACCCTTTTTTGGAGGAGCAGGCAAAAACTGACGGCGCAATGTTTCTGCAGCTGAACGAGCCGCCTGTGACTATTGATGAGGCTCAGCGCGCGACTGAACTTTTCCGCTATATTAAAATGGCGTGTGACAGTTCTGATGAAAGAGGACTGTTTTGTCTTTCAGGTTCACAGCAGTTTCGGCTTATGAAATCTGTTTCAGAAAGTCTGGCAGGACGCGCGGCGATTTTTGAACTTTCAACGCTGTCGCTGCGGGAGATAATGTCTGATGATTTTTGTGATGTCTTTGTACCGACTGTCGAATATATTTCAAAAAGGTCTAAATCGGCTGCAATGCCAAGATATATATGGAAAATAATACATAGGGGCAGTTATCCGGAGCTGCAGAATGAAGCGGTTGACTGGGCTGATTTTTACGGCAGCTATGTTAAAACGTACATTGAGCGTGATGTCAGAGAGCTTACGGCTGTGCATGATTTAAATGCGTTCAGGCGTTTTATGATTGCGGCTGCATCGCGTACGGGTGAAATTTTGAATTATTCAAAGCTTGCCAATGATGTAGGCAAGGATATTAAAACTATTAAAAACTGGATTTCTGTGCTTGAGGCGTCGGGCATTATATTTTTGCTTGAGCCGTTCCGCAACGGCGCGCTGAACAGGGTGATAAAGTCTCCAAAATTATATTTCCGTGACTGCGGTCTTGTATGTTATCTCACTCGCTGGCTTACGCCGGAAACGCTTGCATACGGGTCATTTTCGGGGCATATATTTGAAACCTTTGCCGTGTCTGAAATTTTGAAAAGTTATTCAAATGCGGGACTTGATTACCGTTTTTATGTATCGTATTTTCATGCCACTGATAAAATACGTGTTTCAGACGGTGACGAACGGCTATACAGGGAGGGAGAAATTGACTTGATACTGGAGCAGAACGGAATTGTTTATCCGATAGAAATTAAGCAGGCTTCAAAAGGCTCGCTGTCTGATGCTGCGGCATTCCGTCTGTTTGCGAAGGCAAGGGGAGTGACTATCGGCAGCGGCGCGATAGTCTGTAATTGTCCTCAGCCTGCCAAGTTTGCGGAAAATCTGTTGCAAATTCCTGTATGGTATATATAGGGTTTCTGAGGTTCTGAAGTTAAGTATGGAGAAATAAAATGAGGACGAACATTCGTCCTCATTTTTTGTATTCCGTATCAGGCTCAAAGTGAGCGCCGTGTTTGGGCTTTTCTTCAAAGGAAATCAACTGTCGTTTAGAAGTAGCTCAATTTGCGGAGCCAGTTCTAAATATTTTATATTGACCTGTATGCGTTCAATGGGTATTATATTTAGAAGTTGCTCCATTGGTGGAGTAAGTTCTAAGCGGAGGTGCCTGCTGTGATTGACAGAAAGAGTTATGTTGACAAACTTGCCGAATTTCGACAGAACGGGAAAATAAAGGTTATAACAGGTATCAGGCGCTGCGGAAAGTCCGTGCTGCTCTTTAAGCTGTTTCGCGACAGGCTGCTGCAGGAGGGAATTGCCGCCAAGAATATTATTGAGCTTAAACTGGACAGGCTTCAAGATTACAAATACAGAAATCCGCCGGAACTGCTTGACCTGGTAAACAGCAAAACAAAAGGCAGGGCAGAACATTTTTATCTTTTTGTCGATGAACTGCAATTTTGCCGTACGGTTGATTACCCTGAGACACAGTTGAAAGTATCGATATATGATTTGCTGAATGATTTGCGCGACAGGGAAAATCTTGACGTGTACGTTACCGGAAGCAATTCAAGGTTTCTTTCAAGCGATATAGCGACAGAATTTCGCGGCAGGGCGACGCAGATTCATATATGGCCGCTGAGCTTTGAGGAATTTCATAATTATTACGGCGGAGACGTAAGAGATAATCTTAACAGATATATGCTTTACGGCGGTATGCCTGAGCTTGCGTCCTTTTCTAATGATGTACAGAAAAAAGAATATCTTGTGTCGTTGTTTGACGAAGTTTATATGAAAGATATTGTCGAACGCTATGGCATTGAACGTTCGGACGTGTTTGAAGGTATGCTTGATTTGCTCAGCTCTTCCATCGGTTCACTGACAAACGCGTCAAAAATCGCAGATACACTCTGCAGCACGCGCGGTATAAAAATAAACGGCAACACGGTAAGCAGTTACATAAACTGCATGCGCGAAGCGTTTCTGATAAGCGAAGCCAAGCGTTATGACGTGAAGGGACGGCGTTATTTCAGTTATCCGAGCAAATATTATTTTACCGATATAGGGCTTAGAAACGCCAGACTGAATTACAGGCAGTTTGACAGAGGTTACATTATGGAGAATATTATTTATAACGAACTGCTGCGACGCGGTTATTCAGTAGATGTCGGAGTTGTCACAGACAAAAGAAAAAGCGGCTCTGTGCAGAAAGAAATTGATTTTGTTGTCAACAGCGGCGACAAACGTATGTATATCCAGTCGGCATACGAAATTCTGTCTGAAGAAAAAGAACACTCCGAGCTTGCGCCGCTAATGCTGACGGGAGATTTTTTCAGAAAAACGATTATTGAAAACGAGCTTGCCGAAAGCTATATGGACAATAACGGTATTTTGCATTTCAGACTGTTTGAATTTCTGCTGAATCAAAACAGCATAAGCAATTTTTAAGCATCAGTCTGCACAAAAACGAAAGCAGCAGCAGTTTTATCTCTGATTTATCTCTGAATAGTAACGATACAAAAAATGAGGACGAACATTCGTCCTCATTTTTTGTATTCCGTGTCTGGTTCAAAGTGAGCACCGTGTTCGTCTTCGACAATGAAATCCTGATGTTCGACAAGGTCGGTGCGAAGTACCATGCAGCGGTTTGCCTTGTCCAGATAAATTGAAATAAACGGAACATAGCCGGGGCGTTTCATTTCTTCCGGTATGATTTTGAATACGTTTCTGCCGAG
>JAZRZG010000168.1:0-19603 GCA_045601305.1 Synergistaceae bacterium
TTTGTCCGGTGTCATTGCAGGGCAGCCGATTTCTCTGATACATTTCAGACAGCCTATGCAGGCATCGTTGACACGGCAGACAGCGGCAGGCTTCGGCGCTTTAAAAATGCAGGGCGAGCGCGTGATTACCGCTGCGGGGCCGTTAAAATCTTTTGCACCGCGTATTGCTTCTACCGTGGCTTCAAAGTCAAACGGATTTACTTTCTTAACGTATTCAACTCCGCAGGCACGAAGTATTTCTTCAGGGTCCAGCGCTTTCGTCGGCTCTCCCATTGCGGTGAAGCCTGTGCCCGGGTGCGGCTGATGTCCTGTCATTGCCGTCGTGTGGTTGTCAAGCACGATAAGCGTTATTTTTGTTTTCTGGTACACGGCATTGATTATGCCGGTTATGCCTGATGCAAAGAAGGTGGAATCTCCGATAAAGGAAACTGTCTTGATACCTTCTTCCGCAAGCTGAAGTCCCTGGGCTATTGTTATGCCAGCACCCATACAGAGGCAGGTGTCTGTTGTGTTGAGCGGTGCGGCATTACCAAGGGTGTAGCAGCCTATGTCTCCGCAGTAAACGACCTTCTTTTCATCTTTCATCGCGACCTTTGCCGCGTAGAAGGAGGCACGGTGAGGACATCCCGGACAGAGCACCGGCGGACGCATAGGGAACTGCGGTGTTTCAATGGTTTCCGCCGTTTCTTCTTCAAGTCCGAGATTTTTGAATATTGCCCGTTTCACAACCTCGCAGCTGAATTCGCCGTTGCAGGGGGTGTGTCCCGTGCGTTTGCCGTATATTTCGGCACATCCCTGATTTATCAGAAGCAGTCCTTCTTCGACTATCGGGTCAAGCTCTTCTATGACAAGCACGGAGTCAACTTTTGAGAGAAATTCTTCCGCTTTTTTCTCCGGCAGCGGATACGGATTGCCGACTTTGAAAAGTGTTACGTCAAGTTTGTATTCATCGATTACTTCTTTGGCGTAAAGGTACGAAACGCCTGATACGGCTATCCCTTTTCTGCCGCTGCCTTCGATTGTGTTGAAGCGGCTGCCGCTGAATCTGTCGGAAAGCTGCCGCTGTTTGATTTCTATCTCGCCGTGTTTTCTGTAGGAAAGCGCGGGGAATATGCACCACTCCGGGCGTTTTTCAAAGCCTGAAACGGGACGCGGCTCTTTCGGCGCTTCGGCGATGTCAACGCTTGCGCTTGCGTGGCAGACGCGCGTTGTCGGACGCACAAACACCGGAAGGGCAAATTCTTCCGAGAGGTCAAACGCTTCCTGTATCATTTCATACGCTTCTTCGGGTGACGCAGGGTCGTAAACGGGAAGATTGGCGTTTTTGGCAAAGCCGCGCGTGTCCTGCTCCGTCTGCGACGACCAGGGACCCGGGTCATCTGCGGCAACTATTACAAGTCCGCCTTTTACTCCTATGTACGCAAGGCTCATAAGCGGGTCTGACGCGACGTTGAGCCCCACCTGCTTCATCGTTGCGAGAGCGCGCGCGCCGGTATAGCTTGCGCCTGCCGCTATTTCCATTGCAGCCTTTTCGTTGACCGACCACTGCACGTTGATATTCGGATTTTTCTCATGCAGTATCGTCTCAATAATCTCCGTTGAAGGTGTCCCCGGGTAGCCCGCGACAATTTTCACGCCGGACTTTATTGCTCCGTGCGCTATCGCTTCGTTACCCATGCAAAGCCTGACTGTCATAAAATCTCCTCCGTTCCGCAACAAAAAACCTTGCCGCAAGACAAGGCGAATTCAGCGCGTTATACGCTCTTCTCCGCTGCTCTGCCTCATCTCGTCTCAATCGGAAAAACCTCTGTTTTTCCCTGCGGATATTTATAACACAAAGCAGAGAATAAAGCAAATACAAAAGACAGGAGGCGGCAAAAGCCGCCTCCGCTGTTTATGCCGTTTGGATTTTTCAGCCTGTTTACTGTGCTTTTCTCACCATGTCGCGCGTGATTTCGGCAAGGCTGCGCGCGCCGCACATTTCCATCGTATCTTTGAGTTCAGCTGCGATTTTGTCAATGTAGATTTTTATGCCTTCCGCGTCTGCGCCGAAGCAGGCGTTGACAAACGGGCGGCAGATTATTACGGCGTCCGCGCCGAGCGCAAGCGCTCTGAATACGTCGAGTCCGCTTCTTATTCCGCCGTCAACAAAGATTTTCATTTCGCCTTTCACGGCATCGGCGATTTCTTCAAGCACTTCCGCCGTTGACGGTACTCCGTCCAAGACCCGTCCGCCGTGATTTGAAACAACAATGCCCTGCGCTCCGGCTTCTTTCGCTTTCAGCGCGCCTTTGACAGTCATAATTCCTTTTACAATGAACGGAACTCCGGCAAGGTCAATAATTTCTTTGAGCTCTTCAAGGCTTTTGGAGCCTGCAGGCGGCGTTTGTCCTTTCAGGAACGGCAGTCCTGCTCCGTCTATGTCCATCGCCATGGCAAAGCAGCCGCAGTTTCTGATAAGGTCCAGCTTGCCCTTGATTACGTCTATGCCCCACGGCTTCATTGTGGGAACGCCGATTCCGCCGTTGTCTTTTATAATACGCGTACCGTTTTCCATTACACTCGCAACCACGCCGTCTCCGGTAAATGCGGCTATACCCGCTTCAGCACAGCTTTTTACAAGAACCTCGTAGTAGCTTACATCGTCATATTTCGGCGCGTAGTGTACCTGTACAAGTCCGACGGGACCTGCAAAAACAGGCAGCGCGAATTTCTTTCCGAACAGTTCGACTGACGTGTCGCGCTCGCCGCCGGGGCATATCGTATCCATGTTGAGCAGTATTTCGCGCCACTTGTCATAGTTTCTCACGGAAACTGTTCCGCTGCCCTTCGCGCCGGGTCCGGGAACGAGATTTCCGCAGGCTTTTCCGTTGCACACAGGGCAGCCCTTGCATTTGCCGAGTTCCGGTCTTGCTTTCTCGATGACTTCTTTATAATCCATACTCTTCAGCTCCTTCTTTTAACTGCTTGAGGTAATTATATACCATATATGGAAATTGGGACAAAAAAATAACCGGTTCTGCCGATTATTTCATTTTATCTTACAAATGCAGCGCTTCTCCTGTCCGGCGTATTCCTGTTACTGTGTTCTGAACTCTCATGTAGTAGCGTTTGGAATGGCCGCCGAGATAACGCATAAGCCCTGTATATACCGAACCGCAGCTGTTTATGTAGCCTTTGAGAACGTACGTTCCGGCGTGTATGCCGCATTCGGGGTCAAACATATCATCTCTGCAGGACGCTATTTTGTGTCTTGCAAGCGTGCGCCCGTGAATGCGGTACATAACCTGCATGGGACCGCACGCTCCGTGCCTGCTTACGCTTGTCAGGTTATAGGTGCTTTCGATTTTGGCAACTGCCGCTACAAGCTCCGGCGCTATTCCGTACTGCTTTCCGTAGAAATACATCGCGCATGCCTCGCGCCACACGTTTTCTGCCGAAACACGTCTGTTGGTTCGGCGTATGTAACAGGCAATCGCCGCGACTCTGCGCTGCTGATCGGCAGGGAGCGCGGAAAGGTCGCTGAGCTTGCTGTTTGCGCGTTTGTCCGCCCACATATTGAGGTGGCCGGCTGTTATTTTCATATATTTGAGAGCTTTGAGAACAGACGGCGCATACACGGGCTTTTCCGGAATTTTGTTTTCGGGCGCCGGCTGAACAATAAGAATAGGCGGATGGTATTCCGAGGCTGTAACAGGCTCCGTAGATCGATAGGGGTCAGCGTCGGACGAGTTCGGCGAAGCGGTCTTCGCGCTGTCGGCTTCCACTGCGCTGTCGGCAACGGCGGGCGCAAGCACAATCGCGGAAGAGATTGCAGCAACAACTGCAACCACCACAACTACGGTACGTCCGATATGTTTTTCTCCGAATATGCTCATGTTACCGCCCCCATACCGTGCCGTTCGAAAATGCGATTTTATGGAATAACGGCACGCAGGATATATCTTAACGGCAAAAAGTCCAATACGTCAAGTTTTGGCACTTATACACCATATTATTAAAGTTTAACAGAATATAACTTTATATTTTGTCGTTAATTACTCTATTTTTAATCGTTAAACTTTATTTTTGATAACTTTTCAGAGCGACAACACCATTTATCGCTCTGTTTTCAGCAAAAAGCGTTAAAATCTATAGTTGTCAACACTGTTTCGGAGATGATACCAATGCCTTTGTGGGGCTTCGTTATGGCTGTTATGTGCGCCGTTTCATGGGCGGTGTCGCCGTTGGCGATAGACCGCGGCACAGACATCGGCAGCTGTACTTCCAATGAGATAAATCCCGTGCGCTCCTGGTCATTTCTTCTGACGGCGCTTGTTTTTGTACTGTTTGCCGAGCACGGACACATACCGCCTGTTACTGACATAAAAATCCAGCTGATGATCGGTCTGGGTGTGGTGCTTAACTACATTCTCGGAGACGTTTTCTATTACATGGCAATAAGAATGCTCGGCGTTAACATAGCCATTCCTGTCGCGAACGCCTACCCCGTTTTTCTCGTTTTCCTTGCGGCGGTCATTCTTGGTGAAAAAATCAGCCTTGTACAGTTTGCGGCGATTTCTGTTGTTGTCGCGGGAATAGCTCTGCTGAAAGCAGGCGGACAGAGGGACACAACGGTAAAAACAGAAAAACGCTGGGCGGCAGGACTGCTGCTGACAACGCTGGCAGGGCTCAGCTGGTCGCTCTGTTCAATCGTCACCAAACTTGTTCTTCAGAAGACCGCAATAGGCGCGGCAGCCTTCTCCTTTTACAGAGCGTGCTGGCTGCTGCTGCTTGCGTACGTTGTACACGCTGTTATGCGGTACTTCTTTCCCGAAAAGACAGTTCCTCTTTCCTCTGTGCCTGTCAAAGCAAGGATATACTACTGGATTTCGGGAGTAGTCGGTCTCAGTATCGGCTACACAATGTACGCATACTGCGTCAAAACTCTCCCCGTCGCGATAGTAACGCCGATAACGGCGACAAGTCCGCTTATCGCAGCGCTCTACGCGCATTTTGTCATGAAGAAGAAACTGTCTGCAATTCAGTGGACAGGCGTAGGAATGATTATTGCCGGTTCAGTGCTGGTTAGTATATAAGGATAGCAAAACAGCGTCATTCTGTGTATGCGCAGTGAACAGCGCAAATTTCTTATCTTAATAGTTCAAGTTAAATGCCTATTGCCTAATGCTTAGCGCTCATTGCTTAGTGCTTACTGCTCTTAATCCTGCTCAGCAAAATTCAGCGAAAATCCAATTTTACATTTTATACAATTTATCTGTTCAAATTCCATTCGCGAACAAGCGCCGCCGCTGCCTCAAACGGATTTTCGGCGGCACACACGGCAGATACGACAAAATAGCCTGAAACAGCCGTTTTGGCAAGCAAGGGCAGATCTTCTTTACCAACTCCGCCTCCGACAACAACAGGCAGGGGAGATTTTTTTGCGAACAGGTCAATTTCCGCAAGCGCAGGAATAATAGTGTTGTTACTGCTGTCCTTTTTCAGATCCGTTTTGGTTGCCGTTTCATGCAGCGGCGCAAGTCCCAGATAGTCAACACAGGACAAATCCGCCGCGTCAAGATATTCGCTCAGCTTCTCCTGCGGAGCAGAAAGTCCTGTTACAGCGTCTTTTCCAAGCATTTCACGGCATACTCGCGGCGGCGTATCGCTCTGTCCGACGTGCACACCGTCAACTTTGATACCGAGTTCGCGCGCTGCCTTTACTGTATCGGCACGGTCGTTTATGAGAAGCGTAACGCTGTTTTCTTTTCCATGCCGCGCGATGATTTCAGCGGCGCGCTTCGCAAGACCGAGCAGTTCATTGTCCGCCGCGTTTTTTGCCCGTATCTGCACGCAGGTAAAACCGGCGCGCACTGCGTCAGACAGCGTTTCTTCAAACGATTTGAACACGCAGTTTTCAGGACCGATTACGAGATAGTGCGACAAGTCAAACTTCTTCATAATTCTTTTATCTCAAACATATTGTGTACAATTTCCTGCGGAACAAGTGTCTGAAGTTTGTCAATGAACGCCGTTCTGAAACTGCCCTGCGCGGAAGCAGTTTTCTCTGCTTCCCTTCCTGCTGCGTTAAAGGCGTTTACTGCGCCGAGCGCGGCAATAAAAGGCTCTGCAAACGGCAAAAGACCGGCGGCAACGGCGCCAAGCGCGCAGCCGAACCCGCTGTTGCGTTTCATCAGCGGCGAGCCGCCGTAAGAAACGGCTGCAGTGCGCCCGTCGGTGACGTAATCGTCTGCGCCGGAAACAACAACGGCGCCGCCTGTGAACTTCGCAAGCGCAGCTGCGGCTTCTGCCGCGTCTGCGGGCGCGTCGGAAGAATCAACGACACAGGCGGAAGACACTCCGCCGTACAGTTTCCACAATCGCGCAAGCGCGATAATTTCGGAAGCGTTGCCGCGTATTACGGACGGGCGGTACTCTCTGAGTTTAATCAGCAGTTTTGTCCGAAGTTCGCCGAGCCCTGCCGCCACAGGGTCAAGCGCCCACGGCCTGCCGAGCTGCGACAGCCGTTCCGCGGCAGCGGGTATCGTTGCTTCATATACGGGGAGAATCGTTCCGAGATTGATATAAAACGCGTCGCAGCGTTCAGCAAGTTCGCACGCTTCGTCCGGCATATTTATCATAACGGCGGACGCGCCTGCCGCCAGCTGGCAGTCCGCGACAAAACCTGCCGTCACGCAGTTTGTCACGGAAGGCACCAGCGGCTGCGCGCAGCCTGCCGCTTCAAGCGCCGAAAACATTTCCGCTTCTGTCGTTTCCTTGTTCACAGTCTCATCTCCAAAACAGAAAATCTGCCGTGCGGCAGACCTTGACATTTGCTCCCTGCGCAGGTATTAACCTACAGGTTCAAAGGGTAGGCGTCTGCCTTCTCAACTGTGCCGTACGGCACCGTACCCCTGCATACAATATTGTTCGTTTCAAATATAGCGTTATATCGCTATTCTGTCAAAAGCATTCTGTAAACCGCGTAGTTTTCATACACGCAGCGCACAAATTCGCGCGTTTCGGCAAACGGAATTTCCTCGACCCAGAACTCGCCGTTTTCATATTTTCCGCGCCAGGACGCAGCCTTTGCCGCCCCTGCGTTGTATGCCGCAAGCGCGTAAATTACGTTACCGTCAAAGCGTTTCAAAAGCGTGCTCAGCTGCAGCGCGCCAAGCATAATATTGTCCCGCGGCTCATAGAGAGAAAATTTGCCGATACCGGCTTTTTTCGCTGTTTCCCGCGCAGTGCCCGGCATCAGCTGCATAAGCCCGACAGCCCCCGACGAACTGACCGCGTCAGGGCTGAACTTGCTTTCGCGTTTCATTACCGCCCATACAAGCGCACGGTCAACACCGCTTTTTTTCGCTGCCGCCGCTACCTCGGTTTCATACGGCATACGGAATATTTCAGAAATATCGTCAAATAACTGCTTTTTGTTTCTGCCGTTCACGCCGCCGCTGCCGCGTACGAGTCTGAAAGAATAATAATCAAGCGGATATTTGGAAAGCAAACGGCTTCGGACGGAGGCTGCCTTTTCCGTTTCGCCGAGCTTCTGAAATGCTTCCGCCTGCCAGTAGAGATATTTTGACGGGCGGCGCACCAAAAAACTGCGGACGAAATTCATCCTCCAGCATTTCGCGGCTGTACCGTAATCGCGCACACGCCACGCGGCACAGCCGTTTGTCCAGTCCGTCAATGTCTTTTCCCTCTCACTGACTATATACTGCGGCAGTCTGAACCGGACCGCGCACAGCACGGCAAGAAGCAGAAGGAAAAACATACAGCCAAAATGTGATTTCCTATTTTTCATAACTGCGCTATTATAACTCATGGGCGGTATAATGAAGTCCGAATTTGTGAAAGGAGTCTGCGGTATGAAGAAGTTTCCGTTCTTTCTGCCCTTTGCGGCATGTCCGGGGCGCTGCGTGTACTGCAATCAGAACAAAATAACCGGCGCGGAAAAAATCCCCAACGCCGCTTCTGTCCGTGCCGCGCTTGCAGAGCTTAACGAACCGCGCGAAGTCTGTTTTTTCGGGGGCTCTTTTCTGCGCTTTCCGTCAGATACGGTAAAAGCCTATCTCGACGCGGTTGTCCAAGCTGCTCCCAAGGGCAGCAGCATTCGTTTTTCTACTTATCCCAACGACCTTGACGACGAGACAGTATGCGATTTGCTGAAGAAATATCCAATCAGCCGCGCGGAACTCGGAATACAGTCGCTTGACGCTCAGGTGCTTCGCGCCTGCAAAAGAGACCTGAATCCGCGCGACGTGCTGAAAAGTATTGCCCATGCGGCGGCAGAAGGCTTTCCTCTCGGCGTGCAGCTTATGATAGGACTTCCCGGACAAACGCGGGAAAGCTCGCTTTCCGACCTTGAAAAACTTGCCGAAATTAAAGGCAGCAACGTCTGGGACTTGAGAATTTACCCTTGTCTGGTTATCGAAGACACAGAGCTTGCCGATATGCTTTCAGACGGGCGCTATGCACCGCTGACTGTTGACGAAGCCGTTTCGCGTGGCGGAGAACTGCTTGAACGCGCGCAGGAGAAAGGCTTCAACGTAATACGCGTTGGGCTGCAGGAAACGGACACCCTTGCGCGTTCAGTTATCGGAGGTCCGCACCACCCTGCGCTCGGAGAGCTGATTATGGCAGACGCGGCAGTCCGAAAACTGCTGAAAGAAAATCCGAACGGTCCGTGGCAGATACCCAAAAATGATATTTCAAAGTTCAGCGGACACGGCGGTTTCGGCTGCGGACTGCTCGCAAAACAGACCGGAAAAAGCCTCGAAGAAATCAAACGGCTGATTAGTTTTGTATAAATATTCTGCCTCCCTTTTTCGGAGGCATTTTTTTTGCGGCACAAACGTCAGCACTGGTCAAACTCTTTAATCTCATTATTTTCGGCATTTTATGCTGTTTTCGTATCTTCTACGCTGCAGACATCTGCCGGCATAAAAACTAACGACACAGCGCGCCGGTCGTAACCCGTCTCTTCGCCGCAGGCTGTATAAATTGCCATAAATCAAAATAGGATATAAAATATGGAAGTTATGATAAACAGTTAAAGGAGGCTGCCTGAATGAGCAAGATTATACTTACCGGCGACAGACCGACCGGAAAACTTCACATAGGACACTACGTAGGTTCTCTCAGAGAGAGAGTCCGCCTTCAGAACTCCGGGCTTTACGACAAAATTTTCGTGTTCCTCGCAGACGCGCAGGCGCTCACGGACAATTTTGACAACCCTGAGAAAATCCGCGCGAACATAGGCGAAGTCGCGCTTGACTACCTCGCGGTCGGACTTGACCCCGCAAAATCGACAATTTTCATACAGTCGCAGATTTCAGAGCTCACAGAGCTTGCATTTTACTACATGAATCTCGTTACCGTGGCGCGCGTACAGCGCAATCCCACGGTCAAAGCCGAAATTCAGATGAGAAATTTCGAAGCGAACATTCCTGTCGGCTTCTTCACCTATCCGATCAGTCAGGCGGCAGACATCACCGCGTTCAAGGCGACAACAGTCCCCGCCGGCGAAGATCAGAAGCCGATGATTGAGCAGACGCGCGAAATCGTCCGCAAATTCAACGAAATTTACGCGCCTGTTCTTGTTGAACCTGACATTCTGCTTCCGTCGCAGTCAGCCTGCCTCAGGCTCCCGGGCACCGACGGAAAAGCAAAGATGAGCAAATCGCTCGGCAACTGCATCTATCTTGCAGACGAAGCCGACGAAATTAAGCAGAAGGTTATGTCAATGTACACAGACCCGCTTCACCTCAAGGTTTCAGATCCCGGGCATCTCGAGGGCAACACCTGCTTCATTTACCTTGACGCTTTCTGCAAACCGGAGCATTTTGAACGCTATCTGCCCGATTATCCGAACCTTGACGAACTCAAAGCGCACTATACAAAGGGCGGTCTCGGCGACATGAAGGTAAAACGCTTCCTCAACGAAATTCTGAACGAGGAACTCACGCCTATCCGCGAACGCAGAAAAGAATTTGCAAAGGATATGGGCGAAATCTACGCAATGCTCAAAAAAGGCAGCGATACTGCGCGCGAAGTCGCGGCTTCAACACTTTCAGACGTTAAACGCGCGATGAAAATTGATTACTTCGGGGAGAACACATTATGCTGAAACGTCTTGTAAACTACCTCATCGGACTTCTCATAATCGCGGTCGGCATCAATATTTCCAAACTTTCGGGGCTGGGCATATCCCCCGTCAGTTCCGTTCCGCGCGCTCTTGAAGTCGTTTTCGGCTTCAGCCTCGGTCAGATGGTCATGGTCATCTACTGTCTGCTTGTAGCGGCGCAGTTTATCGTGCTGCGCAAAAAATTCAATTTTATGAACGTACTCGGAATTCCGCTTGCGATAGTATTCGGCTTTATGGTTGACCTTGTCGGAATAGACCCCAACGCTTTCGGACACCTTCTGGCAGGTTTCCCGAAACCGGGCTGCTACGCAATGCGCTTTGTTTACCTCGCGGCAAGCATAGTGATAATCGGAATCGGCGTTTATGCCTATTTAAAACCTAAGCTCGTGCCGATGCCCGCGGAAGGTCTTGCTCTGGCAATTTCAACAACTACGGGAAAGGTGTTCGGAGACTGCAAAACCGCGGTTGACGTCAGCCTTATAACGCTCGCTCTGCTTATACAGCTGATATTCCTCGGCGGTTTTTCGTCATTTACGGGCGGAAACATAGTCATACGCGAAGGCACGGTGCTTTCAGCGCTCTGCGTAGGACAGGTTGTTAAGTTCTTAAACAAAAAACTCGGTTAATCCTGTGTTTTGCAGCGAAAAAGACGCCCGAACAGGCGTCTTTTTCGCTGCGCTTTGTATATAAATTGCAAACAATTTATATATTACAATTCAAATTCCGCAACCACCGCAGTGTGGTCTGATGGTTTTTCCATTGCTCTCAGTCTGCGTTCAACGACAACGCCCTTACACGCGTCCGCAACCTTTTTCGTGCCGAGCAGATGGTCTATTCTCCACCCTATGTTGCGTTCAAGCGAATTTTTGACACGGTAGTCCCAGAAGGTAAACTCTCCCGTGTCCGGTCTGTGCTGTCTGAATATGTCTGTCAGTCCCCAGTCCATTACGTCGGAGAGCGCGTCGCGCACTGACTGCGCAAAGCACACGTGTTCTTCCTTTCCTTTCGGGTTGGCAATATCGGCGGCTGTTCTTGCCACGTTCAGGTCGCCGACCCAGAGCCGTTTGTCTTCCGGCGTGTAATTTGTCTCAAACAGTTTTTTCAGCCGCGCGAAAAAGCGCAGTTTGTACGGATAGTCCGCGTGCGTGATTTCTTTTCCCTGCGGCACGTAGCTGTTCACAATGTTAAAATCGCCGAAACGAACACGCATTACCCTTGCGTTTTCGGATTCTTCCCTGCCCTCTTCCGGCTCGTCTCCAAGCCCGAAGCTGACTTCGTCAGGCTCTGTCCGCGAAAGAACGGCAACTCCGTTGTAGCTTTTCATTCCTCTGAAATTGCAGACGTAGCCGAGCTGTTCGAAATCCGAACGAGGAAACTCCGTGTCAACGCATTTTGTTTCCTGAAAACATACCATGTCGGGCGCGCCGGCTTCCGAAAGCCATTGTTTCAGTACCGGCATACGGCTGCGTACGGAATTTACGTTGAATGTTGCTATTTTCAGTGACGACATTTCTTCTCCTCCATGAAATTGTTGTTTGTTTATTTCCCGCTGACAGTATTATAATAGCAGCAGCAGATTGTATCAGCAGTTATTTTATTTTCCGCAGCACCATGAGGGATATTCCAAATTAAAGGGGGAAACAATATGCTTCTCAAGCTCATCAGAAACGTCCGCGTTTTCCGCGGCGGACAGTGGAAAAAGAGCGACATTCTTGTCGCGGACAAAAGAATTGAAGCAGTTGAGGATTCAATCACTTTCGACTATCCGGACACAGAGATTTTTGACGGCGCCGGACAGTTCGCCGTTCCGGGCTACATCGACCAGCATGTACACGTCACAGGCGGCGGCGGTGAGGGCAGCTTCATAACACAGGTGCCGCCGATGAAATTCGGCGACCCCGTAAAGGCAGGCGTAACCACAATCGTAGGCGTACTCGGAACAGACGGCACCACGCGCAGCGTCGCAAATCTCGTTGCAAAGACAAAGGCGCTGAACGAATTCGGACTTACTGCCTTCTGCCACACAGGCAACTACAACTACCCGAGCCCGACACTCACAGGCTCCGTGCTTAACGATATTGTGTTTGTTGACGTAATCATCGGCGTCAAAATCGCAATCTGCGACCACCGCAGCGCCAACATGACAAAAGAGTCGCTCATAAAACTTGCCTCAGACGCGCGCGTTGCCGGACTTCTCGCGGGAAAACCGGGCATAGTCCACCTTCACACCGGCTCAGGCAAATCAAAACTCGATATGCTCTTTGAAATAGTTGACGAAACCGACATTCCGATATCCACCTTCCGCCCGACACATCTTGCGCCGAAATATGATGACGCAATGCGCTGGGCACAGCGCGGCGGCTTCATAGATTTCACCTGTGACCCCAACAACATCGAAGACAGAGCAAAACAGACCGCGCAGGCTCTTGAAGAAGCTCCCGAAGGCAAGCTTTCTCTCAGCACCGACAGCAACGGCAGTATGCCGATATGGAACGACAAAAAAGAGATGATCGGTATCGACGCAGGCAAAATCAGCTCACTGCACGAAACAATCAAAGCCATGACAAAATATGTGCCGTTTGAAAAGGCAGTCATTCCTTCAACCGCAAACGTTGCAAAGGCGCTGAACATGTACCCGAAAAAAGGCTGCCTCGCGGCGGGAAGCGACGCAGACATTCAGCTCATCGACGACAGCCTTGCGCTCACAACGCTTTTCGCAAACGGACGGTGCATGATGCGCGACAAAGAAATACTTGCCAAGGCATATTTTGAATAACCCCGTACACAAGAGCAGGGCGGTATTTTTGTACAATCGTTGTGCCGTAAGCAAAAAAGTGCTATAATCGCCAAGTTATAACTGAATATTGCTAAAGGATAGAGGAGCAGCTGTCAAGAGTAACAACGGTGCAAGAGGCGTCGCAAAGCCGCTGCCGTTGTGAAAGGGTCCGCTGCCGAAGGCAGAAATTTGCGAACTCTGCCCGGGCAACCGGATAAGATCCGTTTGACTGTCGCTTTTGCGGAGAGCTATGTATTAGTCAAATTCCCACGGGAGTTTATTACAGCCGATGCAAAAGCAGCGGCTGTTTTGTTTCGGCAATCCGCAAAGCAAAGTTATATCAGTAATTCATTCAGCGTTCAGCTAAACTTAAGGGGGAGTAACAAATGGCAGAACAGGCAAAGAAGAAATTCGCGTTTCCGAATACCTGGATCATCATTGCGGCGATGATTGCAATTACCGCAATACTCAGCTGGATTGTACCGTCCGGCAGCTACGACTATCAGGAAATCGACGTCAACGGCAGAATGCGCAAGGTCGCTGTTGAAGGCACCTTCAAGTTTATCGCAAAAACAGCCGAAGGCGTCAAAACAACAGGGTTCCTCGCAACCTTCGGCGCGCTTTTCAGAGGCTGCGTTGATGCTGCAGGCATCTTCTTCGTAATGATTTTCTGCTCCGGCACCTTCGGCGTCATGGTCAAGACAGGCGCTTTCCACGCAGGAATCGGCTCAGTCCTCAAAAAATTCGGCAGTAAATCACTCTGGGTTGTACCTATTCTCATGGTGCTTTTCGGAATCGGCGGCTCCGCTTTCGGTATGCTCTCAGAATTTTACGGTTTCTACCCGCTCATTGTCGGACTCGGCATTGCAATGGGCTACGACGCGATGTTCGGCTTCTGCATCCTCGCGCTCGGCGAATACATCGGCTTTATGGCAGCAACGCTTAATCCGTACACAGTTGCGATAGCGCAGTCAATCTCCGGTCTTCCGCTCTACTCTGCGACACCGTTCCGCGTTGTCTGCTTCGCAGTCTTCATGGCGGCTTCGGCGGCATACCTCATCCGTTACGGCATTAAATACAAAAAAGACCCGACGATTTCACCCGTTTACGGTCTTACATCGCCGCATGCCTTTACAAGCGACTCGCTGGACGAATACAAATTCACATATAAAACGGCTCTTGTTCTTATCGACCTTGTGGTAACACTCTTTATTCTCATGTACGGTCTCATCAAAAAAGGCTGGGACTATCCGGAACTCTGCGGACTTTTCACGATTATGTCAATAGTCGCAGCGGGAATTATGGGCTGGAGCCCGAACAAATACTGCGACGAGTTCACGGCAAGCGCAAAAACAATACTCTGGGGCGCAATGCTTACAGGTTTGGCAAAAGGTATCATGGTTGTTATGCAGGACGCGAAAATCATCGACACAATCATCTACGCCCTCACCAATCTGCTCAGAGGCGCGCCGCACTGGGTATCTGCACAGCTCATGCTCTTTGTCCAGACCCTCATCAACTTCCCTGTTTCCTCAGGCTCAGGACAGGCGGCAGTCACAATGCCGATTATGGCGCCGCTTGCGGACAACCTCGGACTCACGCGTCAGGTTGCCTGCCTTGCCTTCCAGTTCGGCGACGGACTCAGCAATCTTCTTTGGCCGACAGGCGGCTGCGTCATCATCTGCGGTATCGCGGGCATTCCTTACGAAAAATGGCTCAAATGGTTTATACCTCTCTGCGGCATACTCTACGTGCTTCAGATGATTATGCTCCAGATTGCGGTTATAATCGGACTCGAATAAACGCGGCAGTCAGCAAACAGGCGCCCGCAAGGGCGCCTGTTTGTTATCTATTAGGATAGATTTAGCTTAATTTCACATTTGAGATTTTATCCTCAAACATTTTACTTCCTTCACCTTTTGACGTTGGATAAAACTGAAATTTGTATATGACATTTCTCTTTTATCAATACTGGCTATTTCCCCGTTTTGCCTGTAGGGCGCGGTGGGGGAGCGGTATCGCCTGCGTGTTACAAAATTCCGCCATTTTTTTGGCTCTTCACACTTTGACGTGGGATGTTTTTTTCAGGACAGAACTGATATTGAGTGTCCAAACAGCATTGAGCATCTAACGATTTATTGTGCAGTCTATCAAAAATCGCCCAGTGTGCTTTTACCTTTAAGGCACGTTTTTCAAGGTTTTTACTTTACTCAATTCAAAATCCCACGACAAAATGTGATGAACCATTTTTTTGTGACCTTTTTGTGACTTTTGATAAAATTCAGCCTTTGGGGTCTTGCTTTTTTGGTTATTTTGAACTATAATGTTTGTGAAATTTTTAACAATGTTTTGCGATTGGCTGTAAACTGTTGCAGGCTGCATCGGCAAAACCACCCGTTTCGGTTATGCGCGCTCTGCGCTGCACAACATATATATTGCAGATAATCTAAATATCTCAATACACAATTCAAGGAGGTTTTTCACCATGGCAAGAAAAGTAGTACTCGCAGGCGCATGCCGCACGGCAATCGGAACAATGGGCGGCGCGCTCTCGGCAACACCGGCAGTGCAGCTCGGCACAATCGTAGTAAAGGAAGCGCTCAAGCGCGCCAATGTTCCTGCAGAGGCAGTAGAACACGCGTATATGGGCTGCGTTATTCAGGCAGCGCTCGGTCAGAACGCAGCGCGTCAGATCGCAGTCAACGCCGGTCTGCCTGTTGAATCTTCGGCAGTCACCATCAACGTTGTCTGCGGTTCAGGTCTTGAAAGCGTGAACATGGCGGCGCGCATGGTTCGCGACGGCGACGCTGACATCGTTATCGCCGGCGGCACGGAAAATATGTCAATGGCGCCGTACGCGCTCGACAAGGGTCGCTACGGCTACCGTATGGGTCACGCCACGATGTATGACACGATGATTAAGGACGCTCTGTGGGACGCTTTCAACGACATTCACATGGGTATGACCGCTGAAAATATCTGCGAGCAGTGGGGGCTTACGAGAGAGGAACTTGACGAATTTGCTCTCGCCAGCCAGCAGAAATGCGAAGCGGCAATCAAAGCCGGCATTTTCAAGGAAGAAATCGTTCCCGTTGAAATCAAGAAGAAAAAGGAAACTATCCTTTTTGACACGGACGAGGGTCCGCGCGCCGGTATGACAATGGAGACTCTCGCAAAGCTAAAACCTGCGTTCAAACGCGACGGCGGTATTGTTACTGCGGGTAATTCTTCGGGCATCAATGACGGCGCCGCGGCAGTCGTTGTTATGTCAGAGGAAAAGGCAAAGGAATACGGCTCGGAAATTCTTGCGGAGTGGGTTGACGGCGCTCTTGCAGGCTGCGAACCGCGCATTATGGGCATAGGTCCCGTGGCGGCAACGAAAAAACTTATGGCAAAAGCCGGTCTCAAGATAGAAGATTTTGACATGATTGAAGCCAACGAAGCCTTCGCGGCACAGTCAGTCGCGGTCGGCAAGGAACTCGGTTTTGACCTTGCAAAGCTCAATGTAAGCGGCGGCGCGATCGCCCTCGGTCATCCGGTCGGCGCGTCAGGCTGCAGAATCCTTGTCACGCTTCTTTACGGTATGAAACGCACGGGCGCAAAAACAGGTCTTGCCACGCTCTGCATCGGCGGCGGTCAGGGCTGCGCAACGGCGGTTAAGGCATACGAAGGCTAAACAGTAATATTTGATACACGCATACCGCATACAGGGAAAGGAGTAATTAAATGCAGTTTATAAAATATGAAACCCATGACGCAGTAGGCATTATAACGATTGACCGTCAGGAGGCGCTGAACGCGCTTAATACTGAGGTGCTGAACGAGCTTGACAGCGTTATAAATTCAATCGATTTGGACACCATACGCGTTGTCATTCTCACCGGCGCCGGCACGAAATCGTTTGTAGCAGGCGCTGACATTGCCGAAATGTGCCATCTCTCACGCTCCGAAGGCAAGCGTTTCAGTCACAAGGGGCTCAGAGTTTTCCGCAAACTTGAACTGCTTCCCGCGCCTGTTATAGCGGCAGTCAACGGCTACGCTTTGGGCGGCGGCTGCGAGCTTGCGCTCAGCTGCGACATTCGTATCTGCTCTGAAAATGCCATGTTCGGTCAGCCTGAGGTTACTTTGGGAATCACGCCCGGCTTCGGCGGCACGCAGCGTCTTGCGCGCACCATCGGCGTCGGCAAGGCAAAGGAAATGATTTACACGGCGAAGCCGATTAAGGCTGACGAAGCCTACAGACTCGGCCTTGTGAACGCTGTTTATCCGCAGGAGCAGCTTGTTCCGGAAGCGATACAACTTGCTGAAAAAATCGCGCGCAACGCTCCTATCGCAGTCCGCGCGTGCAAGGAAGCGATCAACTACGGTCTGCAGGTTGACATTGACTCAAGTCTCCGTATCGAAGGCAACATCTTCGGAAGCTGCTTTGAAACAGCCGATCAGGTCGCCGGTATGGAAGCGTTCCTTTCAAAGAAAAAGGTTGACAAGTTCCAGAACAAGTAGTTTTTTCGGGGCTGCTGCGGTGCACGCCGCAACAGCCCGTTTTGTATTTTTATGAAATTCGTTTTTACGCAATATTTGCAAATAAATTTCAGGGAGGGTTTATTATGAAAATAGGTATCATAGGCGCAGGCACAATGGGTTCAGGCATCGCGCAGGCTTTTGCGAAAACGGAAGGCTGCGAGGTCTGTCTCTGCGACATCAACGACGAACTTGCGGCAAAAGGCAAGGCGAAAATCGCAAAGGGTCTTTCAAAACAGGTTGAAAAGGGCAGAATCGAACAGGCAGCGGCAGACGCTCTCCTTGCCAAAATAGCAACCGGCACAAAGGAAATCTGCGGCGACTGCGATCTTGTCATCGAAGCTGCCATTGAAGACATGGCAATTAAAAAAGAAACCTTCAAAGAACTCCAAGCGATTTGCAAAGCCGACTGTATGTTCGCGACAAACACTTCATCGCTTTCTATCACAGAGCTCGGCAAGGGGCTTGACCGTCCGCTTATCGGCATGCATTTCTTCAACCCTGCGCCGGTAATGAAGCTCGTAGAGGTTATCGCAGGTCTCAACACACCGGAAGAAATGGTGCAGAAAATCAAAAACATCGCCGCTGAAATCGGCAAAACACCTGTTCAGGTTGAAGAAGCGGCAGGTTTTGTCGTCAACCGCATTCTTATTCCGATGATCAACGAAGCAGTCGGTATCCTCGCTGACGGCGTTGCCTCGGCGGAAGACATCGATGCCGCGATGAAGCTCGGCGCCAACCACCCGATGGGACCTCTCGCGCTCGGCGACCTCGTCGGACTCGACGTCTGCCTTGCGATTATGGAAGTTCTCTACAGCGAATTCGGCGATTCTAAATACCGTCCGCACCCGCTTCTCCGCAAAATGGTACGCGGCGGCCGCCTCGGCATGAAAACGGGACAGGGCTTCTTCAACTACGCGAAATAAGCCGTTCGGCGGCGCAAATCGGAGGCATTAAAATGGATTTTAAGCTTTCCAAAGAGCACGAAATGGCAAGAACTCTGTTCCGCGATTTCGCGCAGAACGAGGTTAAGCCTTTCGCGCAGGAGGTTGACGAAACTGAAATCTTCCCGCGCGAAACCGTAACAAAAATGCAGAAATACGGGTTTCTCGGCATTGACGTTCCCAAACAGTACGGCGGTCAGGGCTGCGATTCTCTCGCATATGTTATGGCAATCGAAGAAATTTCAAAGGTCTGCGCCACAACAGGCGTTATCCTTTCAGCCCACACCTCTCTCTGCTGCGGCCCTATTCTCAAATTCGGCACAGAGGAACAGAAGCAGAAATATCTCGTTCCGCTTGCGAGCGGCAAAAAACTCGGCGCTTTCGCTCTCACGGAGCCGAACGCAGGCACAGATGCCGCAGGTCAGCAGACAAAAGCAGCTCTCGACGGTGACGAATGGGTGCTTAACGGCAGCAAAATCTTTATCACAAACGGTAAGGAAGCCGATGTTTACATTGTTTTTGCCATGACGGACAAGTCTCTCGGCACCAAGGGCATTTCAGCGTTTATCGTTGAAAAGGACACGCCCGGCTTCACCTTCGGCACAAAAGAAAAGAAAATGGGTATTCGCGGTTCATCAACCTACGAACTTGTTTTCACAGACTGCCGCATTCCGAAAGACAATCTTCTCGGCGCACAGGGCAAGGGCTTTTCAATCGCTATGCAGACGCTTGACGGCGGCCGCATAGGCATAGCCGCGCAGGCTCTCGGCATAGCAGCAGGCGCGCTTGACGCGGCAACGGCGTACGTTAAGGAACGCAAGCAGTTTGGAAAAGCTCTGGCAAAATTCCAAAACACGCAGTTCAAACTCGCGGACATGGCGACACGCATTGAAGCCGCGCGTCTTATCGTTTACAAGGCGGCAATGGCAAAGGATACACAGAAACGATTCTCCGTAGAGGCGGCAATGGCAAAACTTTTCGCAGCCGAAACGGCAATGGCTGTCACAACCGAAGCAGTGCAACTGCTCGGCGGCTACGGCTACATCCGCGAATATGACGTCGAAAGAATGATGCGCGACGCAAAAATCACGGAAATTTACGAAGGCACAAGCGAAGTACAGCGCATGGTCATCTCCGGCGCTCTGCTGCATTAGGTTAAGGGGTGATCAGAATGTAAATCGTTGTTTGTATCAAACAGGTACCAAACACAAACGAAGTTAAGCT
>JAZRZG010000169.1:0-13489 GCA_045601305.1 Synergistaceae bacterium
TCTGCTTTGCCGCCCGAAGTGAGTTAAGTGCGAAGTCCGCAGCCCGCCGCTGCCACCGGCAGTCGTTTGAGCCCGAAGCTCTGCGAGAAGCGCGACCCGGAGGACCGTTAATCAAATCGTATCCACTCCGAAAATAATCCCATTCGGCACAAACACGTAAGCGCAACCTACGATTTGTTGGGTTTCAACTTCAACTGTCCTTCCCTGTGAGCATGGGAGAAAAACCAGGGCAGGCACCCCGCTCAACCAAACAGAAGAAGCCCGTTAGAGAGGCAGTTACGAATTACCAATGACGAATTACGAATGAAAAACCGTAAAACCTTGCAGCTTACGGCTTAATGCTTACCGCTCTTACTGCTACTTGTTTGTCATTGACGGCGACTGACGACCGAACGCCTTTGGCGTAACAACTCCCTCTATATAGTAAATATGTTTTTTGCTCAAAAAATGGAAACGCCTGTTGCAGATAAAACCGCACCGTAACTGAATTTGTACGGTGTCAAAAAAACAGCGGGTGTTTCCAAAATTTCTGCTGAAAACATATTTACTAATTGGGAGGACTTAACACTTTATAGTCTGCCTTGTCATCGGACGGCGGACTGCACAGGGGAGAAGAAATCCTGTAAATATTTCTTGCGCGACAGCGATTATGCTGTATAATACGTGAGAAGGCGGAACGTATTCCGCTAGTTTTGTGTACTGACCGCGGCAGATATTTGTTTGTTATAAATGGCGAAATCAGTTCTTGGTTGCACAAAATTTATTTTAAGGGAGGAAACAAAATGCAGTACAAAAGTTTCAGGAAGTTAGCAACAATACTCATGCTCGTGTCGTTTATCTTTGCGACAGTTTCGCCGGCAATGGCAGGTAATGGAACGATAATTAACAGCGATGCCGGTACGATTGGACTAAGAACCGGTGCTGACGCAGGCGACTATTCCACAGCGATGGGCTATCAAACGAATGCCAGCGGAAACTTTTCCACAGCGATGGGCGGACAAACAAACGCTGGCGGAAATTATTCTGTGGCGATGGGCTACAATACGACCGCCAGCGAAATAGATTCCGTGGCGATGGGTGCGAATACAACCGCCAGCGGTGCGGTTTCTATTGCGACGGGCGCCGGGTCAATCGCGGCAGGTATTGCATCATTTGCCGGCGGCGGTGACGCCTCAACCGCAGGCGGTGCAGCGTACGGCGACAGTTCGTTCGCGTTCGGTATGGGTGCGGTTGCGGGTAAAATTGTAAGCGGCACTGGAACACCAACCGACCCGTACATCTACGGCGGCACTAACGCAATATCAATGGGCAGCGGAACAAATGCCAGCGGCAACTATTCAGTCGCGATGGGCTTCCAAACGAACGCCAGCGGAGACTATTCAGTCGCGATGGGTTCTCAGACTGGTGCATACGGCAACAATTCTGTAGCGATGGGCTTGAAAACAATCGCTGAAGGTCACCAGTCCTTTGCGGCGGGCAGCGGCACGACCGCTAACGGAACTGGTTCCGTAGCGATGGGTGCCGGAACGAATGCAAGAGGCAACTATTCCGTAGCGATGGGCTCGAACACGAATGCCTTTAAGACGGGTTCGGTTGCGTTAGGTGCTCTCACAAATGCCACCGGGAAGTATTCCATGGCGACGGGTGTCAATACGAATGCCGGTGGACAGGGTTCATTCGCGGGAGGCAAAGAGAGCAAGGCGTACGCTGACTACTCGTTTTCGTTCGGCGAAGGCGCGATAGCAGGCGTTGACGGTGACACGACCGACGGCGGACAGATAGCGCTTGGCAACGGCGCACAGGCGACAGCAGCCAACACCGTGGCGCTCGGCAACGGCAGCACGGCGACAGGAGCGCAGTCAATAGCGATAGGCACAGGCAACACAGTGTCAGGTACAGGCTCAGGCGCGTTCGGCGACCCGAACACGGTAACGGGAAACAACAGCTACGCGATAGGCAACAACAACACAATAGCGCAGGACAACACCTTTGTTCTCGGCAGCAGCGTAACAACGACACAGGCAAACAGCGTAGTCCTCGGCAGCGGCTCGGCGGACAAGGTGGGCACGGCTGTAACCTCAGCGATAATAAACGGTACAACCTACAACTTTAAGTCAGGTACAACAGGCAGCGCGGCAAACGGCGTGGTATCGGTCGGAAGCGTAACTTCTCTAAGACAGATAGTCAACGTTGCCAACGGCAAAATAGAGACAGGCTCAACAGACGCGGTCAACGGCGGACAGATATTTGACATAATCAGCAATCTCCCCTCCGGCGGAGAAGACCCGCTTGCAGTGCGTTATGATGGTTCCGATAAATCAACGGTTACCCTTGCGGGCGCGGGCGGAACGAAGATAAGCAACTTGAAAGCAGGAGAGGTTTCGCCGACGTCAACGGACGCAGTGAACGGCGCGCAGCTTTATGCAAGAGACGCCGCAATAAGCGCGAACTCTCAGGAAATCAAGGAAGTTGGAGCGATTTCAGCAGCTCTCGCCGGTCTGCATTTTGCGGAGCCGAGCGGAGAAGAGGGCGACAAATTTGTCGGAGCGGTTGCCTACGGTAATTACAGAGGCGAAAGCGCGGGCGCAATCGGTGTTGCGTACAAGCCGAATCCGAACTTTATGCTGAGCGCGTCAACGAGCGTTGGCAATGATCAGAATGCCTACAATGCCGGTGTGAGCTTCAAGTTCGGTAAGGGCGAAACGGCAAAGACAAAAGCGGAGTTGCAGAAACAGGTGAAATATCTGAACGATAAGAACAACGCGCTTGAAAGTACGGTTGCACAGCAGGGTACTGAAATTCAAACGCTGAAAAGCGAGCTTGAAGAACTCAAAAAACTGATTAAAAAATAGTTTGTCAACGTAATTTAGACAGCGGCGCGGGAATTTCCGAGCCGCTGTTTTTAATTGGTAATTTACCTCTCGCAGGGCAGAAAAACAAATTACCAATGACCAAAGTACCAATGACAAGAACGCACCTCGCACATATCCTCGAGTAACCTCGGTATTCCCTACTGTCATCTGCACTTAGCACTTTGCTTCGTTCATTCTTCATTGCTTCTTTACTCCCGTCTTTATAACTAACGACCGACAACTGACGACCAACGACTTTTTACTCCAATCTCCTATAAATAAGTAAAATTACTTATTTGACTTGTATTGACAAACTGACATCGGACTGTTATTATTTTCTGCAGAAAATGATTTAGCACTCGTTGCCTAAGAGTGCTAACAAGCAAAAGGAGGTGCGGCTATGTTAACGGAAAGACAGCTTGAAGTGGTGCTCTCTGTGGTTTACGAATATATCAGAAGCGGTATGAGCGTAGGTTCGCGCACTGTTTCAAAGAATTATCTGACAGGCCGCAGCTCGGCAACGATTAGAAACGAGATGGCGGATTTGGAGGATATGGGTTTTCTGAAGCATACGCACACTTCCTCCGGCCGTGTTCCGACAACGCTCGGTTACAGAATTTACGTTGATACTGTGCTTCAGAGAGCGCAGCATCGCCGAACGAACGAATGGATGGCACAGCAGCTGATTGACAACAGGCGCGGTATCGAGGGCGCGCTTGCCATGTCAAGCGAACTGCTGAGCAGAATTTCAAACTATGTCGGTATTGCCGCGCTTACTCCGCTTGACACAAAACGTTTCTGTCATGTGGATTTTGTCCGGCTGAGTGAAAACAATGTACTGCTGCTGGTGGTTCTCGACGGCGGACTGGTACACAAGAAAATGCTTCGTATGCCGTGGGATCTCTCGCAGGAAACGCTTGATGAACTTGCGAGATATGTCAACAGGCTTTCGGGCAGAAGCTGGACTGAGGTTAAGGAAACGCTTCGCAGCTACATGAGCGACGAACTTCGCGATTACCGGGAGGCTTACGAACAGGCGCTTGGTGAGATAGGCAAGCTGCTTGAGGGTAAAAAGTCGGTTAAGGTTTTTACCGGTTCAAAAAGGCAGCTGCTCGACCTTCCGGATTTTCAGGACTTGGGCAGGATTCAGGCGCTCTATTCATTCATAGAAGAAGAAAAAAATATGTCCGAACTGCTTGAGACTGTTACGGAAGACGGGCTTCGGGTAATAATCGGTGAGGAAAATGTACATCCGGAGCTGCAGCATACTTCGATAATAACGGCAACGGCGACGGCGGGAAATCAGCGCGCCACGGTCGGTATCATAGGTCCCGAGCGCATGGACTACGAAAAAGCAATATCAACCATAGACAATGTGCTGCAAAGTCTGGCAGCAGAGGAGGCGGATTAGGTGAAGGACAAGAAACATAAAGAAGCTGAAGATCAGACAGTCCAAATGCCCGCAGAAGAACAGGCGCCGGAACTTACGGAAGCAGAAAAACTTGCCGCTGAGCTTGCGGAAAAGGATGAGACAATCAAGGCTCTTACTGAGGAAGCGGCACGGGCAAGAGCAGATTATTACAATCTGCGCACGCGGGTGGAACGCGACCGCGAGAGGGATATGAAGCTTGCGGCTGAGCGTTCGGTCAGCGGACTGCTTCCTGTGTACGAAAATCTGGAACGTATTTTTGATTCGGTAGCTGACAAGGAGGATAACTTCGCAAAAGGTGTTTCAATGGTAATCAAGCAGTTTTTTGAGGTTATGGGCGGTCTTGGGCTTGCGGAAATTCCGGCAGAGGGTAAATTCGATCCCTCGCTTCACGAAGCGGTTATGACGGAGCCTGTTGAGGCTGAGGAGCAGGACGGAGCAATCCTTGCGGTATTCAGGAAGGGTTATACTCTTGCGGGAAAGGTGCTCAGAGCGGCACAGGTTAAGGTAGGAAAGTACGAAAAGGCATAAAATCAATTACCAAAAGAAGCAATTACCAATTACCAATGACGAATTACCAATTGTGGTGTCAGAACAAGTTCTGACATTTGAAGTAAAAGCAAAGGCAAGTAAAGAAGCAATTACGAATTACCAAAAGAAGCAATTAAACGACACCGGATTCTGCGCTGAATCCTTCGGATTTCCGCAGAATGACGGCGGAAGAAAGCGTACAGCGATTTATTATATCTATCATAGAAAGGAAAGTGTATAAGAATGGAAAAAATCATCGGAATCGACCTCGGTACCACCAATAGCTGCGTAGCAGTTAAGGAAGGGGACAACGTAACTGTTATTCCCAACTCAGAGGGCAACAGAACCACGCCGTCTGTGGTAGCATTCACAAAGGAAGGAGAAAAACTTGTCGGACAGCTTGCGAAACGTCAGGCAATAGTCAATCCGGACCGCACAATCATTTCAATCAAACGCGAAATGGGTACGGATTACAAGGTTGAAATTGACGGGCAGAAATACACGCCGCAGCAGATTTCGGCAATGATTCTTCAGAAACTCAAAAACGATGCCGAAGCATATCTCGGCACAAAGGTAACAAAAGCAGTCATCACCTGTCCTGCATACTTCACGGACGCACAGCGTCAGGCAACAAAAGACGCCGGCACGATTGCGGGACTTGAAGTACAGCGTGTTATCAACGAGCCGACGGCAGCATGCCTTGCCTACGGCGTTGACAAGGAAGGCGACCACAAAATTATGGTCTATGACCTTGGTGGCGGCACGTTTGACGTTTCAATCCTTGACGTCGGCGAAGGCGTCTTCGAAGTTCTTTCAACGAGCGGAAACAACCGTCTCGGCGGCGATGACTGGGACAATGCGGTAGTCAGCTGGATGGCGGAAGAATTCAAAAAATCAGACGGCGTTGATCTCCGCAAAGACAAAATGGCAGCGCAGAGACTCCGCGAAGCCGCGGAAAAGGCGAAAATCGAGCTTTCGTCAATGACTGAAACAACGATTTCGCTCCCGTTCATCACGGCAGACGCAAACGGTCCGAAACATCTTGAGATGAAACTCACAAGAGCAAAGTTCGAAGAACTTACGTCAGACCTTCTCGACAAAACAGAGACACCGGTTCGCACCGCTCTCAAGGACGCCAATCTTCAGGCAGGCGACATTGACAAAATACTGCTTGTCGGCGGTTCAAGCCGTATGCCGATGGTTCAGCGCAAGGTTAAAGAAATCATGGGTAAAGAGCCGACAAAAGGCATTAACCCTGACGAATGTGTCGCGGCAGGCGCGGCGCTTCAGGGCGCAATCATCACGGGCGAAACAAAAGGTATTGTCCTCGTTGACGTAACGCCGCTTTCACTCGGACTTGAAACGCTCGGCGGAGTTTTCACAAAACTCATTGACAAAAACACGGCAATTCCTGTTTCAAAGAGCCAGGTGTTCTCAACGGCGCAGGACAACCAGCCGTCAGTTGAAATCCATGTACTTCAGGGCGAACGCACAATGGCGGCGGACAACGTCACACTCGGACGTTTCAACCTTGACGGCATAGCGCCGGCGCCGCGCGGAATCCCGCAGATTGAAGTTACGTTTGACATCGACGCAAACGGCATTGTCAACGTCACGGCAAAAGACAAGGCGACAAACAAAGAACAGCACATCACAATCCAGTCCTCAAAGCTTTCAGACGAGGAAATTGAAAAGATGCGCAAGGATGCCGAAATGAACGAATCCGAAGACAAGAAGAAAAAAGAGCTTATCGACACCCGCAACAATGCCGACAGTCTTGCCTACAACGCTGAAAAGTCACTCAAAGAGCTTGGCGACAGCGCAACGGAAGAAGAAAAAACGGCTGTTGAAGAAAAAATCAAGGCTCTGCGCGAACTTCTTGACAAGGACGACGTTGAAGCAATCAAAAAGGCAACGGACGAACTTATGAACGCAATGCACCCGATTGCGGAAAAAGCGTACAAAAAAGCACAGGAAGCGGCAGCCGCCGCGCAGGCTCAGGGCGCGCAGGCACAGGACGGCGCGGCACAGCCTGCAGACGACAACACAGTTGATGCCGAATTCCACGCTGACGACAACAAATAGTAAAGGAGGCGGGGCGGAATGGCAGGCAAAAGAGATTATTACGAAGTTCTCGGCGTAGAGCGTTCCGCCTCTGCCGAGGAAATAAAGAAGGCATACCGCAGACTGACGAGGAAGTATCATCCGGACGCAAACCCGGGTAATGCCGAAGCGGCAGAGAAGTTTAAGGAAATCAACGAAGCCAACGAGGTGCTGAGCGATCCGCAGAAACGCGCACAGTATGACCAGTTCGGCTACGTCGGAGATATGCCTGGCGGCGGACAAGGGTTCGGCGGCTTCGGCGGGCAGGGCTTCGGCGGTTTCGGCGACATAGGAGACATTTTCGGAGACATCTTTGGCGGCGGTTTCGGCGGAGGCAGCCGCAGACGCGACCCGAACGCGCCGATGCGCGGCGAAGACCTTGAATACGGGCTTCAGGTTTCTCTGGAAGAAGCATATCGCGGAGTTACGAGAAAAGTCAGCATACCGCGTTACGACACCTGCGACCACTGCCGCGGGAACGGTGCGGAGCCGGGCTCAAAAATTGAGACTTGCCCGACCTGCGGCGGAAGAGGCAAAATACGCCAGACAATTCAGACACCGTTCGGACAGATGGTGCAGGAACACGAATGTTACGAATGTCGCGGACGCGGAAAGAAAATCGTTTCTCCGTGCCGTGAATGCAGAGGCACAGGCCGCGTGCGCAAACAGCACACGGTTGACGTCAACATTCCGGCTGGAGTCGAAAGCGGCATGAGGCTTCGAGTTCGCGGACAGGGCGGCGCCGGTGTGAACGGCGGACCTTCGGGAGACCTTTTCATAGTTGTCGAAGTGCGTTCCGACAGTCGTTTTGTGAGAAAAGAAGATGACCTCTATACGCAGGTTGAAATCAGCTATCCGCAGGCGGTTCTCGGCTGTGAAGTGAAGATTGACACCTTTGACGGACAGGAAGTGCTGGAAGTTCCGGCAGGCACTCAGCCGAATACTAAGCTGCGAATCAAAGGACGCGGAATGCCCAAGCTTCGCTCAAGAAGCGGCGGCAACGGCAACATGAACGTACTTGTGAAAGTCACTGTGCCGAAAAATCCGACCTCAAAGCAGAAGGAACTTATCAGAAAGCTTGCCGAAGAGATGAAGGTTAAAACAAAATAAACAAAATAAACAACTGACAAAACCGGCGGCAAATTCCCTCCGGTTTTTATATTCTTTTTCTTTGTTTTTGTATGTTTTGTTTGTAAAAAAGGTTTGTAAAAAAGCAAAAAACAGAAATCCGCAAACCGCGAAAATTGGTAAATATAATGTATAATATATACAGTTACGGTATAACGGTATATATGCTGACAGCAACGCAAAGGGAATATGCTTGCGGGTTGGCGTGGATTTTGTGTTTGCGCACGTTTTCAAAATTTTTCGGGGAGTGGTCGCAATGGCGGCAGTAAAATTTATGAAATATCGGAAGTCCACCGTGGCGCTTGCAGTCGCGCTGTTTGTTTTCGCAGCGGGTCTTCCCGCGTTTGCAGAGGACATTGTAGTTAATCCGGGAGAAACAGCAGCATACAGCGATCTTGAGATTACAGGCAGTTTTACCAACAAAGGCACGGCAACAGTCAATAACGTCAACACAACAAACGGCTGGACACTTGCCGAAAACTCTGTTACCAATGTTACCGTTCTTACAAATACGCATACCACAGATGTCTTGCCGCCCAAAACGGGAAATGTTCAGGGCGCGCTTTATGGCACAAACGGTACGCTTGATCTCAGAGGCGTTGACCTTCGTGTCAACAATGCCGGACAGATAAAGGGAGGAACGTCGGAAAGTCCGGCGGATCTTAACCTGCTGAAGATATCCAAAGCGTTTTTTGGCGATACAGGCAATACATTCCTGAATACCGCAATTAAAAACATAGAGCTTGAATATAACTCAGCAAGTTATGTTTCGGCGCTTGGTGTTTACGGAGGTACGCTGACTGTTGACAATATCACTGTTGACAATTCGGAAAACCCGAATTGGAATCACAATCCTTCAAACAACTATCAGATGTACACAGGTTACGGCGGCACGCTTGTTGTAAACGGCAGTCTGACGACAGGTGAATTTCAGAATACCGGTTCAGATCTTTGGTCGGGTGCAGCCGGTCATACAGTGCTTAACGAGGGCGCGGTCGTAACTGCTTATGACTTCCAGAACCGCGGTCTGTCGCACGAATCAACAGTTTTGGGAGAGAAAGCTGTTGTTAATGCAGTATTGTTTACCAACAGCGGTTACACCGACCTCGGAACGCTCAACTTGCACGCCTGGGAGGATTACGCAGGCGGCGACGGTTACGTTGCAAGTGTAACAAAAGACGCAGCGCACGGCACAGAATCTTCTTATACACATCTTGGCAGTCTTAATACAAGCGGCAATCATGACTTCAGTTTCAGGAGTTCTGACGGCAGTGAGTTAAAAATCGACAACATCAGCACAACTGCAGACAGCGGTGTATCATTCTATCTCACAGACAGTTCCTCCAACGTCATCAACGAAAACAAGGCAGGAACGGTTCAGTTGAAAGGCGACATCATTTTCGCAGGCTACAGTGATACCGAGAACAATGCGTCAATGACAATGAACCTCAGCAATGCAGACTCATATCTCACAGGCGCAATTAAGGGTACGCAGTCAGCGTCAGCAAAACCGTCGAGTTGGGCAGGCAATCCTGTAAAAGGTGACGAAGTTGCGGCAAACGATAACGTACACAACATGACGCTTAACCTTTCCAACGGCGCGATATGGACAAATACCGGTGACAGTCTGGTTACAAATCTTACGTCTGATGGTTCGGCAATCACCGGCGGTGCTGTAACAATCACAACTATCGGCGATATTAAAAATTCTGATGTAAGCGCCAACATTATCAACACCGGCATAACAAATATCACAGATACTGACGTTGCCGGGCAGATTTTAAATCAGGGAACGGCGGCACTTACCAATGTCAACGCAGTCAACGACACTGCTGACAGCACAAAATATCAGTCGCTTGCAACGGTTGGCGGAAATACGATAATCAACGGTACAGCGTCCAATTTCAGCAATACAACGGTATTGCCGGAGAGTACTGCCGTGAACAAGAAGACTATGATAGGCCGTGCAGCTGTGCTTGACGGAGGTATTGTGACAATCAACAGCACTTCCACAAATATATCAACAGAGCAGTTTAACGCTTTAGGTGACAGTTCTACCCATTCATCAAGAAACGATGCAATCTTGCTTATGAACAACAGCGAGCTTAATGTTACCGGTCAGGCAAAGGACATCACAATTTCGTCGCTCAACACAGGCTACACGACAGATGTTGTAAGAATTAGCGGCAGTCAGGTGAATTTCAGCAATACGGGTACAACAAAAATTACAGGCGGCAGCGATTACGGCGTTGATACACTCTACTTTGCAGACGGCGGAGAAACTGCAACATTTAACAGCAAAAATGTCTATTTAGAAGCCAATATGCTTGATGCAAACGGTCAGGCAGGCGGAGTCGGCTTGGCAAACAATATTGGTCTGAACTCTTATGGCAGTACTGTTAATGTAGGAAACGCCGTTGACACATTCAACATCGATATTAACGGTACAGGACAATACGGCGGCGGCGCTGACGGTACACAGGGCATTCTTGATTATGCCAGCAGCTACACTGTCAATGCAAAACGGTTCAACATTAATGTAAATACCGGTGAACATGACATCTCTGAATTTGCTGATGAAAATCTAAAAACACCGGGACTGTACGAACAGATTCACGCTGTAGCAGGCGAAGAAACACAGATTACGGCAAGCGCGGATACTGCAACCACTATTAATGTTACGAACAAGCTTTCGAATAACGGTGAAAGAGTACATGGTCAATATACAAGGCAGGGCGGTGTATATGACGGTGAAGGCAGCGATGCTGTGGGTATTTCTGTTAATAACGGCAGCGTCAGCCTGCTCGGCGATACGACAATTATCACGCAGTCTGACTACGGCAAGGCTGTTGCGCTGGAAGCAAACGACGGCAGTATATTTACCATCGGTTCGGAAGGTAAAACAGTCAGCCTTACAGGCGATGTCGTTGCACAGTTAAACGGTCGGATTACAGTTACGGGCGAAACTGTCATCATTAAGGGCAATATTGCAGCCGGCAGTGATTCCGCGCCGGATGCGTCGTCAGTCAGCCTTACAAACGCGGCGGTTGACGGGAAGATTTCGGTTAAAGGCGCTGCTGCGAGTGTTACTCTGACCGGTGTCACAGCCGGTGATATTGTCAATGAAGGCACAATAACCGCTGTTTCTGACAATATGTTTGAAAGCGGTATTGTGAACAACAGTGTCTTCAACGTCACAGGCGCGGACAACGTGTCAGCAGACATTACAGGCAGCGGCGCTGTAAATATCCAAAACGGCGCGAAACTTACAAATACCGGCGAACTGACGCAGGCGCAGGTCAGCGTAGTGGCAGGCGGAGAGCTTTCAACCGGCATAATTAACGGTAATCTTGAAAATTCAGGAACTGTCAACCTTACGTCAGGCACAGTTACGGACGCAATACTTGAAAACTATGTCAATATCGGCGAAGCAAAACTTAAGCTGACTGACAAAGCGATTTACGACACGACATCTGGCAAGGTATTCACAAACGCGCTTACTGCCTTTACCGGCGACATAACACGAGCGGAGGACAGAAATGCCTATGCTGCGGAAAACAACTACGGCTCAAACAGCCTTGCGGCGAGCAAACTCACCTACACCGGCGGTGAAATTGTCCTTGACGATCAGTACTACACACTGGACTATGCTAAACTTGCGAAGAAAACGCTTGAAGAAGCAGGTTCAGGGTCAAACCTCGTAATGAAAGGCAATTTCATTGCTAAAGTTGAGGATGACGGAAGTCAGACTGTTGTCGTTGACGCTCTGGACAACAACACGGGCGATGCCAAAATCATACAGGACAAGGCTATGACAATCCTGACGCTGAACGGCGACCTTCTTGTCGGTGCCAGCGAAATTACAAAAAACAGCAGCGCGGTTGAAATTCTCTGCGAAGGCACTGGTCTCACGATCAGAGATACAACTGCAAGCAGCATTGACGCAGACAAAATTGAACTTGCAAGCGTTGCAGGCGGCATGATTGTTACAAACGGAAAAGGGGTAACGGTAGGCGGCAAAAGCGCGACATCTGAAAAAGCGGGCGAAGCGATTACCGTAACGGATAAACCGCTGCCGGAGGTCGACATCAAAGTCGGTCTTGATCAAGCAACGTTTGAAGCAGTCAACGAAACGCTTGCAGAGGGTCAGAAACTTGCGAATAAAACGGGAACGTTCAGTATTGGAAGCGAAGCGGACAAAAAGTACGAGCTTGCCGGAAAACTTACAGTCAATGAGGGCAGTACGGCAACAATGACAGGACAGACAACAATTACAAAGATGCTAACGCTTAACGGTGCCGAAGACGAAACAAGCATACTGAAAATTGCAAACGGCGAAACAACAGTCAAAGATAACATTACGGCAAAAGACGCGACAATAAACGTTGCGGAAGGCAGCACGCTGAATTTTGCAAAAGACTTTACGATTACCGAAGGCAAAAACGAAATCACCGGTGGCGGCAAAGTCAAAGGTGGAAAAATTATAAACAATGGGACGCTTAAGACAAGCGCATCTGTACTGGATATTAAAGAAATTGAAAACAACAGCCCGAACACGCTTGAGTTTAACGATGCTGCAGACACCGAGATTAACTACGACATCACAATGGCATCAGGCACGGGCAACGGTCACACGAAAATCAATACAGCAGCCGAAAGCATTACAATCACTAACAACGGTACAATGACGCAAACGCTTGTAACAGTTGAAAAAGGCACGCTTGTCAACGTGGCAGGAAGTATTACCGCCGATAATATGGTAATTGAAAACAGCGGAACGGTACAGTCAAATGCTGACAAGCTGACGGCAGAAATTACCAACAATGGCATACTTATTCTCACAGGCGGCGAACTTGCAAAGAGCTATACAAGCACGGGCACGACAAACTTCAAAGGCAAAACGAAATTCAGCAACACAGTCAGCCTGACAAACTCAACCCTCGGCTTCTACCTCGATAACTTCAGCAAAGGCGACACAATAGTTGAAACAGCAAACACAATAAACGTAGCCGGTACTGAAATAAAACTCTATCAGGACGTTGAAGGCAAAAAGGTAGAAGAAGAAGGCGACAAACTGACACTCATAAACAATGCCGAAGGCTATGAAGGAACAAAAGAAAACCCGCTGAAAAAGAAAGTAATAAGCAACGTAGGAATGCTTGACTACGAATACGACACATGGCTTGAAAACGGCGAACTCATACTGGGAGTACAGGGTGACACCCCGAAACCTATAATCAAAGACAAAACAAAATCCTTCAGCGAAGCAAGACTGGCAGGCTCGGCGGCGCTCAACAGCGCAAGCGACCTTGTAGCGGGACAGGCGATAGACAATGCTGCGTCTGGCGATTCATGGCAAGCCTTTGCGGCAATAGGCGGAAGCCATAACCGTTACGAGACAGGCAGCCACATAGACCTCAACAGCACAAACGTCGCAGCCGGACTC
>JAZRZG010000170.1:0-9108 GCA_045601305.1 Synergistaceae bacterium
CCAAATTCAAGCGCGTTGATGAAATCTTCGTCAAACGGATGTGATTCGTCGTCGCCTGCCGCGCGTTTGCGCTGCTGATCTTCAAAACGTTTTCTCTGATCAAGAGGGTCATTGAGTTCGCTGAATGCGTTCGCGATTTCCCAACCGTTTATGTAAAGTTCAAAACGCTCTGTCATATCGGGATTGTCCGGGCAGCGTTTCGCAAGCGGCGACACTGCTGTCGGGAACATCGTAACAAATGTTGGCTGTATGAGTTTGTCTTCAACGTATTCGTCAAAAAATTTCGGAAGAATTTCCCAGCGCGTGTCTGTCGGAAGAATTTCAATATTTCTTGACTGCGCTTCTTTTCTTGCCTCTTCGTCACTGATTGTTTCAAAGTCAATTCCTGAAAATTCCTTAACAAGTTCGCTCATTGTGGCGCGGCGGAACGGAGGCGTGAGATCTATTTCTTTGTCCCTGTAGATTACCTTTCTGCCGCCGAGTTCATCAGCCGCCGCAACAATAAGCTGTTCCGTGAGTTCCATCATGCCTTCATAGTTGCTGTACGGCCAGTAAACTTCAAGCGATGTAAATTCAGGATTGTGCCGCTGGTCCATGCCTTCATTTCTGAACTGACGTCCTATTTCATAAACGCGTCCGAGCATACCAACCACAAGGCGTTTGAGGTGGAGTTCTGTCGCGATACGAAGATACATGTCAATGTCAAGTGTATTATGGTGTGTGATAAACGGACGGGCGTTTGCCCCGCCGGCTATCGGAGAAAGAATAGGCGTCTCGACTTCAAGCGTGCCGTTTTCGTCAAGCACTCTGCGGAAGGTGCGGATAATCTGCGTACGTTTGCGGAAAACATCGCGAACTTCCTGATTGGCGATAAGGTCAACATAGCGCTGACGGTAACGTGTTTCCATATCAGTAAGACCGTGCCATTTCTCCGGCATAGGACGAAGCGCTTTTGAAAGCAGACTGAATTTCTTGACCGCAAGCGTGAGCTCGCCGCGCATTGTACGGAACGGCGTACCGACTAAGCCGATAAAGTCTCCTGCATCTACCCATTTTTTGAAGAAGGTGTAGTTTTCTTCGCCAAGCACGTCAAACTGGAAACAGAGCTGTATTTTTTCATTTCCGTCTTCAAAACCGGCAAACGCCGTCTTGCCGTGGCGGCGGAGTATCATAATACGACCTGCCGTGCTGATTTCAGCGTCTTCTGCCCATTCGTTTTCTTTCAAATAGTCAAATTTTTCCCGCACGTAGGCAATACTGTGTTCAACGTTCCACTGCGTCTGCTTGAACGGATCGTAATTTTCCTCTTCGCGGAGACGAAAAAGTTTATCCTTGCGCTGCTTGAAAACTTCTTCTTCCGAGACTTGATTTTGCGGATTCTGCTGCATATTTTTTTCGTCTGCCATAAAAAACACCCCGTAATTTTTTTGATATTTTTGATATATTAATCAATTTTCTTTAGTATTCCGTTGGTTTCCAGCTCTGTATTGCCTCTCTCATTTTTCGCCAGCTGCGCAGGAAAGCAATCTGTCTTCTGAGTTCCGCCGCGCCGCGCAATCCTTTGAATACTGCGCCGATTGTCCTGTGCGCCATCACCAGCGCGTGATTTTCACCCTCACGGTCACATATCGCGTCGCACAAACGGCATATAAGTTCTGCCTGTGTCTCTGCGGAAGGCTCTGAATATTTTTTGTCTATCCGCGCTCCGAGTTTCGCAAGAGTTTTCGGTATAAGACACAAATCTTTCAGCACACCGCGCGCCGCAAGTACTGCACAGCAGCCCATTTCAAGATATTCCGCAAAATCTTCCGGCTCATAACAGTCGCCGCTTGCAGAAATCATTGCAGGAAACCGCTCTGCCGCTTTGCGTACAATTTCTCTGTCAGCCTTTCCCTCATACCGCTGCGTCTGCGTTCTGCCGTGAAGAAAAAGCTGATCTGCTCCGGCATTCAGCAGCTTTTCGCAAAATACGAGCGTTTCGTTGTCATCCGCTGCACGGCGAATTTTTACCCACACAGGAAACGCAAGCGGCTTAAGCTGAGACACAATCTCCGCCGCAGTTTCAGGAACTTTCAGAAGCGCGGAGCCGCTGCCTTTTTTGGTAACCTTCGGCATTGGACATGCCATATTTATTTCTATCGCGTCAAAACGTCTTATATCAAGAGCAAGTTCCGCGCCTTTGCGAATATCCGCGGCATTTGAACCGAAAAGCTGGAGTACGGCGGGACTTTTTTCATCGTCTCCGCATAGCAGTTCCTTTGTTTTTCTGCCGTTGTAACAAAGCCCCAGCGCGCTTACCATTTCAGTATGCACAACCCCTGCGCCAAGCTGCTTGTAAAACTGCCTTACAGAGTAATATGTTACTCCTGCCATAGGCGCAAGCCATACAGGATTTGCGACTTCAATGCCGCCGATTTTTTTCGGCCATCCGGGAAACGCAAAATTTCCCGCAAGGCAGCTGCTATCCAACATTTCTTTCGTATATTATTCTAAGTCCGTCAAGCGTCAGCCAAGGGTCACAATCTGTGACAAGCGTTGAATACTGCGTAAAAATATGCGAATGACCGCCTGTGGCGACAAGTCTGCAATCATAACCCAGCTCTTTGTTTATTTCGCGTATCAGAGTATCAACCATACCGACTGTGCCGTAAACTATACCGGACTGCAGCGCTTCGATTGTATTTCCGCCAACATGGTGCTGCGGTGCAGTCAGAGAAATTTTCGGAAGTTTCGCAGTCCCTTCAAAAAGCGCGTTCATTCCAAGCTCCATACCGGGTGAAATAGTGCCGCCTAAATATGCTCCCTCTTTTGAAACGACATCCAGTGTAATTGCAGTGCCAAGGTCAACAATTATCAGCGGAAAACCATATTTTTCAATTCCGGCAACGGCATTTGCAAGACGGTCAGCGCCTATGCCGGTAGAGTTTCTCATCGCTATTTTAAGTCCCTTCACAATGCGCGATGACACTCTGAGACATTTAACGCCGATATAGTTTTCAACGCTCTGAATGAATATATCGTCAATGGGCGGTACTACGCTTGCGTACACAGCGCCCGTTATTTGACTTTTGTCTATTGAAAACGAATCAAGCAGACTGTGCATAGTAAAACCTATTTCATCAACAGTCTGTTTTTTTGAAGTCAGGCGCCAGTGTTTAACCAAATTATCGCCGTCGTAAACCCCCATCGTGGTATTCGTGTTGCCGACGTCCAGAACAAGAAGCATGCGTTACCCTCCGTTAAGTTCAATACCAAGAGGATATTCTACTACATTTATGCCAATAAAACGAGTACCAAAGAAGCCGTTGAGGCAATAAAAACACGCATATTTTTTCCGTAACCTGAAATTTCTGCCGCGAAGAAAAAGAAAAGGAACGCTGAAACAGCAGTCATTACAGGAGACCATGCAAATTGCCACGGCACAAACTCAGTAAAAATCCGCGCAAAAATTTCCCAGACTTCAAGCAGATATTCACCGACTATGGCAAATATTTCTCCAAACGGAAGTCCAAAAAGCGCCGGAAGAGAACATACCGCCAGCAGCGGGAAAAGCAGGCTGAAGACAGGAACAGCCAATATATTCATAAAAAGCCCTGCCGCAGCTATTTTCTGAAAATTGAACGCTGACTGCGCGGCAGTCACAAACCATACCAGCATAGAAACAAGCGCGGCAGAAATTATGCCAAAGTTTTGAACTGTTGACGTAATAAAAAGCGATGCCAAAAGCGACAGACGAAAACCAATATCGTAATAACTGTAAGGATTTATTAAGAGCAGAAGAACACCGGCAAGTGAGACGCTGTTAAAGGAAGATACAGGAGCTCCTGCCGGAATGGACAGCAGCGCAAATTGTAACATAAAGGCCGCGCGCATTGCCCCGGGCGCGCAGCCTGACAAAAAAACATAAAACCATACAAGAAGCGATATAACGACGATTCTGTATCTATTTTTTCTGAAAAGCACATAGCCGATTCCCGCAAGAATTGCAACATGGAAGCCTGACACGGCAAGCAGATGGCTTGTACCTGATTTTCTGTGCAGTTCGGCAAGTTCGCGGCTTTTTTCGCCAAGCGTTATCGCCGCCATATATTGCGCGCTTTTTTCAGGCAGTCTCTCTTTTATGCGTTTGTCAAGAAAATTACGCCAGCGGTAAAACAGATTTGGAGCGCCGATACTTTCAAGTTTTAACACCGTGCATTTTTTCTTTGCGCCCTTTGCTTCCCAGTATTTTTCTTCGTCAAAAGCGCCTGGTTTCTCCGCCTTTTTGAAATCAAAGACAGCGGCTTTCAGTCTGATTTTTGCTCCGCTTGCAGGAGCAGCGTTACAGTTCGTGTATACTGTCACTCTGCCGTAATCTGTTGAAATAAGCAGTGCACAATTTTTACCCCACGGACGGACAGAAAGTACGGTTCCCTGACAATCAACAGTATCGGGAAACACCGTTTTGATATTAATTCTGTACAGAGACACGCAGGAAAAAAGAATAACGAAAAAGATTGTGAACAGACAGAGCGAAATCCAATTTTTAACAAGCCTTGAACTGCCGCACAAAACCCATGCCGACACGGAGAAAACCGATGCTGTAACTGACACTGTTGCAGAATATCCGCAGTCATGCACAAAAAAAGAGACGCAGATACCAAGCAGCACGGCAAAAGCAGGCGCTAAAGAAAGAGGAGAAACCTTACTCTCCAAGAGTCAGACTGTCCTTTATTTTTTCATATTTTTTGGGACCTATGCCTTTTACGAGAAGTAAATCTTCAAGCCTTGAAAAATTACCGTTCTGACGACGATAATCAACTATTCTTTCAGCCATTTTAGGACCAATTCCGTTAAGCGTTTCAAGTTCGTCCTGTGACGCGTTGTTGATATTGACTTTCCCTGATGAACTTTTTTCACTTTTTTCAGACGACGCAGATTTTGCGCCGCGCCTTGAACTGCTTCTGTTTCTGCTTCTGTAACCTTTCTGAGCTGTTTCAACACATGACGGGAAGGTAATCTGCGTGCCGTCTTTAACTTTGGCGGCAAGATTTACCGCGCTTCTGTCAGCTTCTTCCGCAAAACCTCCGGCTCTTTCCAGCAGCTGATACACCCGCGTTCCTTCAGGTACGGTAAAAACTCCGGGCTTTTTAACAGCGCCGCTGACATAAACAACAATTTCATTTTCGGCATCTTCTGTCCTGCTGTTTTCCATTCCGCCGCGTTCAGTATTCTGCGTAACGTCGATACTTTCTTCCGCGACTTTCTCTGTGTCTGAATATTTTCCCTCAAAGCTGTGCAAAAGGACTGCAAAAAGCATAAGGCAGACTATTCCGGCTATACAAAACAGAAGTTTGCCGCGTTTCATTTTTATATTCTTTCTCCTTCAAGCGACCAGTGGCTTGCGCGCGTGATTTTAACGGAAAGAGTTTTTCCGAAATCTGCTTCACTTCCGAGCAGAATTACAACCTTGTCGGACATCGTGCGCCCCTGAATCAGTCCTTCTCCTCGCGGCGCAAAGCCGTCTGCGAGAATTTGCAGTGTTCTTCCCGTGTATTCCTCGTTAAGCTCTCTTGCAAGCTGCGACTGCATATCGTTAATTTCATTCAGTCTTCGCGCCTTTATGCGATTGTCAATCTGACAGTCCATAACCGCCGCCTTTGTGCCCTCGCGCGGCGAATAGGCGGCAGTATGGACTATGTCAAACCGCATATCTTTAAGCAGATTGTAAGAATCCCTGTATTCTTCCTCTGTTTCCCCGGGGAAACCAACTATGAGGTCAGTAGTGAGCATTACGTCAGGCAGCGCTTCACGGATTTTCGCAACAAGCCCGCGGTATTTTTCAACCGTATAGCCGCGGTTCATTTCCTTAAGAATCCTGTCATTGCCCGACTGAACGGGAAGATTTATCGAACGGCAGATACTCGGTGTTTCAGCCATTACCTGCAAAATATCTTCGTCAAAATCTTTCGGGTGCGACGTTGCAAAGCGCAGTCTTGTTATACCTTCGATTTCTGAAACATCTTTCAGCAACTTGGCAAATGTGTAATCTTTCGTATCCTTTCCGTAAGCGTCAACGTTCTGTCCAAGAAGCGTAACTTCGCTTACGCCGGATTTTACAAGCGTTCTGACCTCGGACAAAATTTCTTCATGCTTTCTGGACTGCAGTCGGCCGCGCACGTACGGAACAATGCAGTAACTGCAGAAACGGTCGCAGCCGTAGCTGATTGTGACATAAGCTTTGTACGGATTTGTTCTTTCTATAGGCGCGACTTCCAAATCCTGAAGCGCGCGAGGGTCATCGTCCATAAAGAAACGGCTTTCTCCGTCTCGGAACATATCTTCAATGCCCTGAGGCACAAGCCCCAAATGACGGGGACCTGAAACAAGTTTCACGCAAGGGAAGCGCTTTGCCGTTTCCCTGCCGACTCTCTGAGCCATGCAGCCGATAAGAACAACTGCCGGAGTTTTTCCGTTTTCCTTATAGCGGAGGTTATAGCGTCCAATCTCGCTTATAACCTTCTGCTCTGCTTTGTCGCGTATGCTGCACGTTACAAGCACAACAAAATCCGCGGAAGCATCGTCAGTTTCCTCCCAGCCTCTGTGTACAAAAGCGGTGCGCAGTCTGTCTCCGTCATAAACGTTCATCTGACAGCCGAACACCCTGATGGCAAACTTAAGCAAGAAAATCACCCTTTTTCTCAATTCTGTAGTAATTATATATCAAAAGAGGCTATAATTAACATGGAGTGATGATTATGAAGAAAATTTTTATCGCCGTGACCCTGTTTCTGCTCTGCGCAACACACTGTTCAGCCGCTGCTGCGCTGCCTGAAGCGGACCAAAACTCAGTTTTGCCGAAAATTGACGGCTGGTTTAATTTTGAGACACGAACCACACGTCTTGACACAGTTTCAGGCTATAAAGGCAAATGGTGCGAAAGAAACTACAGGACAGACAAAGGCGTTCCCTTCCGCGCGGTATGGATTGACGGCGCAGGACAAGCAGGATGGAAACCGAAAAACACGCCTAACGAAAAAAGTGACGGTCTTCTTGGAGAAGGAGCAACTTACAAAAGCATTACGGTAGGCGGACACGCGGCTGAATTGGACACTCATCCGTTACTCGGACGTTCCCTTGCGGTAAAACTGCCTGACGCGGTCTTGACCATTGAGTCAAAATACGCTTCCGAAACGGAAATAATTCAGATTGCCGAAACAATGATTAAAAAAATCACAGAAATAATGCCCTGACAGGATTTGTTGTGAAGATTATATTTACAACCTGCCGACAGACGCTTAATTCTTTTTTAATCCGTAAATTGCTCTAAATATTTTTTGTCGATGGTTAAATACAGATAACCATCTTCATATCCATAGCGGTATAACCCGTGTGGAGAAAATTTTGCAAATTTGGCAGGCAGTTCCTCATTATACAATTTCACCTGCTCAAATCCGATTGATTTTGCAACCGGAATCCACTGTGAAACACGCTCCAGCGGCGTATCATATTTAAAATTTTTATTAATTGCATGACATACGATTTGTGCAGAGCGTGCAACAGTTCCACTGTCTCTCTTCAGATACACCCTTATTCCCTTGTGGAGCGTTGGAACAGGGGAAACAGATTTTAACTCCGTCTGCCAAGTATTGGTAATCTCACGAAAACAAAACAAATCATTTATATTGTCATTCCAAAAAGCAAAAGCAACAATGCAAAGCCCCATAACGACAATACTGCGAAAAGTTTTTGTATAACAGCATAATATCACAGCGATAAGAGCATAATAAAGAGGAGAAGTGGCTCTGGGATCGACTTTTATGCCAACAGGAATTAATTGAATATAAAACGACATTGCTATTGCTGATAACAGCAATAATTTGTAAGCAATTATCTTCCTGTCCTCCTGATGTTTTTTCATGAAGAGAGCAATGAAGGCGATTGCACAGCCAAAGACAATTTTAACAGAGTGCCTTGCGAAAAATCCTTTTATACCAATGCCTAAGTATCGATATTCAATACCGGCGTTTCTAAAAATATCAACAAAAGTTTTTATCTGATGAGGCTGTCTGAATCTATCAAGTTGAATAAATGTCCCAGCCATGAGGAATACCATTCCTTCCGAAACAAGATAGCCAATGATAAACCCTGTTATCCATAACAGCATGATTTGAATAAATGACTTTCTGTCCTTTATTTCTGACAGAAAAAGCAGCGGCATCAAGTCGTAAAAATTGAAATATACTCCAAAGAAAAGCACACCCATACAGATAAAAAACGTTCTTTTATTCAAGACTTTTTTCAATAATGGGGAAATGGCTAAAAACAGATAAGTCGGAAAAGGAGTGACTGGCCAGTGAATATATGCATAGATTGGATGAATTTGCAACAGCGCCAGAGCAAAAATAACTGCAAATAGGTCATCTCCCATAAAATCCTTTGCGACTCTGTAGCCAAAGAAACCAATGCACAGCCAAGAAAGCGCTATCATAATATACGGGTTCAGGCTTTTCAGAACGTGGAAAAAGATAAAAATAATCCAACGGCCTTCATATACCAATCGAGAATGGTAGCTTTCAAGGTAATACAAGGCATCCACGTGCCAAACGGCAGTGCCGAGCAATGCCGCAAAATTTTGCCAAAGAAGAATAGACAGGAAGCATATTATGCTGACGCAGAATAATTCTTCCAAAGAAAATTTAATATTTCTGATAGAATAATATTTCGTCAAAAATATATCTTTAAGTTTTTCCATTTTACCCTCACTGCATACTATAATACTATATACCGGATATTGATTTTTGGTAATTTTACGCTCTCATTAATGACCTTTCCGGATTAAATAATTCTTTGTCAAGCTGTGATATGTTTCCCATGGTCATCACCCAATTATTATAATACATACCCTCACTGTATTCAGCATTATAACACATACGGTACTATCCCGCATATTTAAATCGACTGCCTCATCAAGATTGTAAAAATTGTAAAAACGTCCGCACAGCGGACGTTTTGTTTGCGAGTGGTGGGCCTACCAGGAATCGAACCTAGAACCATCCGGTTATGAGCCGGGAGCTCTGCCAATTGAGCTATAGGCCCGCAAATTATTCGTTTGTTTTACAGCATATT
>JAZRZG010000171.1:0-9265 GCA_045601305.1 Synergistaceae bacterium
TGTTCGAGGTACGACGATTGAAGCGGTATTCGGAAGTCGTCAGACGTTGGTCGCCGGTCGTTAGCTGCAAAGGTTTCTTATCTTTTAACGACTGACGACAAGCAACATACGACAAACGACTGAATATCAGTGGGCACTGCCCGGCTTCAAGTCCACACACGGCTCCCTCTCCGGCGTTGGGATTCTTTATGTAACAAAAGCAGCACAATGCAGCAAAGCAACAAAGTTTCAAAAACAAACGAACAAACGGCAAACCGCTGAAATTCGGCGGCATAGCCGTTTGTTCGCGTACCAAAATACAAAAAAACAGAAACCGCTGGGAACCTTCGTTCTCCTGCGGTGGTTGTTATATTGATTATGCCTGACCGGCAAGCAGTCTGTTTAGTCAGTGCAAAAACGCAGCCGCCATTCGGCGGCTGCGTTTTTTAGTCTTGGTTTAGAGCGCTGCTTTTGCTTTTTCAACAAGCTGTGCAAATGCCTGATTATCGTTGATTGCAAGCTCTGCAAGCATTTTGCGGTTGATTGTGATGTTTGCTTTTTTAAGTCCGTTGATAAGCGAACTGTAGGACATTCCGTTCGCGCGGGCTGCTGCGTTGACACGCATAATCCAAAGTTTGCGGAAATCGCGTTTTTTCTGTTTGCGTCCGGCAAAAGACGTTGTCAGAGCGTGCAGATAGGCTTCACGCGCGCGGCGGTATACGTTTTTCTTGCGTCCGTAGAAACCTTTGGTGATTGAATACAGTTTTTTATGTTTGGCGCGGCTTGCGCTTGATCCTCTTACTCGCATTGTTGGTCACTCCTTAATTTTTTATAAACTGTCGTCCGAGACTTACGCGTACGGGAGAACTTTTTTAACGTGTTTTTTCGTTGCTCCGGTCAGTATGCCTCTGAGTTTGAGGGTGCGGCAGCGTTTTGAGTTTTTGCAGTTAAGTTTGTGCGCATGACCGCTTTTGTTGAACGCTATTTTTCCCGAACCGGTTACGTGGAAGCGTTTCTTTGTTGCTGAATGTGTTTTCATTTTCGGCATTGTATATTTCCTCCTTGTTTATTGCACGCGGCAATTATTAATTTTCTTCTGTATTTTCTGCTTCAGCCTTGTGTTTCTTTTCAGGCTTTGGCTTTTCAGACGCTGTAAGCGGGGCAAGCATCATTCTCATGTAGGAGCCTTCCATGCGCGGTTCCGCTTCTACCTTGCCATAATCTTTAACCTGCTCAACTACTCTGTTAAGCACGTCTCTGCCTCTGTCAAGGAAAGCCATTTCCCGTCCTCTGAAGAATATCGCAACTTTAACTTTGTGTCCGGATTCAAGGAAACTGATAAGGTTTTTAACCTTGAAATCATAGTCATGCTGGTCAATTTTCGGACGCATTTTGACTTCTTTGATTGCCTGCGTTTTCTGTTTCTTGCGGGCATCTTTGTCCCTTTTCTGCTGCTGGAAACGATACTTGCCATAGTTAAGTATGCGACAGACAGGAGGGTTGCCCTGAGGAGCTACTTCGACAAGGTCGAGGTCTGCTTCTTCTGCAAGCGCCAGTGCTTCACTGATTGTAACCACGCCTCTTTTCGTATTTTCCGCATCTATGAGAAGTACTTCACGTGCGGTGATTTCTTCGTTGACGCGCGGCTCGTCGTTTTTGTTGGTTGCTATGGTATTACACCTCCAATAAAAATCGGCTCGGCGCAGATTTGCACCAAGCCGTAATAATCGATGATTTCATGGCAAAACCCGGCAACAGGATAAATCGCGGGGTGAGAGGTGCGCCTCTGCTTAAACCTTATAATTTTTCAAGACTGATAGATTATAGCACTCGTTTTGAAATAATGCAAGCGGTATTATCTGCTGTTATCTGCCATATTATCTGCTGTTATCTACCAGTTGCTGCGGTTGCTGTAACGCTGCCGCAAGCTATTTTTTTATCGGATCAAATTCTTCACCGAGCTTTTCAAGCAGCCGGTCAAAGCTCATTGAACCGAGGTCGCCTTTGACTCTGTCGCGCAGCGCTATTGTACCTTCTTCCTGTTCCTTGGCACCTATAACTACCATAAACGGTGTTTTCTGAATCTGCGCGTCGCGGATTTTTTTGCCGAGTTTCTCATCGCGCATATCAATTTCAGCACGGTAGTCCTGCTCCTTGAGTTTTGCCGTAACTTCCTTGGCATAGTCAACAAATTCAGCAGAAACAGGAAGAACCTTAAGTTGAACGGGAGCAAGCCAGAACGGGAACGCACCTGCGTAATTTTCAATCAGGATACCCATAAATCTTTCAAGGCTGCCGAGAATTGTCCTGTGAAGCATAACAGGTCTGTGTTCTTCTCCGTCCTGTCCAACGTAGGTCATGTCAAATTTTTCAGGCATCTGGAAGTCAAGCTGTATTGTTCCGCACTGCCATGTACGGCCTAAACAGTCTTCAAGATGAAAGTCAATTTTAGGCCCGTAGAATGCGCCGTCTCCAGGGTTAAGTTTGTATGGTGTATTTGTTTCTTCAAGCGCTTCTTTAAGCCGCTGTTCGGCAAGTTCCCAAAGCGCGTCATCGCCCATTGAATTTTCAGGACGCGTTGAGAGTTCCACAAAATATTTGAAACCGAAAACATCCGTATAAACGTAGTCATCGAGTGCCATAATAGCTTTTATTTCATCTTTAATCTGATCCGGTGTGCAGTAAATGTGAGCATCATCCTGTGTAAATGCACGCACGCGCATGAGCCCGTGAAGCGCGCCCGAACGCTCGTGGCGATGGACAAAACCGAGTTCACCCATGCGAATCGGAAGGTCTCTGTAGCTGTGAATGCCGCTTTTGTAAACAAGTATTCCGCCCGGACAGTTCATAGGCTTAATTGCGTACGGAGCATCATCTATTGACGTGAAATACATATTTTCCTTGTAGTGATCCCAGTGACCTGAACGAATCCAAAGAGCACGGTCGAGTATCATCGGCGTTTTAATTTCCACATAGCCGCGTTTTCTGTGTTCTCTGCGCCAAAATTCAATAAGTTTGGTCATAATGACCATGCCTTTAGGGTGGAAGAACGGGAAGCCCGGACCTTCTTCATGGAGACTGAACAGGTCAAGTTCTTTGCCGAGCTTGCGGTGGTCTCTTGCCTTTGCTTCTTCAAGACGGCGCAGATATTCTTTCAGTTCATCTTCGCTGCCGAATGCCGTACCGTAAACACGGGTAAGCATTTCGTTCTTTTCGTCTCCGCGCCAGTATGCGCCAGCGAGTGAAAGAAGTTTGAAGAATTTGCAGCAGCCTGTATCAGGAACATGAGGACCTCTGCAAAAATCTGTGAAGTCGCCCTGATGATAGACAGAAAGCGTTTCTCCGTCAGGAATCGCTTCAATAAGCTCTGCTTTCAAATCCTCTCCCAAACCGTTGAACAGCGCAAGCGCATTTTCTTTCGTCATCTCTTCGCGAACCATCGGCACCTTGTCCTGAGCGATTTTTCTCATTTCAGCTTCTATTTTCGGTAAATCTTCGTCGGTAAGCGGTCTCGGAAAACGAATGTCATAGTAGAAACCGTCCTGAATTGAAGGACCAATGCCAAATTTTGCGCCCGGGAAAAGCCGCTTTACAGCGTTTGCCATAAGGTGCGCCGTTGAGTGACGAAGCAGCGCAAGTCCTTCTTCGCAATCCGCGTAAAGTATTTCAAATTCCGTGTCTTGGACAAAGCGTTTGTCCGCGTCAACGATTTCGCCGTTCACTTTTGCTCCGAGAGCCTTTTTGATATGCAGCGCGGCAATAAGTTCGCGGACAGAGACTGACTCTGCCTCATATTTTTTACCCTCTGTTGTTGTGAATACTGCCATTTGAATACCCCCATGATAACAATTTTGAATTTTGAACACTAAAATTTGAATTCTAAAAAATAAAACCGCGCTCCTTTTCAAAGGAGGCGGCTTTTGTCCGCTGTTCCACTCCCGTTCAGCCGCCTGCACGGCCCTTTTGAACGCTGTAAAGGGCGTATCCCTGACACCTTATCATCGCTGCTTCGGCGTCCGCTCAAGGGTGGTTTTCAAAACGCCCGCAACGGAAAACTTTCAGCTTACGTTCTCCTCTCTGCAGATGCGTATGCGCCTTACTCGTCCCTCTCATCGCGTACCGGTATTTTATACCGCCTGTAATTTCTTTTGTCAAGCGGCAGGCAGCAAAAATTTTATATCTATCGCCGCCTGTAGCTAACGCGCTGACAACACCACCACTTCACAGCAAAGATTTCATCAAGTTGTTCTCAGTAATTGCGCTAAAAAATTCTGCATTCCATACATCAAGTTTCCTCGTATCAACGATCAGCGGCATTACATCGTTTTTTGCAATTTTATAATCTATTGAATTGAACTTGTCGCACAGAAGCTTAACCAACACATCCCTGTTAATTTCTCCGTGAATTTTGATATTATCAATTTCAAGTACAGACTGCAGACATTTCATATTTGGAATACTGCCCCTTGAAATGTAAAATACATAATCGTAAAAGTCTCTTCCTTTAACGTTCTTTTTTCTGTTACGCCCAAGTACAGCCCCAATTTTACACGCAAACAAGGTACCTTCATCATAAATACTGACCTCAAAAGGAAGCGGCGAAAAATAATAATTATTTCTGCTGACTACAAATTCAGGTATCTGCGTATCAACCTCAATTTTAATTTTTATTTTTTGGTTCTGCTGCACAGTTTCGGCAAGCATATTGTCACCAAATGTTTCCCCATACGTCAGATATGAGGGAAAATTCACAAAAATTCGTTGGAGTTTATCACAATGCTCTGACTTGACAACAATTTCATTTTGAAGCCCGCTGCTCTCCAGTTCTCTTCGCAAACCGTCGACATACTCTTTAACATCAAAATCTGTTACGCCGGTTTTCACCGAAAAATCGAGGTCCTCCGAAAACCTGTCGAGACTGTAAAACAGTCTTAACGCTGTTCCGCCGTTAAAATTTGTCTTGCGGAAGAAATTGTTTCTGCTCAGTCCGCACAATATGTTTTCCTGAATTATTTCTTTAATGAGACAATATTTCAGATTATTGCTTACATATTCTGAATATAAATTGTTGTTAAGCCGTTCCAGATAGATTTGCTGACACAGATTTTTCACTGTATTATCCCCTCACATTCTTTTTAATCCATGCGGCAAATAATTTCAGATTCGCACATCTGTAAAGCGCCGTAAGCTCCAAAATTGTTTGAAAATTCAGTTTCGCAAAGACATCCTCGTCCAAACGAAGATTGTCAAAAAGCATATCTTCAATTTCCTTTACGCTATTCTGCGGCGAAGCTATATACAGACGATCGCATAATGCTTTTTCAGGCGAAGCAATCTGTACGGGATATCCCTCATCTATCGTTATGATGCTGAGCTCAAGCGGATAAACAGCGGACGGAACGTCTCTGTAAAAATAATTGCCGAAAATAGTTGTGTACTGTTTGCGCCTGTTTTTTTTGTATGTTGCGCTCGTACAGCCATAAACAGTTTCAGGTATCATTCCGTAATAGTTTAATGCCCAATGAAACGACAAATACGATGGTCCATAAATAACTCCGGCAAGAGACACAGGGCTAAGGTCTCTCCTCGTTTCATATAACCCTTTGATAATAGGGAAAAGTTTCTTCTCCTTGACAAGCCTTGCTATTTTTGTTTTCGAATTTGCATACCCGCTTAATTCTTGCATAAGCATCCGTGTCGTTTTAATCATGGCGATTTCCTCCATTAAGTATCATAATACAATACTTTTTAGCGAAAATCAAGTATTTTCATCAAACATTTAATGCTTTTTTCATCAAACATTTAAAGCTTTTCCAGGAAATACATCGCCCCTCTGTCAAAAAATACAGGCCGTTTTATTATGCTGTAACGTTCATGTTCCGGCATATACTGCAAATAACTATTCAGAACGGCATCAGTGTCAAAGGGCGAAAAATGCGTAATACAGATAACAAGCCTGTCCACAGGATTACAATCCTTCATCCGCTCAGGAGCAAACCGTGTCATGTCAAACCAGATAAGACTCTTAAAACGCGACACTTCAAACAGCGAACAAAGCAGCAAATCTCTTTCCTGCAGCCAAATACAGTCAGCGTTGCTGTAAATTTTAGAAAGTTCATAATTGGCTTTGTCAGCCCTGTAAAGATAATGACGATCCCAGTCAGTAAAGAAATAACTTCCGAACACCACAAGCAGCGCGCACGCAGCCGCTGCGTATTTTTTTACTCCGGCTTTTGTAATATGCCCGATCCCTTCAAACACAAGGCACAGCGTTGCCGCAAAAAAGACCGGAATTATCATGTGAATATATCTGCCGTCGTTCACCCAGTCCGAAAACGGCACAGTCTTTGCCACAAACAGGACAAAAAGCGCTGACGGAATAAAAATCAATGCATAGCGGCAGCGTGACACACAACTCTCCGCTGCGGCTTCTTCTGCAACATTTCTGCCGTATATTTTGCGTAACGCAAGAAAAACAGCAAAAGCAACAAAAATAAAGAATAACCCGCCGAACAGCTGTTTGTTGATAATACCAAGATAAAGACTGAGCCTGTCCGAATAGCTTACCGCCGAACCTGACAAATTGCTGAGCGTGTCCATGCCGCGGACACGATGAAACAAATGCTCAAACATAGCAGGGAAAGTCACAGCCGCGCAAATTCCCGCAAGCAGCTGTACAGCGCTGAATTTCAGCGCGCTGCGGTATTTTTTGCCATAAATCAGCATACAGAAAAATACAAATGAAATCAGCATATCGTACACTGCAAAATGATAATGTGTCAGTATGCCGAGATACGTAGCAAAAAACAGCGGTATGCAGGACTTAAATGAAATTTCCCTGTCGCACAGCCTGAGAATAAGGTACGTCAAAAGCGTTACCCAGAACATCGCCGTAACGTACATTCTGAGAAAAGCCGTTGCGTTAAGCATTGCCGAAGACAGAACAAACGCAAGCGACACTACGTTGACAATAAAATCATCATCTATCAGGAGCCTGACAAGTCTGCGCAAAAGGAACAGTATGCACAGAGCAAACAGAATATTTATAATTCCCGCAAACCACATTGAAAAAACGCCGGGGAAAAATGAACATACCGTATGAAGCAAAAGATAATAAAACGGCGGGTGAGTATCCATCTGCTGATTTTTCCAGACATTGCCGTAATCAAATCTCTGATTCGGCAAAACAGCCGTTACAGCGCACAAACCGTTCTTTGACGGCACATAAAGATACGCTCCCGGCGCTGTAAAATGTTCAATCGACGTGTTGCCGTTGGGCAGCAGATGCACCCTTATCGGAGTATTCGCAAGACAATAGGAATACACCTCGTCCAAATGCAAAAGCAGCTTGTTTGAAATCATGCACAGCATAAGGACAAAAAACAGTCCGTAAAGCAACACCGCGCCGAAATGTTTTTTAGATACAGCCTCTTTAATATTTTCAGAAATCATAATCCTTTTGCACCATTAATTCTTTATTCTCTCATCTTTTCTGAATTACAGACTTGTCTCGCGAATAATGTATTTTGGTCTCTGCTTAATTTCAAGATACATTTGCGCAAGATACTGCCCTATTACGCCAAGCACCAAAAAAGTCAGTCCAAAACCAAACAAAAGCACACACATCAGCGACGGATATCCTGAAACAGCATCCTTGAACACCAACTGCTTGATTATTACAAACAGAGTATAGACAAAAGCAGCTGCACACAGGATAAGTCCTGTAAAAGAAATAAGCACCAGCGGAAATGTCGAAAAAGCCACTATTCCGCGAAGCGCATAAGAAAATGCAGATTTCATCGGCAGTTTGGTTTCTCCGGCAACACGCTCTCTGTTCTTGAAAGCTATCCACTTTGTTCTGAATCCTACCCATGAAAAAATACCCTTCGTAAAGCGTTCGCTTTCTTCAAGCAACAACACGGCATCTGCCATTTGCCGCGTCATAAGCCTAAAATCTCTGGCACCGCTGACCGTACCTGAATGAGAAATTTTATTCATAAGACTGTAAAAAGCGTTCGCCAGCACAGATCTAAGCCATGGTTCTCCTTCTCTGTTGTCTCTGTATGCGGCAACACTGTCATATTCTCCTGTTTTTAAAATTTCGTACATTTCTTTCAGCAACTCCGGAGGATCCTGTAAATCAGCATCCATAATCGCAATATAATCTCCTGTACTTGCTTTCATTCCGGCATACATGGAGGAATCTTTGCCAAAATTTCTTGAGAAAGAAATATACTGATATCTGCTGTCGCTTTCGTGCAACTGTTTCATGAGTTTAAGCGTATCATCTTCCGAGCAGTTATCAACAAGTATGATTTCAAATTCTGTGCCAGAAAATTTAGACACCTGAATATCAAGTGCCTGTTTTAAAAACGGCAGGCTCTCCTGTTCGTTGTAACACGGTATAACGAGCGATATTTTATCCATCTATTTTTCACCTCTCAAATCGGCTTTTTCAAGCACAGAACATGAAAAATCTACAGTCCTCTTTATTCCGTCTTGTAGTGAAGTTTTTGGCTGCCAGCCATACTTTTGATATGCATGCTTGTTGGAAAGACATGTATATTTTAAGATCTCATGTTCCAGAACATTGGCAGAAATTGGATACGGTTGTTCATATAAATCCGGATATTTTGACCAAAAATGTTCAGTTTCTGCATATACAGGTTTTATGGCTATACACTTCATCTCTTCAGCTATTAGAGACAATATTTCATTTATAGATACCGCTGTACCGGAAGATACGTTAACAATATCGAAGCTGTTGCATGCAGTTACCAGCAAGGCAAGATCGATCAAGTCATCAACATATATAAAATCGCGTTTCTGCTCTCCGTCAGAGTGCAAAACAGGTGCGCTGCCTTTATAAAACTCCCGTATGATATATCCCATCACAGGCGGCTGTGTCCTCAGACAATCAATATGGGGACCATACACATTTGCAAAACGCATACAAATCACAGGAATGTTATACGCTGCTGAAAACGCTTTGCAAAATTGTTCTGCCGCAAATTTTGTACTGGGATAAATCAAGCTTGGTGACAACACATCTTCTTCAATCGACGGGAAATCTGTGTTGTTTTCATAAATAGCTGACGTGCTTGCAAACACAACTCTCTTAACACCATATTTCCGAGCAAGCTGCAAAATACATACAGTCCCTCCAACATTGACAGAAACAGCTTCAACAGGGTTATTTTGACAATCCGGCAGTGGTGTTATTGCTGCTATGTGATAAACCGTATCAAAATGCTTTTCAGCAAACAATCCATCCATTGCAGACATA
>JAZRZG010000172.1:0-2308 GCA_045601305.1 Synergistaceae bacterium
ACTGCAACTATTTCCGCAAAGCGGTATTACCCGCCGAAAAGGAGCTTTATGAAGAAATCCTGCAGCAGAACAGTTTACGATAACTGCTCCCACTTTTGCGGTTATCCATCAAAACGACACTCCGGAAAGACGGGGAGAAAGAAGGTATTTACAATGAAACAATTCAAAGAAAAACTGATCGTGGGGATCGATCACGGTTACGGTAATATCAAAACCGCTGACCACTGTTTCAAAACCGGCATTATGGGATATGACGCCGAGCCGCTGTTTACGAAGGATATGCTCGAATATGGCGGACGGTACTATCTCATCGGCGAGGGACACAAAGAGTTCCTTCCGGATAAGATCAAAGACGAGGACTATTATCTCCTCACCCTTGTGGCGATTGCGGAGGAACTGAAAGACAAAGGGCTGACGGAAGCGGACGTTATTATCGCCGCAGGGCTTCCGCTCACTTGGACAAGCGGGCAGAAAGCCGAGTTTGCCGCCTACCTCTCCAAAAACGAGGAGGTCAGCTTCACCTATCAGCACACGGCGTATCACGTCCGTATCTCCGGCGTAAAGATTTATCCGCAGGGATATGCCTCTGTTGCGGGGTTCGTTACCACAATGAAAGGTCTTTCCGTTGTAGCGGATATCGGCAACGGCACGATGAACACGCTGTTTCTCACGAACGGCAGGCCAATGAGCAGTAAGATGTACACCGAAAAATTCGGTACCTATCAGTGTACGCTTGCGATCCGTGAGGAATTTATGCAGGAGACCCGTCGGGAGATCAATGACGTTATCATCGACGAGGTATTGCAGAACGGAACGGCGGACATTCCCGCCGCCGGCCTTAAAATCCTCAAAACTACGGCAGCGGAATATGTGAAAGACATTTTCCGCCGTCTGCGTGAGCATGGCTACGACGAAGGCACGATGACGCTGTATATCACGGGAGGCGGCGGTTGTCTTGTGAAGAATTTCTATAAGTGCAATCCCGACCGTGTGAAATTCGTGGACGATATCTGTGCCGCCGCAAAGGGCTACGAGTATATGGCGGAACTGCAGCTGAAAGCGGATGAGAGACAATGGACGAAGGAAAGATTGCCCTGTCCGTTGGCGTTGAGCTTTCGTTCCTGCCGGAGCAGTTTCAGTACGACGTGTTGGAAATTTGCGATATGAACGACTGTACGCCGTCATATTCACAGGCGTGGCACCTGCATCAGTTTTACAAAGACGGTGTTTTGGATAAGTACCTTGTCTTCAAGACACTATCCGAAGAAAAAGCAAATCAGCGGGAAACGATAAAAATCCCCGTGGAGCGGTTGAAAAATATTGTTCCCGAAAGTTACACCGTCAAGCAGACCGAAGATTTTTTAATTAAGGCGGCTGAGTATTACCGCAGATATCTGCAAAAGCAGCGTGAAAATTCGAGATAAGGGAGGGAACGAATATGACAGCACAGGAAGCAAGAGAAAAATACCGCCTTTTCGTATATGGCGGCGGGCGGATAAAAGAAAACGTACCCATTGACCTTTCAGAATATGTAAGGCCGGTGGACGCTGACGAAGGTACCGGTTATTCCGTCTGCACTGTACCAAAGAAAATTACCGTATCAAAAGAAATCGGTAATACCGTATATGATGTTACCGCCGATTTTGACACGGAAGGCAAACAGTCATTATTTCAGCAGTTCAAGAAACTGATCCTAAACAGCTCACAGAATTGAAAAAAAGAGCCGGGTATTGTAAAATGACAGCAGTCTCAACAATGCTCGGCTTTTCAGGTGTAAAACACCGGAAAGGAGATTTATGAAAAAGAAAGTCGAGAAAGAAAATTTAATTACGGCGCTGTACTGCCGCCTGTCCGTAGATGATATTCAGCGGGAGGACGGTATGGACAGCAGCCGAATCAAGGAAGAACATGAATCGAACAGCATTACCCACCAAAAACAGATCCTCGAAGATTACTGCAAGAAGGAAGGCATACGGAATTATCGCTTCTTTACGGATGACGGCATTTCGGGTACGACCTTTGACCGTCCCGGATTTCAGGAAATGGAAAAAATGATTGAAGCCGGAGAAATCGGCACAGTCATTGTCAAAGACGCTCCTGTAATAATAGGACTAAAAAATCAAAGGCTCAAAAAGTGCTGAAAATACGGCGTTTTTGAGCCTTTTCCAATAGAAAACAATAATCGTACATAGCGCGTCTGTTACCCAAAGTGACGCTTGGGTTGGCAGACGCGCTTTTTTTATGCCCTGACGCGGGTGAAGGAGGTGTTCATGTGAAAGCGTATGGCAGGTCGTGGAATTACAACGTG
>JAZRZG010000173.1:0-10986 GCA_045601305.1 Synergistaceae bacterium
GATGACAAGCGACATACGACAAACGACTGAATATCAGTGGGCACTGCCCGGCTTCAAGTCCACACACGGCTCCCTCTCCGGCGTTGGGATTCTTTATGTAACAAAAGCAACACAATGCAACAAAGCAACAAAGTTTCAAAACGAACAAACGGCTGACCGCTGAAATTTAACGGCATAGCCGTTTGTTCGCGTACTCAAAAAGCGGGAGACTGAAATCAGACTGAAATCAGCCCCCCGCTTTTGTATTTTATTTACGTCCGTTTTTGTCCGTGTTTGCAACCGTTCGCGCGGTTTTGGCAAAATATTTCTTTAAGAAATTTTTGCAATGCGGTTGCTTTTTGTGCCTTCTCATTGCAGATTTATATATGGAGACCTCTGTTTCTGAACATCGCGCAAATTCAAAACGGTGAACCACAGCCAACCTACGGGGGATCAACTATCAGTAACCGGAAAAATACCGCGCCTTGCGACGATACACGTCTCGTTGACGTCGGGCTTTATGCGAAGAAAGGCTGCCCAAGTCTGAAACATCTTCGTATATTGGGTGAGCCTGACAGAGACACAAACACTTTTTCAGACCGCGGTTTGAGCTTTTTAGTATTTAACACACAGCACCTCGCACTTCGGGGATGCGGTGAGCGAAAAATGAAAAGCAAAACAGCAAAGCACAATCTGCCGACAGAGACGAGCTTGAAGCAGAGAGTGAAAAACAAAATATCGACGCCTTAAAATTTGAAAAATGCCGGTAGGGCATACCCCAACCGGTTATTTTTGCGTGCATTGAAAATGTTTATTATTTATTAAAATTTCCTCACGTTATAAAATCAGATTAAAATTATTTAATGTTATTAAAATTATAGGACACTATCTTAGAGCAAAAAATATACCCTATTGACAGGGTATATTTTTATTTTTTTGTTATCAATCTATGAGGTTGTAATATTTGAGGCGTGTTTCAGTTTCTGTTTTGCCGAGCTGCTCGGCGCATTCAAATACTCCGGGGCTGACTTTTCTTCCTGTCAGAACCCAGCGTAGGGGCAGGCAGAGTTCTTTCATGCTGCTGCCGTTTGCTTCAATCCAGTCTTTTGTAAACTGTTCAAGCGCCGGCGCTTTCCATTCGGGTGCACTGTCAACGAGTTGCCTGTAGAAGGTCTTAAGCACGGGGCGGCGTTCTTCGCTGATTTCTGCTGCATCGTAGCGCGCCTTGACAACGTCGAAGCTGAGGAAGTAATCACTGTATTCAGCAACTTGCAGTGTTGTCTGTCCTCGTCCGCCCATTGTTTTGAGTGATGCCGCAAGGTAGTCATCGCTGTATTTTTCAGGGTTTAATTCAAGTTTTGACCAGAAGAGGCGGATGATTTCAAGCAGTTTGTACGGGTTCATGCGTTTCATCTGCTCTTGATTGATATGGTTGAGTTTGTCCATGTCAAATACGGCGGCTTTTTTAGTTACCTGTCCGAGTTCAAATTGCGAAACAGCTTCTTCTCTTGAGAAGATTTCGCCAGTTTCTCTCGGTGTCCAGCCGAGCAGTGCAAGGAAGTTGAATACGCCGTCGGGCAGATAACCAAGGTCATTGTATTCAAACACACTGGTTGCGCCCTGTCGTTTTGAAAGTTTTTTCTTGTCTTTGCCGAGTATCATCGGAAGATGTCCGAAGGTTGGGACTTTCCAGCCGAGCGCTTTATATATCAGTATCTGTTTCGGTGTGTTGATAACGTGGTCTTCACCGCGGATTACGGTGTTGATGTCCATGTAGTGGTCGTCAATTACGCAGGCATAGTTGTAGGTAGGCATTCCGTCGCGTTTCATAAGGACAACGTCTTTTATGCTGCCGTCGGGATTGACGGAGCAGCGTTCGCTTCGTACTTCGATATGTCCGTAAACCGCGTCGTCAAAGGTCAGAAGTTCGCCTTCGGGAACTTTGAAGAATACGGCGCCGTCTTTGTCGTAGGCAAGTCTCTGGGCTTTGAGTTCGTCAACGTGTTTATGATATAAATCCATGCGCTCGGACTGTCTGTAAGGGCCGTAATTTCCTCCGATGTCGGGGCCTTCGTCCCAGTCAAAACCCATCCAGCGCATACCGTCCATTATGCTCTGTTCGTATTCCTTTGTTGAGCGTTCGAGGTCTGTGTCCTCTATGCGGAGTATGAATTTGCCTCCGTTGTGCCGCGCCCAAAGCCAGTTAAAAAGAGCGGTGTGCGCTCCGCCTATGTGAAGCGCGCCGGTTGGACTCGGCGCAAAGCGTACTCGTACATTCTTGTCCATTTTGAACCTCCATAATGAGCAGTTATAGCTTATAATATATTCGGTACGAAAGTATTATACCGCAAAACGGTTGTTTTGGGCGCATTTTGCGGCGGGAGGGATAAAATTGACAGGAAGAAAGATTATTTTAATAGACGGGCACGGTTTGGCATTTCGCGGTTTTTACGCTGTACCTGAGGGACTTTGCGCGGCAGACGGGACTCCTACAAACGCGATTGTCGGTTTTATGAATATGTTTGTCAAGGCTCTTGAAAAATGGCAGCCTGACGGAGTTGCGCTGTTTTTTGATCCGAAGGGCGCTACTGCGCGCAAAAAAATGTACGAGGAGTACAAGGCAAGCCGCAAGCCTGCGCCTGAAGGTTTCAAAACACAGCTGCCTCTGATTATCGAATTGAGCCGTGCTGCTGGTGTGCCTGTTTTTATTAAGGACGGAATTGAAGCCGACGACTGTATTATTTCAACTGCAAAAAAAATTGCCGCAGACGGCGACAGCGCGCTTATTCTTTCAGCAGACAAGGATCTTTTTCAGATTCTCGACAAAAATATTTTCGTAATACGTCCCACAAAGGGTGTCAGCGAATTTGATTTTTACGATGAGGAATTTTTTGAAAAGAAGTATGGTTTTCCTGCGCGCCGCATGTCAGATTATCTTGCGCTGCTCGGCGATACTGCAGACAATATTCCAGGCGTTGCCGGAATCGGTGAAAAGAGCGCAGCGGAGCTTGTTCAGAAATATTCAAGCATTGAAGATATTTACGCTCATATAGACGATTTTAAGGGCGCAAAACGCCGCAACCTTGAAGCGGGGCAGCTGGCGGCGTTTGACAGCCGCGCGCTTGTGCTGCCTATAGACGTTGAGCCTGTTTGCGTTGACGAAACTAATATAAAAGCGGCGGATGATTCTGTATTGAAGCCGTTGTGCGACAGACTCGGACTTAGAAAAATTTACGTTCAGCTGAAAAATCTCACCGGCGGATTTGAACTGTCAGACGACGGCGCTGCCTTTGATACAGCAAAAAAAACTGCCTCAGCGGAATTTCAGCCGATAACGCTGGAAACGACACTCCAAAACGGCATTATTTTAAGCGAAGTCGGCATAGAACGAATACTTTATTCAGAAAACGCAAGTATGCTTGTTAAAGAGCGTTCTAACGGCAAAACTGAGATTGTGCTTGCAAACGACAGACAGGAAATTTTTGCCGCTGATTTAACGCTGCTTGAAAATGACAAAACATGGCAGAAATGGACGGAGCAGGGCATACTTACCGTATTTGGTCTGCGCGGAATTCTTGCAGATGAAAAAGTCATGCTGCCTGAGGCAGACAGAATTAACGATGTGGAAGCGGCGCATTATATGCTGCATCCTGACAGAGGCGGCAGGGGAATAGAAAAAACTCTCGGTAAACTGCCTGACGAAAAATCGCTTGCCGCTCAACTTTATAATATTTATCGGACATTTGAAAATCAGCTTACCGCATCACAAAAATCGCTTGAAAAAAATCTTGACAATCAACTGAGTTTTACGCTGACACGTATGCAGCGCAGCGGTGTGCCTGCGGACATTAAAATGCTTGCCGAGCTGCGCGAAAAACTGACGGCTTCTATAGCCGAAACAGAAGCTGAAACATGGAAAGAAGCAGGAGAAGAGTTTAACCTTAATTCACCAAAGCAGGTCGGCCATGTTTTGTTTGAGAAATTAAATCTCCCTGCAATCAAAAAAACTAAGACAGGATTTTCAACCGGAGCAGAGGTGCTTGAAGAGCTGGCGCAGCTGCCCAAGCCGCTTTGCGACGTGCCGAAACTTTTGATGAGCTTCCGTGAACAGTCTAAAATTCTGACAGGGTTTGTGGAACCGTATCTTAAACTGTCAGAAGATTGCGGCGGCAGAATACATTCCACCTTTGACCAGCTGGAGACTGGCACAGGGCGTCTTGCAAGCTATTCGCCCAACGTGCAGAATATTCCGCAGTTTGGAGAGTGGGCTGAAAGATTCAAAAAATGTCTGCACCCTGCCGCAGAAAACAGAATGTTTGTCTCAGCTGACTATTCACAGATTGAGCTTCGTATTCTTGCTCATCTTTCGCAGGAAGAACGGCTGCTCTCAGCGTTCCGCGAAGAGCGTGACGTACATCTTGAAACCGCGTCATGGGTTTTCGGACTGCCTGCCGAAGAAATTACAAAAGAACAGCGCCGTTTCGCAAAGGTTGTCAATTTCGGGCTGCTATACGGTATGAGCGCTTTCGGACTTGCGCAGCGGCTGGCTGTTCCGCGCCCTCAGGCAGCAGGGATTGTTAAACGCTATTTCAGCGTGCTGCCTGGCGTGCAGAACTATATAGAGCGGAGTATCGCGGCAGCAAAGGCAAAGGGATATACGGAATCGATTTTCGGAAGACGCCGTCCGCTTGCGGAGGTTGCCACCATAGAAGGCAGAGGCAACAATCCGATAGACAGAATCGCTGTAAATACGCCTGTTCAAAGCGCTGCTTCCGATATTGCCAAAATGGCGCTTGTTGAATTTGACAAACAGCTTGCGGATAAATTTCCTAACGCCCGTGCTGTTTTGCAGGTGCATGACTCAATAGTCTGTGAATGTGACGAATGTGACGCTGACGCGGTTGAAAAACTGCTTGTCAAGACTATGGAGGGGATATGCGAGATTTCCGTGCCGCTTAAAGTTGAAGCAAAAAGAGGCAGAAGCCTAAATGAGATTTAGAAAAGCACAATTCAAAATTTAACAGGAGGAATGAACGTGAAACCTTTAATTTGGATTATAGACGAAGAGTGGCTTGATTACGATATTGAAAATACCGTGCTTAATGGGCAGTTTTCTGATTGTGAAATCCGTTATTCCAGATATAATTATACAGAAGATTTGAAAAAGTTCGGCGCTGCTGCAGACGGTATTCTCGCTCAGGTTTACACAAAACTTGGCAGAGAAGAAATATCACAACTTACGAACTGCAAAGTTATTTCCGTGTTCGGCGGAGGTTATGACAGAGTTGACATTGCGGCGGCAAAAGAGATGGGAATTAAAGTTGCCTTTGTACCCGGATACTGCAAAGAAGATGTATCAGATTATGCTGTTGCCGCAATTTTCCAGTGCAACAAACATATAACTTCATATAAAAAAGAAATGGAGCAGAGACTGTGGGGAAGTCCTGCGCTTCCGAAACCCGCAAACCGTATCAAAGGCTCAAAACTTCTGATAATAGGACTTGGCAGAATAGGCAGCTGCACGGCAAAAAAAGCTGCAGCTCTCGGTATGCGGGTTAGTGCATACGACCCGTATGTTACGGTTGAAAAAATGGCTGAAATCGGCGTTGCCAAACTTGAAAATCTTGAAGAAGCGCTTGCTGCGGCAGATTACGTCAGCATTCACGCAAAACTAACGCCGGAAACAAACCGTATGCTCAACGCTGAAAAACTTGCCTGTATGAAACCGTCTGCATACATTATTAACACGGCACGCGGCTGCATAATTGACGAAAAAGCGCTTGTCGCGGCTGTTAAAAGCAAAAAACTTGCAGGCGCTGTGCTTGATGTTGTAGATGTTGAACCGCCTGAATTTGACGAAGAAATCTTTAATACTGAAGGCATTATCGTTACCCCTCACATATCATATCTTTCCGTGCAGGCTTACGAAGAACTGAAACTCCGTGCGACAATGAATCTTGTCAATGTTATAAAAGGAAATGAAATAGAAGATATTGCGGAGTAGAAGAAGAAATGACATTTTTGCCGTTAAAGCGTGTAAAATAATATCTGAAACAGAAAAAATGAAACGGAGACAGGCTTCCATGACGAAGAAAAACGAAATCAGCATACGCTCAGGCGCGGCGGAATATCTCACCTACGCTGCCGCTTTCGGCGGCGCTGAAACAAGCCTTGAAATGCGTTACGAAGATGAAAACATCTGGCTGACGCAGAAAATGCTTGCCGAGTTGTATGATGTTGACATACGAACTGTCAGCTACCACATAAACAAAATCTTTGCAGACAAAGAATTATCAAGAGATTCAGTTATCCGAAAATTTTGGATAACTGCGAGCGACGGCAAAAACTATGATACAAACCACTATAGTCTGCAAATGATAATCGCAGTCGGCTTCAAAGTGAACTCCGAACGCGCGGTGCAATTCCGCAAATGGGTCAACGAAATTGCCTCAAGCTATACGATAAAAGGCTGGGTAATGGACGAAGAACGGCTTAAAAACGGCGGAGTGCTGACAGACAAATACTTTGAAGAACAGCTTGAACGCATACGCGAAATACGAGCAAGCGAACGCAGATTTTATCAGAAAGTCACAGATTTGTACGCTACCGCGCTTGACTACGACAAAACGGCAAAAGCAACGCAGCGCTTCTATGCCACGGTACAGAACAAAATGCACTATGCCGTACACGGGCACACAGCGGCAGAACTCATAACGCAGCGTGCCGACCATACAAAGGCACACATGGGACTTACAAGCTGGCGTGATGCCCCTGACGGAAAAGTCAGACTCTCGGACGCTGTTGTTGCCAAAAACTACCTCACGGAAACAGAAATGGGCGAATTGAACAGAATGGTCAGCGCGTATCTTGATTTTGCGGAAAATATGGCGAAAAGAAAAATACCGCTTACTATGAAAGACTGGGAAACAAGGCTAAACAGATTTATTGAAATGTTTGAGTATGGACTGCTGAAAAACGCGGGAACGGTTACGGCAGAAATAGCAAGGCTTCACGCCGAAAGTGAATATGAAAAATTCAGGGTGATACAGGACAAAGAATTCCTTTCAGACTACGACAAATATATGCTTGAACTTGAAGCCAAAGCGGCTCAGCCCGATGCTTAGGAAAAACGGAGAACTGAAACTCCGCGCGACGATGAATCTTGTCAATGTTATAAAAGGAAACGAAATAGAAGATATTGCGGAGTAGAAATGTTGAACACTTAAAGATTGAAGATGTGTCAGAAATAAAATACTGTTAAAGGAGAGAGTGTAAAATGCTGGGAGCAATAATCGGAGACATAGTTGGCTCACGTTTTGAATTTGCCAACATACACACAAAAGATTTTGATTTTTTCAGCGAAAAATGCCGTTTTACGGACGATTCCGTTATGACCTGCGCCGTGGCAAAAGCAATTCTTGACTGCAACGGAGACTATTCGCAGCTCTCGGAAAAAGCAGTGTACTGGATGCGGAAAATCGGCTTGAAATATCCGTGCTGCGGATACGGTGCACATTTCCGGGCTTGGGTTATGATTTCGCCCAAGCCGTACAATTCAAAAGGCAACGGCTCCGCAATGCGCGTTTCGGCTGCAGGCTGGCTTGCAAAATCGCTTGAGGAAGCAAAAGAAATTTCTGAAAAGGTTACGGCTGTTTCGCATAACCACCCAGAGGGCATAAAGGGAGCAGAAGCCGTTTCAACAGCCATTTATCTTGCAAGAAACGGAGCGTCCAAAGAGGAAATCAGGGAATACATGGAAGCAAACTATTACAGACTTGGACAGACCGTAGACGAAATACGAAAGACCTACGGCTTTACCGAACTCTGCGAAGATACAGTACCTCAGGCTTTGCAATGCTTCTATGAGGGAACGGATTACGAAGACGTAATTCGCAACTGCATTTCAATAGGCGGTGACAGCGACACGCTGGCGGCAATAGCCGGAGGCATAGCCGAGGCTTATTATGAAATACCTGCTGAAATCGTCACAAGGGCACGCAGTTATCTTGACGACAGACTGCTTGAAATTGTCAGCGAATTTTTGACAAAAACAAATAAGCAGGATAAATACGACTGTTTTTAAGATATATTGACAGTATCGCAATGAGATACTATAATAATGGCGGTCAAAAGGTACAGTAGTTTTGCGTTGTTAGCATAAGCCGCAATGAAAAATTAAATCGCAATGCGTGTGATGCGCAAATAAAATACAATGGAGGTTATAAAAATGACAACCCTCAAGGAATTGGCAGAATGTTACGGTAAGTTGTATGACAGAGTTAAGGCAGAAACAAATGACCCTCTTGAGAATCTTGCAAGATTTTTCCCTGTCGAAGGCAAGCATTACAGAGACAACCCGAAAGTTAGGTTTATGGTCGTAGGAAAATGTACTAATGGTTGGTGGGGGATTAATGGCAGTAATCGTGCTGAATTTGTAAATGAAGCGGAAGAATGCATCGGCAAGACAGGTTTTGGTTTTTGGCTTGACGAAAATGGGAGTAGTATTAAAAAAGAAGGGAAAGAATACTATCCGTACAGCATAAACAGACCTCCATTTTGGCATGCAAACAAGGACGCTCTTTTATCGCAAAACGAAATGGCAAGAGATAAAAGTGATTGGTTTGAATACTTGGTGTGGTGCAATTTGTACCCGTTCTCGCCGAGACACAAATGGAACACAACTGAAGAGCAAAAAAATGCGCAATCTGACAAATTATGCCAAGAACTGTTGCAGAAAGAAATTGAGTATTTTAAGCCGACACACATATTATTCCACACTTGTTGGGAAGATTGGTTTGATCATGTCGCCCCATTGTTTGGCAATGCAGTAAAAAACAAGCATATTAGCAATAAAGGTGTAATTCGTCCCAGCGATTTAATTTGTGTCGAGGGCGCGGGAATATGGAACAGTGTAAAAATAGTTGTCACAATTCGTGCGGATGGTCAGTACTTGAAAACAGACGAAAACGGAATGACTGTTCTTAAAAAATTTGCTTCTGATGTAAGAGATGCTTTTGCATCATTAAAGTAATTTTTGGTAACACCTTTAGCATGGGTAAAATACCGGACGGTCGTCCGGTATTTTTTTGTGACAATGTTACAAAAAAAATTTCGGTGTTTGGAGGTGAGTCGTAATTTTGGAGTAAATCGTTTTTTGAAGAAAAATCTTTGTGGAAAGTGTGGATAACTTTTTTGACGGAGTCGGCAAAAAATCGCGACCCCGTCATTTTTATAGTCATATCAACGATTTAGAAAATTGTATAGTTTTCGGAAACTAATCTTAATATTTAGACTTTTTAAAAAAAAAGAGTGATTCGGACCTTATAAAGGAACTTTATAGTAGGGGGATATTTTTTTTAAACCCGAAGCAGTTTTTTAAGACGTGCCGTGCTTAAAAAATTTGTACAAAAATCACAAACAAAAAGGAGGGCAAAAAGGACAAAAAAGGTTACGGAAAAACATGCATGTCAGTTTGGAATTTTCCAAACTGCGGCATACGGTTGAAAAGCCGTGAAAAAACAGTAGAATATGAGAGGAGAGAAACGAATGAAGTCAAATGAGAAAGGTTACGATGTATATTTTGTAGTACTGCTGCTTATTTTTGTCATTTTCTTTGACCCGTATGCCGCTTACGCGGCGCACGGACTGCACGGCGGTCACAGAAGAAGGGGCGGTGACGGGTGACTGTGGGCGCTTGGCGGTGTAGTTATCGGCAGTATGCTTGCAAACAATCGCTCTGTGCCAGAACAGACGGTTGTCGCGGAACAGCCTGTTGTTGTCGAAAGGGTTGTACAAGAACCGGTAATCATTGAGAAGGTCGTAGAAAAGCCTGTGGTTGTTGAAAAGACGGTAGTGAAAGAAGTTTATTTGCCGTGCAGCCGCGTAATTCAGGGCAATCCGACAATTATCAGGGAAAAAGGCTGCCCGATACCTGAAAATTCAAGCTCTGCAAAGTATTGCGGCTGCAACACGGAAATTGGGCGTTACCGTGCGGGAAGATACAAGGGCTGCCGTTATGAACGGACTAACCGTTTTTATGAGTATGCCGACGAGAAAATCGAGAAAGTGCATACGATTGAGAAAATTTTCAAGCCGAACGGTACGACAGTAATCGGCGACGTGACAAGATACAGATACGTATCCTGTAAATAAAACTGAAAGAAGGAAGAAAAAATGAAAAAATGTTGTGACAAGAAAAGCAAGAACGAAACAAGAGTATGTTCCTTAGGCGTCAGCGGTTCCATGCATATTTTCAAATACTGGATTCACCATATTTCTCATGAATGGGACGTTTCCAGCAAATTGCTGGAAGGCGGATATCTTTCTGTCGGCTGGTCTAAACTTGCCGGCAGCGGTCTTGAAAACGTTACGCATCGGTTTTCTGACCCGCGTGATTTTGAAGCGGTCATGCGCGAACGCAATCAGACGAGCTATGACAGATGGAGTTTGTTTGAGTTCTTTGGTTACAACTACCATGATACCGTTGTCGTTCCTTTGCCCGGCGATAAGTTCTCCATATACAGAGTTATCGGTGACCAACCGATGCCTGTCTGGAAAATGTTAGATTTTTCCGAGTTTGAACTGGAGGACGGCAGTAAAATTGTACGAAGCAAAGCCGGACTTTTAATCCGCGAAAAGAGCAAAAAAATTGTTGACTTAGGCTTTGTAATCAAAGTTGAGCCTGTCAAAGAGGACATTTCTATATATGAATATGCTGATGACGACTTGTTTAGCCGAATGAACTTACAGCAGACAATTACTGATATTACCAGGTTTGCGAAAAGCATAGACAAAATTATTGACGCAGACGCTCCCCTCAATCCGTATGCCTCAGTTATTGAAAAGTCGGCTGTAAATCTTTTAGAAGTGCTTAAGGCGCAACTTACTCCAAACAAATTTGAAGGTTTGGTGATGCGATATTTTTTCGAACATGGCGCATCCAAGGTTTTTGTCCCTGTCGAAAGCAAGTTTGATAAAAAAGGCGATTGCGATGCTGACGTTGTTGGA
>JAZRZG010000174.1:0-4053 GCA_045601305.1 Synergistaceae bacterium
CGCAGCCCGCCGCTGCCACCGGCAGTCGTTTGAGCCCGAAGCTCTGCGAGAAGCGCGACCCGGAGGACCGTTAATCAAATCGTATCCACTCCGAAAATAATCCCATTCGGCACAAACACGTAAGCGCAACCTACGATTTGCCGGGTTTCAACTTCAACTGTCCTTCCCTGTGAGCATGGGAGAAAAACCAGGGCAGGCACCCCGCTCAACCAAACAGAAGAAGCCCGTTAGAGAGGCAGTTACTAATGACGAATGAAAAACCTTAACACTCTCGTCTCCCTGCGGAAGCCGAAGGCTTAGCGCAGACCAGTGATGTTATCTTTTAGCGGGCAAAGCCCGCAACGACGCTGGATTCTGCGCTAAATCCTAACGGATTTCCGCAGAATGACGGAGGTATTTGGTTCTTCAAGGTTCTTGCTTGTCATTGACGGCGACAGACGACTTGCGACTGACGACCGAACGCCATCGGCGTAACAACTCCCTCTACTATATAAATATGTTTTTTGCTCAAAAAATGGAAACACTTGTTGCAGATAAAGCCGCACTGCAACTGAGTTTACACCGTGTCAAAAAAACAGCGGGTGTTTCCAAAATTTCTGCTGAAAACATATTTACTATATGGGAGGAGATAACAGATTTCTCCAAAACATTTTCAGAAAGGCAGTAAAATATATGTCAGCTGTTTGAAAATGGGCAGGATTGATTGGATTTATTAAAATTCGCTATATTATTATTACAAAAACAGCGGTGTATTCTTGAACATTTGTAGTAAATTAGTATATGGTAATAAGTAATCCGTTATAATAGGTGAGCATGAAAAAGTAATCGTGTTTACTTATGCCGCAGATCTTAAAAAGAGGGTGGCTCAGCTGTCAGTCGTTGTGTTACTGGAAAACTATATGGCGTGTCTTGACAGAGTTCTTTGGAAACCTCTTCCGTTTTTGGAGGGTGTTCCCGTTGTCGGCTGGCTTGGGTTAACAGCGGTACTGCTTCTGTTCGCAGGTATTTGGTTCACGTTCACTCTTGATTTTGTTCAAATACGAGAATTCAAAATTGGCTGGAACGCTCTTTTCGGCGGTATTTTCAGCAAAGAGAAGAACAAAGAAGGAGGTATGACCTCTTTCCAGGCATTGACAACGGCGGTTGCCGCTCAGGTTGGTACAGGCAATATTGTCGGTGTTTCTACCGCGATTGCCGCAGGAGGTCCCGGAGCAATATTCTGGATGTGGATTGCGGCATTCTTCGGAATGTCAACAATATACGCAGAAGCAGTCCTTGCGCAGAAATATAAATATGTTAATAGGGACGGTACTGTTACCGGCGGTCCTGTAAGATATATTCTTGCCGCGTATCAGGGATCGCTTGGTAAGTTCCTTGCGGGACTTTTTGCGGTTCTTATTATCCTGTCGCTTGGTTTCACAGGCTGCGCTGTTCAGTCCAACGGTATTTCGGAGTCGTGGAATGTCGCGTTTAATATTCCGAAATGGGTTATGGGGCTTATTGTTGCGGCGGCATCTCTTTCAATTTTCACAGGCGGTATGAACCGTATCGCGAAAATTACGGAAAAACTTGTTCCTTTTATGGGAGTGTTCTTTATCCTTGGCGCGGTTTACGTTATTCTTGCCAACGTTTCTGCCGTGCCTGCAATTTTCAGAAGGATTTTTGCAGGCGCATTCAACCCGCAGGCTGTCTATGGCGGTGTTATAGGTATTATGATTAAGGACGCGGTTTCAAAGGGTATTGCGCGCGGTCTGTTTTCAAATGAAGCCGGTATGGGTTCAACCCCTCACGCTCACGCTGTCGCGCAGGTGGCTCATCCTACGGAGCAGGGACGTGTTGCCATGATAGGCGTATTCTTTGTCACGTTTGTCATTGTTACGCTCACTGCACTGGTTGTTATAGGTTCCGGACTTTTTGACCCGAGTATGACAGGCGGAATGCAGCTCACCGGCGCAGCTCTTGCACAGGCAGCGTTTTCAGCGAAAATGGGAACAGCGTTCGGCAGCGCGTTTATTGCAATAGCGCTTCTTTTCTTCGCGTTTTCAACAATTATAGGCTGGTATTTCTTCGGCGAAGCAAATGTGCGTTATCTGTTTGGCAAAAGGGCGGTGCGCCTGTACGCGCTCATCGTTGCGGTCTGTGTTTTTGCAGGGTCGCTTGCGCAGGTTACCTGGATTTGGAATATGCAGGACGCTTTTAACGGTCTTATGATTATTCCGAACATTCTCGGTATTCTTGCCTTGTCAAAGGCTGCCAGAGAGATTATGCTGGACGGGAGAAAACAGCGACTTGTAACGGGAATTGAAAGGTAAATCATGAAAGCATACATTGTCACCAACAATGTCTTGGTAAAAGAGAAATACGCTGCAGAAGATGTTTTGTTTTTTGATGTTTCGTACGGCGAAATTCTTGTTAAGGTACGCGATATGTGCCACAAGGGACACAAACTGCTGACTCATCCCTTGTCGGGCAGTGTGAAACCGAACGAAACGCCTTTTAAGTCGATTATGGTGGCAAAAGAAACAGCAAAGCCGGACTATGAAGAATCCGTCAGGCTCATTGAGTCGGCAGTTCAGACGTACAATAAGTTCCCGAAACTTGATGTCATTTGGAACGAACAGATACTGGATGATTTCAGGGCGGTAGATTTGGAACTGATTGACGGCGCGGTGGCTTCAATGCTGCGAAAATAAGCAGCATACAAATAGCAGCAGGCAGCAAAAATCACAAAATACGGAGGGAGAAGAAACATGAAGTTGGAATTGGGCTATGTCAACATCAAAGATGTAGTGCTTGGTGACAAGTCGGAAATTGCTGACGGCATTCTCACAGTCAATGCAAGAGAACTCACAAATCTTGTATTGGAAGATGACAGAATAGCCAGAGTTCTTTTCGATGTCGCCAAACCGGGCGAAAGCGTCCGTATCACGCCGGTCAAAGACGTTATTGAACCGCGTGTCAAGGTGGAGGGCAACGGAGAGGTCTTCCCTGGTACAGTAAGCGGAGTCGATATGGTCGGTTTCGGCAAAACGAACGTCTGCAAAGGCATGGCAGTCGTAACAGCCGGTAAAATCGTCGGTTTCCAGGAAGGTATAATTGATATGAGCGGTCCCGGCGCAGAATATTCGCCGTTCTCAAAGCTCATCAACCTCGTAATGGTCTGTGAGCCTGTTGAAGGGCTCAAACAGCACGCCTATGAGGAAGCAGTACGTTTTGCGGGATTTAAAGTTGCCAAGTTTATCGGCAGCCTTGCAAAGGATATTACACCTGACTGCACCGAAACTTATGAAGTTGAGAACTTCAAAGAGAATTCAGAAAAGTTCAAGGGACTTCCGAGAGTCGGTTACGTCCACATGCTCCAGTCACAGGGACTTCTTCACGACACGTATGTTTACGGCGTTGACGCGAAGAAAATCCTTCCGACAGTTCTGTATCCGACAGAAGTTATGGACGGCGCAATCGTTTCCGGAAACTGCGTTTCCGCATGCGACAAAAACCCGACCTATGTTCACGAGAACAACCCGATCGTTTACGATCTTTTCAAAGAACACGGCAAGACAATCAATTTCTGCGCGCATATCATCACCAATGAAAACGTTTACCTTGCTGACAAACAGCGCTCATCAAATTTCGCAGCTAAACTTTGCGAAATGCTGGCACTCGATGCGGTAATCATTTCAGAAGAAGGCTTCGGCAACCCTGACGCCGACCTTATGATGAACTGCACGAAGATTGAAAAGAAAGGCATTAAGACAGTTCTCGTTACTGACGAATATGCAGGCCGCGACGGCGGTGCACAGTCTCTCGCAGATGCAGACCCGCTCGGCAACGCGTGTGTAACAGCCGGCAACGCGAATGAAGTTATCATTCTTCCGAAGATGGACAAGGTTATCGGAACGCTTGATTACGTAAACAAAATCGCCGGAGGCAATGAAAACAGTCCCAGAGCTGACGGCTCGATTGAAATCGAAATCCAGGCAATCACCGGTGTCAACAGCGAAGTCGGTTTCCACAACCTCACCGCATGCTTCTAAATAATGCCGAAGAGTTTGG
>JAZRZG010000175.1:0-14406 GCA_045601305.1 Synergistaceae bacterium
ATACCGTTACCGAAGTGAGTCATGTCATTACTTGACAAAGCAGCCGGCTTGCCGCAAAAGTCGCTCTCGGCGCGTTTGATTGCGATATTTGTACAGCTTAAGTCAGGCGAAAATCACAAACCTGTATGCCTCGCCAGGCAGCTCCGTGTTTATTGACAAAAGCTGCGGAGTGACTCTCCATTCCTTAACCGCGCTCTGTTTTGCCTGCCTTGCAGCAAGGAAAGCAAAACAGAAAACGGTTGATTTAGGTTTTATTAACAACACCCTCCATATATAAATATGCGGACAGCCCCCTGATTTTTGAAGGAAGAAACGGAAAGCCAAACAAATATCAAATGCAAAATTATCAGCCTGTGAAGATAAAATGAAAAACAAAACGCCGCAAGGTGTTGTCATTGCTGAATAAATGTTGTTTTGGGCGGTAAATGGAAGTTAAGTGTTGTTTGAGGAATTAACTAAAGTTTTGCGGCATAGCAGCTTACAAAAGAGCAGTACATTTAGAAGTACAGTTTTTATCTCTTCATAAGTTTTGTCTTGCGAAATCAGCGGTTTTTGGTATAATTACTTAATGTTTGCCTTGGGGTATAGCCCAGGTAGGTTAAGGCGGCGGACTTTGTCTCCGTTTACGATGGTTCGAATCCATCTACCCCAGCCAAATTTTACTGAACGGGAGAATTTTTAATGCAGCAGAATGGTCAGTCTATCTGCGTTTTGATACTTGCGGCAGGTAAAGGTACGCGTATGCACAGCAGTACTCCCAAGGTTCTTCAGCAGATTATGGAAGAACCTATTATCAGTTATCCTCTCAATTCGGTAAAAGGCGCAGGTTTTGACAATTCTGACATCGCCGTAATGGTCGGTTTCGGAGGCGAGCAGGTAGAGAAGTACGTGCAGTCTGAATTTACGGACGTTAACGTTATATGGCAGAAAGAACAGCTCGGCACAGGTCACGCTGCAAAACTTGCCCAAAGCTGGTGGCAGAATTATGACAACGTTATGATTCTGACCGGCGATACACCGCTTATCACAGCAGAGACTCTGACAGATTTTGCCGCTGAGCATATATCGTCCGGCTGTATGTGCAGTTTTCTCAGTTTTGAACTTGACAATCCCATGGGATACGGCAGAGTTATCCGAAACGGCGGTTCAATCCGCATTGTTGAGGAGAAAGATGCGGACGCGCAGCAGAAGCAGTGCAGAGAAGTCAACAGCGGTATGTATATTTTCAGTACAAAAGCGCTTTCTGCCGTTATTGACAGAATTGGCTGCGAAAACCGTCAGAAGGAATATTATCTGCCGGACGCGCTTTCGCTTATCGAAAGCGACGGCGGAAAGTTAAACGCCATTAAATCTGCGACTCCGCAGGATTTTCTCGGCATAAACGACCCCGTGCAGCTTGCGGAAGCCACTTTTGTTATGAGAGAGCGCATTGTCCGCGCGTGGATGCTTAAAGGTGTTCGCTGTGCTGATCCGAACAGCACTTGGATAGGTCCTAAGGTTGTGCTTGAAGAAGATATTTTTATTGCGCCTTTTGTGCAGCTCTATGGCACTACAAAAATAGGTTCGGGCACTTGCATTGGCAGTTTTTCGATACTCCGCAATTCGTCAGTCGGGCGTAACACTGACATAACGGGCAACGTTCGCATGAACGACAGCAGCGCGGGTGACAACTGTAAAGTCGGTCCCTTCGTGTTTATGCGAAACAACGCGCATCTTGATGACCGTGCACTTGCGGGGCGCTATGTTGAACTTAAAAACAGCTGTGTCGGCGCAGGTTCCAAGGTGCCGCACCTTTCGTACATAGGCGATACTGAAATAGGAGAAAACACAAACATAGGCGCAGGAACAATTACCTGTAATTATGACGGTAAAATTAAAAGTACCACAAAAATAGGGTCAAACTGCCTTGTAGGCAGCGACACTATGATTGTTGCCCCCGTAGTTATAGGCGATAAGGTTTCTACGGCGGCAGGTTCCGTTATTACTGAGGATATTCCTGACGAAGCTCTCGGTGTCGGAAGAGCGCGTCAGAAAAATATTGCGGGCTGGAGAGCCCGTCTTGAAAAAGCGTGGGAATCAAAGGGAGGAAGCAAGTAATGGCTGACGAAACAAGAGGTATCAAGGTATTCTCAGGGTCAGCGCACAAGTCGTTTACCGAAAGTGTGTGTAAAAATCTCGGAATACCTGTTTCAGAATCAAAACTTTTTAGATTTTCCGATCAAGAGATTGGTGTCTGTGTAGATGAAAGCGTAAGAGGCACAGACGTTTATCTCGTACAGCCGACTTGCGAACCGGCAAACGAACACATGATTGAGCTTTTTATAATGATCGATGCGCTCAAACGCGCGTCAGCCTACAGAATTAACGTTGTTATGCCTTATTACGGCTATGCGCGTCAGGACAGAAAAACACGCGCCCGTGAGCCGATTACCGCAAAACTCATGGCTAACCTCATACAGGAAGCCGGTGCTGACAGAATAATTACGGCAGATCTCCATGCAGGTCAAATTCAGGGATTTTTTGATATTCCGGTAGATCACCTCACAGGAATTCCTCTCCTTGCTTCATATTTTACAGGCACGCTTAAAAAACAGGTAGAAGACGGCAACATTATAGTTGTTTCTCCGGATATAGGCGGAGTAGCCAGAGCAAGAAAATTTGCCACGCGTCTCGGACACAACACGGATCTTGCGATAGTTGACAAACGCCGCTCGCACGAAATAGCCAATCTCTGCGAAGTTATGGACATCATCGGCGATGTCAAAGGCAAAACGGCGGTTCTTGTCGATGATATCATAGATACTGCCGGCACAATGTGCAAAGCGGCAGAAGCACTGAAAGAAAGAGGCGCCACAGAAGTTTACGCATGTGCGACACACGGAGTTCTTTCGGGTCCCGCGATTGACCGCATTAAAGAGTCAGTCCTCAAAGAACTCATCATCACAGATACAATTCCTCTGCCGGATGAAAAGAAAATTGACAAAATTGAAGTTCTTTCAATCGCGCCGCTCTTTGCGGAGGTAATCCGCAGAGCGCATGCAGACGAATCTGTAAGCATCTTGTTTTAATAAATAAGCAGTTTCTGACTGCTGAAAATGCTAAAATTCAAGCAATAAATAAATTATTGGAGGGAACCATAATGGCAAAAAGACTCACAAACCAGAAATTTGATTTCACAAAAAGAACTGCGACAGGCAAAGGCGTATGCAGAAAAATCCGTGCAAAGAACGCGCTTCCGGTAGTTCTTTACGGTCCGGATTTCAAAGAAGGTCTTGCCGGAACCGTTGACGCGAAGGCAATTTCACTCGTAGCAAACAGCCCGTTCCATGAAACAACGGTTGTTACACTCAATATGGAAGACGGAAAATCCTATCAGGCGCTTCTCAGAGATATCCAGCGTCACCCGCTTACACAGCAGGTTCGCCATATCGACCTCTATGAAGTCATAGCCGGACACAAAATTAAAGTTGAAATTCCTGTCTATACAACGAACAAAGAAATCTGCAAAGGTCTCAAAGAAGGCGGCGTTCTTGAAACAGCCGCGCGTCAGGTTGAAATTGAAGTTGAACCTTCGAATATTCCTGAAGACGTGGTTATTGACCTTGCGGAACTTGAACTCGGTGCAGAAGTTTTTGTCAAAGATCTGCCTGCAATTGAAGGTGTTACCTACGTCACCGACGCAGAGCAGCTTCTTTTCCATATAATTGCTCCGAAATCATCAATAGCAGATGAAGAAACAGCTGAAGATGAGAACAAAGAAGTAGAAGTAGTGGCAAAGGGCAAGAAAGAAGAGGAATAGTCCTTTAATTTCAGGACTTTTGCAAATATGAAACTCATCGTCGGTTTGGGTAACCCCGGGGTTGAGTATGCGTGGACGCGGCATAATTCCGGGTGGCTGATGCTCGATGGATTTGTGTCGCGCCTTTCACTTTCTGCCCCGCAAAATAAATTCCGCGGAGATTTCTGGGGACCTGTATTGCATAACGGGGAAAAAATTTCCCTGCTTAAGCCGCACACGTACATGAATCTCAGCGGCTTGTCAGTGCTTGAGGCTGTAAATTACCAGAATATAGAGCCGCAGAACGTGTTGGTTATATTTGACGATGCTTCAATTCCGTTCGGCAAACTCCGTATGAGAGAAAAGGGCAGTGCCGGAGGACAGAACGGAATGAAATCAATAATAGCCGCGCTCGGCACTCTTGAAATACCGCGCTTGCGCGTTGGAATAGGAATGCCGAAAAACGGCGGTGACATGGCAGAGTGGGTGCTTGGCGCAATTCCCAAAAAGCACAGGGAAATATGGGATAAACTTACCGACGCGGCATGGGAAGCGGCAGAACTTTGGATTAACGGCGATATTCAGAATGCCATGAACAAAATTAACGGTATTTCATTTGAAACAGAGCCGGCTGTAAAAGAAAATTAACGAATGGCAAAATGTTCTAAGTTAAATTCTTCAAAAATATTTTCAGTATCTGAAAAACTGTGGAAATGCAGTGCTGCAGTACACCTTCCGTCAGAAGGAACGCTCCGCAGCTATATATGCAGAGACGCTCAGTCGCCTCTGCTTGTGTTGTTGCCCGATACGCGCAGGGCGCGCGATTTTGTGTGCGATGCAAAAGAGCAGCATATTTTCAGCGCGCCTGAACTTCTGCCTGAGTTTACGTTCAGTTCGGACAGCGTTCTGAACAACGCAGCCAACGCAAAACGCGGTGCAATAATCTCACGTTTCAAAAGCGGGACAGCAGACGTGCTTGTTTCAACACCTTCAGCTCTCACAGCGCCCTTTGTACTTGGCGGCGACATTTTTGAGCTTAACTGCGGCGCTGTTGTTGACAGACAGCAGCTCGTTTTGTGGCTTGAAGGAAAAGGTTATGAACGAAGCAGCCTTGTCTGGTCGCCGGGACAATTTGCAGTACGCGGCAGTATTATAGACGTATTCAGTCCGTCTGCCGCATATCCGCTCAGAATAGAATTTTTTGACGACGAAATTGAAAGTATGCGCTATTTCGTCTCTGACACACAGAAAAGTCTTCAAAAAGTATTATCTGCATTTTTACAGGGACTTAACGGAAGCGCAGAGGCAAAAGCTGAAGAAATGTTTCCGATGAATATGCACGTAATATATTTTGACCCTGCTTCGCTTGACTCGTCAGCAGAAAACGGTGAATGGCTGCGAAACAATACAGGCGCTGACACCGGCATTGACGTTTCGGAATGGCCGTTGTGGCAGGAGATGCGCGGCAAACTTTCAAAATATCCGCAGCTTCGTGTTGTCCGTGACATTGACAAAGCTGACTTTTCTCTTGAGGTGGCGCCGTTTCCGTATTTCAGAGGAAGAACAAAAGAACTTAACCATTACTGCACTGAGCTTGCAGACAATGGATTTACACTGACCGTATTTTCAGAAATAGAGGCAAATACAGCTTGGGCAGAAAAATGCGGTTATCAGATACAGAAAGGACTCCTGTCCGGCGGTTTTATCGACCGCGCCGAGAAACGCGTTGTCATAACAGACCTTGAACTTTCAGGACTTACGCTCCATACACAGGGAGTTGAAAAACGCGCGCCCAAAGACTGGAGTGAAACGTTATTCAAAGGGCAGTGGGTGACACATGAAGATTACGGACTTGCGCGTTACGCAGGGCCTCAGCCGGTTGAAACTTCTTTCGGTGAGCAGGAATATCTTGTTTTGAATTTTGCCGCAGAGCAAAAACTTATGGTACCGCTGATGCAGTTTTATAAAATATCACCCTATGTACCATTTCCCGGCGAAGAACCGACAGCAGACAATTTAAAGGGAACCCGCTGGAAAAAATCTGCCGAAAAAGCGCGTGAAGCAGCCGCCGAAGCAGCCAGGGCGCTTGCTGAAATTTACGCAAAGCGTGAACTCAGCGGAGGCTTTGCATTTGAAACTCACAGAGATTTAATGAAAGAGCTGGAGGACGGCTTCGGCTATACTGAAACAGCCGACCAGCTGAAAGCGATAAATGACGTTATAAGCGACATGGAGTCTGACGTTCCAATGGACAGACTTTTGGTAGGAGATGTCGGCTTCGGAAAAACAGAAATAGCGCTTCGTGCCGCCGGCGAGGCTGTTTTTTGCGGCAAACAGACCGCTGTGCTTGTCCCTACAACGCTGCTTGCCAATCAGCATTATCAGACTTTTGCCGCGCGTTTCGCACCTCTTCCGGTACGCGTTGAGGTACTTTCGCGTTTTGTTTCTTCAAAACAGCAGGAAAAAATTCTGCAAGACCTTTCAGAAGGAAAGATTGACATCATAATCGGCACACATCGGCTTTTAAGCAACGACGTGTCATTTAAAAATTTAGGACTTGTAGTCGTTGACGAGGAACACCGTTTTGGTGTCATGCACAAAGAAAAACTGAAAAAACTTACGCCCGGGGTGGACGTGCTTATGCTTTCCGCAACCCCTATTCCGCGTTCTCTTTCAATGTCGCTCAGCGGTTTGCGCGATATGTCTCTGCTTGAAACACCGCCGCAGAAACGTCTTCCTGTTATCACCGTTGTCAGGAGATGGTCTGAGGAACTGCTTAAAAATGCGGTTTTCCGCGAAAAAAATCGCGGCGGACAGATATTTTTCATTCATAACAGAATAAATGACATTATGGAACGCGCGGTTATGCTTAAACGGCTTTTCCCGAAGCTGAACATTGCCGTTGCGCACAGCAAAACCTCTGAAGCAGAACTTGAAAAAATTATGTGTCAGTTTACCGACGGAGAAATTGATATTCTGCTCTGCACAACTATAGTCGAAAGCGGACTTGACATACCGTCGGCAAACACGCTGATAGTAGATGATTCTCATGAGCTTGGAATAGCTCAGCTGTATCAGCTGCGCGGCAGGGTAGGGCGCAGAGAAGAGCAGGCATACGCGTTTTTTTTCTATCCTGAAAATGTTAAACTTTCACGTGAAGCAGAGGAACGCCTTGATGCAATAGCCGAACTTGACGAGCTCGGAGCGGGATACAGACTTGCGCAGACAGACCTTCAGCTTCGCGGCGGAGGAGATTTAATCGGCACGGCGCAGCACGGTCACGGAGGAAAGGTAGGCTACCATAAATACTGCGATCTGCTCTCTGAAGAAATTGCAAAACTGAAAGGCGAAGAAAAACATTATGCAGATGTTCAGATTGCTTTTCCGCTGAGCATACCCGCGCAGTACATTTCAGAGGAAAACTTAAGAGTTGCGCTGTACAGACGTTTGCTGAAACTCGCTTCGCTTGACGAAGAAATTGATTTGCGAAACGAAATAAAAGACCGTTTCGGCACGCTTCCGGCAAGCGCCGACATGCTGCTTAAATTAAATGCCGTAAGAGCCGAACTGGCGCTGCGCGGCATTACAAAAATTGAAATTGACAATGAAAAATGCATTTTATACGGTAATACCGTAAAAATAAAATCTGAACTGCGACTTCCCGCAGGCTGGTTTCCGAAAGCAGACGGTTCTGTGTACGGACATGGGGGATACCGCGGCATAAATGAACTGTATTCTGCAATAAATGAAACAAAAAGCGTTAAATCTGCTAAAATAACGGCAGGAGGCACAGAACATGAGTGACAGAGCGAGAAATGCGGAAGAGTTCAACAGACTGATTGATATAATGAAGCGCCTGCGCGCTCCGAACGGATGCCCGTGGGACAGAGAGCAGGATTATCTTTCCCTCAGACGCTACATACTTGAGGAAGCCTACGAGCTTATAGAAGCAATAGAGAGCGGAGATCTTGACAACATGACGGAAGAGTGCGGCGACCTTGTACTGCAAGTTGTCTTTGTTTCTCAGATTGCAGCGGAACGCGGCGACTTTAACATCTGCGACGTGCTGAATTACATCAGCAGCAAACTTGTACGCCGCCATCCGCACGTTTTCGGCGACGTTACAGTTGAAAATTCCGACGAAGTTCTCAAAAACTGGGAACAGATTAAACTTGGCGAAAAAAAAGAAAAACACAAAGATGAATCGGTAATATCCGGTGTGCCGAGAGGACTGCCCGCGCTGCTTCGTTCTTTTAGAATACAGGAAAAAGCGGCAAAAGTCGGCTTTGACTGGCCGAAAAATCACATTGAAGACGTACTGGCAAAGGTTGATGAAGAGGTCGGCGAAGTTAAAGAAGCAATAGCGGCAGGCGATAAAAAAGCAGTAGCGGATGAGCTTGGGGACGTGCTTTTTATAGTCACGAACCTTTCAAGACATCTGAAAATTGACCCTGAAACCGCACTTCATCAGGCAACGGATAAATTTGCAAAACGTTTCAAAATAGTTGAGAAAAATGTCGCCGAAAGCGGACGCAAATGGGACGAATTCAGCCTTGAAGAGCTTGACCGATTATGGAAAAAAGCCAAAACAACGATAAAAGCACAAGAAAGTGCAGAATAAGGAGACGATACAAATGACAACAGAAGAAAGAATTCAGAAGATAATTGACGAAAAAATCACACCGGCGCTTCAGACCCACGGCGGAGACGTTCAGTTTGAAAACTATGACAACGAAAACGGTATCCTGTACGTTACCCTTACAGGCGCCTGCGGCACCTGCCCGTTCGCGCAGGAGACACTTCGCATGACCGTTGAAGCCGCAATAGTTGAAGAAGTTCCGGAGGTTAAGGAAGTTCGCCGCGCATAAGCAAGACGAATATTATGAGTACGGAACTTACACCGCTGCTTTCGCACAACGAGTCTATAGTCCGGCTGCTTGCGTCCCGCGAAGAAATTCTTCGCATGACAGAGCAGAGTTTTCCCGTGAAAATTTATGCCAGAGGCGATTCTCTTGAAATTCGAGGCGAAGACAAAGAACTAAACTCCCGCATAGAAGATCTGCTTACACAGTTTGCAGATTTGACAATGAACGGGCAGAAACTTTCAAGCGCTGAAATCCGATACGGATTGCATCAGATTTCAAAAGGTGAAAGTATCAATCTGCGGTCGCTGTATGACGACGTTATATGCGTCAGCAACAAAGGAAAACCGATACGCCCGTACACCGGCGGACAGCAGGAATACATTGCCGCCATCAGAGACAATGACATTACCTTTGCAATAGGTCCGGCAGGCACCGGAAAAACCTATCTTGCGGTCGCGCAGGCTGTGGCATATCTTAAGTCGGGCAAGGTCAACAGACTTGTGCTTGTCCGTCCGGTAGTGGAGGCAGGCGAAAAACTCGGCTATCTGCCGGGCGGGCTGAACGATAAAGTCGAACCGTATCTGCGCCCGATATATGACGCTTTTTACAATCTCATACCGGCGGAGAAGTTCAGCCGCTATTTTGAAAAAGGCATCATAGAGCTTGCGCCGCTTGCTTACATGCGGGGCAGAACACTTGACGACAGCTTTATAATACTCGACGAAGCACAGAACACAACTCCGGAGCAGATGAAAATGTTTCTGACGCGTCTTGGCTTCGGCTCAAAAGCAGTTATAACAGGCGACATTACGCAGATAGACCTTCCGGGAAACAAAGAATCTGGACTGCGCGTAATACGCGATATTCTGAAAGATATTGAGGGGATTGCATTTGTCAGTCTCTCAAACAGCGATGTTGTACGTCACGAAATTGTACAGCGTATAGTGAGGGCTTATGAAGAATATGATGAACGAAGAAAGAAAGCGCAAGACGCTTAATTCACTGATTCAAAAATTCAGTTTCAGCCGTATGCTTGCGCCGGAACGCAGGCATTATCTGCTTTTCCGAATTATTCTTCTTCTTTCCGCGTTCCTTTTGATAACAGGCAACTGGTATCTGTTTGAGCGCAAAACAAATTATCGCATAGGCTATCCGTCTCCAAAAACCTATTTTGCCCTCAGCGCGGCAAGCTATGAAGACAAGGTTGCCACCAAGGAACTGCGCGAACGCGCGGCTTCGCGAATTGTTGACGTTGTCGCAAAAGACGAAAAGATTGCTTCAGAAGTCAGCGGAAAATTCGCTTCCTTCAAAAACGGCAGCTTTTCCGTGATTATGAGCGATGAACTTGCGGAACTGTTCAAGTCGCTCCCTTCCCCCGTACGGAGAAATATCACAAAAGAAGTTCTGCAGATCGGTAAAAACATAAGTTCAAGAGCTGAAAATTCAGACGAACAGACTGCAATGATATGGCATGCGCTGAAAAACAGCAGCTTAAGTCAGGCAGACAAAAACGTCGCGTTTCAGATATTAAACTCCATTCTCAGCCCCTACGTTCAGCATGACGATGAAATGACAGACCGGCTAAAAGATGATATAGCATCGCACATACCTGCTGTCGTAAGAAACATTCAGCCCGGGGCAGTGCTTGTCCAAAAAGGACAGATCGTCACGGAACGGCTTGCCGCCCTGCTGCAGTCACAAGGCTATTCAGACGCGGCGTTTCCGCTCAATCACATAATATTTGTTCTGCTTCTAATCGCCGTCTGGAGCATGTGGCCGATATGGATAGAAAACGGACTGCGGCAGAAACTGTCACCCACAGAATGGATATACATCTCTGTCGTGCTTATTTTCAGCTGGCTGCTTGAAATAGCATTCGCCCGCATGAATAACGACTATACAATGGCAGTACTGGGAATGACAGGCTGGCTGTGCCTCACTCTGCCTGTATCACTTTCCTATCATCTTATTATCGGAGGCGGCATAATAAGCGTTCTCCTTGCCTTTAACAGCAATCAGACACTGGTTGCACTTGGCTTTGTGCTTGCTATATTTTCCGCAAGTATCGGACGCATACTTTTTTTGGATTCTCCAAGCCGCAGAGGGGCAATTTGGAAAAGACTTTTCATACTGGGCGTTTTACTCAGCATAATAGACATCTTCGTAAATTGGGGCGCGGGAATGCCCTTAAATTACAAACAAACCATTAACCTGCTGATGTTTTCAGCAATATGGAGTACGCTTGTCATTGCGCTGCTGCCCATTTGGGAAAATATGTTTGATGTTATATCGCCGCTTAGGCTGCTTGAGTTGTGCGACCAGACACAGCCGCTGCTCAAACGTCTGCAGTTTGAAGCGCCCGGGACATATCACCACACAATGATGACAGGACATCTTGCCCTTGCGGCAGCAGACAGACTCGGAATGAACGGCGCGCTTATCCGCGCCGGAGCCTATTATCACGACATCGGCAAACTCAAAAACCCGCGTTACTTCATCGAAAACCAGCAGCACGGCGAAAATCCGCACGATAAACTGCTGCCCGTGCTTTCAGCGCAGATTATCATATCCCACGTTAAAGACGGACTTGAAATAGCAGCACAGAATAAACTGCCGAAAGCGCTTTGCAAATTTATTGCCGAACATCACGGCACAACCGTTATGAGCTATTTTTACAAGAAAGCGCAAGCTATGCAGGAAGAAACAGTTTACCCTCAGTTTACCTACCCGGGACCCAAGCCACAGTCAATGGAAACCGCGCTTGTTATGCTTGCCGACTCCGTTGAAGCCGCGGTAAAAACACACAGCAATCCTTTCGCGGCTGAAGACGAACTCAAAGAAACAGTTGACAACGTCGTAAAAACAAAAATAGAAGCAGGGCAGCTTGATAACGTAGATTTTACAATGAAAGAATTAAACATAATAAAAGAAACCTTTACCTCTGTACTTGCTTCAATTTACCATTCGCGCGAAGTTGCTGAAATTTCCGAATTGGTTAAAACGGACAAAGAGACGCAAAATGAAGATTAATTGCATTGCAGATACCCTGCTGTCCGATTTCAAAATTAAAGATACGTCAAAATTTCTCCTTGCGGCAGAAAAACTTGCAGCGGAAAAACTTGCGCAGCTTAAGTTAATTCCTGACACTGCCAAAGAAATTACAGTATCCCTGAACTTTTTGGACAAAACTGAAATGCAGACGCTGAATTTTAAATACAGAGATACAGCTGCAGCTACTGACGTGCTTTCCTTTCCCCTTTGGGAAGATGAAAACGGACATTTCGCGCCGCCTGAAGACTGGACAGAGCTGCCGCTCGGTGACATAGTAGTCTGTCCGGAAACAGTAATTTCAAACGCAAAAGAAAACAACAAAGAACCGTACGAAGAACTTGCTCTTGTAATTTTCCATTCAATATTGCACCTCACAGGCTATGACCATGATACAGAAGAACGCAAAAACGAAATGTGGACTTTGCAGAACGAACTTACAGCTGCATTTGTAAAGGAACTATCCAAATGACAACAATCTCCGAAAACAAGAAAATAAAGTGCGGTTTTGTGGCGCTGCTGGGGCGTCCCAATGTCGGCAAATCCTCGCTTGTCAACGCAATGCTCCGGGAAAAAGTTGCCGCGGTATCGTCAAAACCGCAGACAACAAGAAACGCTGTCCGCTGCATTCTTACAGACAACGCCAAACAGATAATATTTGTTGATACCCCCGGTATGCATTTGCCAAAACACGCTCTCGGCGACTTTATGATTCATGAAATAACAGAGTCGCTTATGTGCGTTGATGCAGTATGCTTTGTCGTTGAAGCCGGAGACAGGACAATAGGCGCCAAAGAAAAAATGCTTACAGAACTGCTGTCCCGGATGAAAATACCGGTCATAATGGCACTCAACAAAACAGATCTGCTTGCAAAAGAAGATTTTTACAAAAAAACAGCTGAAATATACGAAAAAGAACTGAAACCTGCGGCAACAGTCCGCGTATCGGCATTAACAGGCGAAAACCTTGACATACTGGCAGAAGAAATCGCAAAAGTATTGCCGCTGCAGGAAGCAATATATCCGGCTGATATGCTCATGGACAGCACCGAAAAATTTCTTGCGGCAGAAATAATACGCGAAAAAATATTTCACCACACAGATGAAGAAGTGCCTCACAGCGTTGCCGTAGTCATAGACGAATACAAAACGCCGGACGAATATCCGAAACTCAAGACAGCGCGCATTTCGGCAACCATAGTTGTTGACCGCGCCGGACAAAAAGGAATAATAATCGGCAAACAGGGGACAAAACTCAAAGAAATAGGCTCAGCAGCGCGAAAAGAACTTGAAGAACGCGCCGGATATCCCGTTTTTCTGCAGCTTTGGGTAAAAGTAAAACCAAACTGGAGAAAATCAGAAGACGAACTCAGACGACTGGGGTACAGCTTTTGATACCTGACGCCAAAGAAAGCGAACTGCTCAAGCAGGGTTATTACAACACAAGCGGCACCGTGCTTAAAAGAAAAGACGGTGTAAAAAGCGAGCAGTACCTTCAGCTTTTTCTGAAAGGTCACGGCATTATTCAAGTATCAGCCCCGACAGGCGCTAAAAGCCGTTTTGCGGGAGCCGGCGAACCAATGACGTGGGGAAGCTACGAACTGTACAAAAGCCCTTCGCGTTTTTACGTTAAAAGCGCGGAAGTAAAAGAAGATTTCCTTTCAATACGCAGCAATCCAAAAAAACTTGCGGCAGCCGTTAAACTATACCGGCTGATTTCCAAAACAATCTATCGCGAACATGAAAATGACAAAGTGCTGACCTTGCTTTGGAGCAGCATGCTTTTGCTGGCAGAAGACATTTTGCCCGAAGCGGTGAAATTCAGATTTACCTGGCGGCTGCTGAAATATCTTGGAATTGCGCCGTCGCTTACAAACTGCGTTCGCTGCTCAGCGGCATTAGACAAAGCGTCGCCGTCTCACGACGGATTTTTATGCCAAAAATGCGCTGCGGCAGACTGCCGCATAAACGCGGAACAGCTTTCATTACTGCAGGCGGCAGCGATGCTGCCGCAAGACAAATTCACCGGCTGGGCAGAAAAAGAAGCCGCCGCAGGCAGATTTAATGACAACAATTTTGAAAAATTCAGCGAATATCTGGAAACATTCTTTGCAAATTTAAGGTAAGCGGGAGTACAAAAAACGGGAGTACAGAACACGGGGGTATAAAACACGGGAGTATAGAAGACGGGAGTATAGAATACGGGGGTATAAAACACGGGAGTATAGAAGACGGGAGTAGAAAAGGGTCTAAAATTAAGTGCGAGGTGCTAAGTGCGAGGTGCGTTCTTGTCGTTAGTCGTCAGTCGTTAGTCGTCAGCTGCTTTCGTTTTTCCGAAGTGCTGAGTGCAGATGACCGTAGGGAATACGGAGCGTTTAGCGACAGTATGTGCGAGGTGCGTTCTTGTCATTAGTAAAAAACACGGGATTACGGTTTTAACTTTCAAAGTCCGCTTCAGCGGACACCACAATTGGTAATTTGTACTTGGTCATTGGTAATTTGTTTTTCTGTCCTGCTGAAAACGGGAGAAAAAATACGAAAAAATACGGGTCAAAAAATCTTTTCCCGTGTTTTATACCCCCGTCTTTTATACACCCGTTATTCATACTCCCGGAATTTATCCGTCTTCGGAATTTTGAATCAGCAGCCTTTCAGCGCTTTTTTGAGTTTCAGCCTTCGGCAATTTCAGCCAAAGCGTTGAAAAGTCCTGATTCT
>JAZRZG010000176.1:0-4167 GCA_045601305.1 Synergistaceae bacterium
CAACGTAGATACATACGTCAAATACCTCTGGAACAGACAGAACAGCGACAGTCCGGTAATAGACGGAGAACAGTTTGACCTTGACGCCATAAACTCTCACAGGCTTCGTGCGGGCTTCCGTTACAACGGCAAAGAAACCAAAGAAGGCATAAAATTCTACGGCGGACTTGCCTACGAATACGAATTTGACGGAGTCGCGAAAGGCAGAATGGGCGAATACAGCCTGCTTGAACCTGATTTCAAAGGCGGAAGCGGCATAGCGGAAATAGGCTTCAAATACGATAAAGCAAACAGCCCGTGGAAAGTGGAGCTCGGACTGACAGGCGCGACAGGCAAACGTGACAGCATAGGCGCGCACCTGAACGCGTGGTATGAGTTCGGGAAGTAATTCGCACCTCGCACCTCGCACTTAGCACCTCGCACTTCGCACTGCGGAAAAGCAAATAAGAAGTATGAAATAAATCTGCTGCCTGTATGTGTGGTACGAGTTTAACAGCGGTAAGAAATAAGCATTAAGCAGCAATAAACTAACAGCTAATCGCTAAACAAACAACGGCTTGAGGTCAAGCCGTTGTTTGTTTCACAAAACTTATTAAGAAGCAGCGCAGGAATGTTGTAACGGTCAAATTTGCGGAAGGGAAATTCCCTTCCGCTTTGGTTTAGTTTGACAAGAGTTTTATGCGCTGTTTCAAAACTTGTTACAAATTTTTGTCGCTGCGGGGGTAATTTTTTGGCTGAATTTTTTAATATGTAATATCTTCAACTGAGCAATTTGATGTTATAATAACCGTGAAGGGTCTTGTGCCTGTATTTTTGTTGTGGCATGCACGAGGTCTTTTTGCAGAAGGTTCTATATTTTCAATATATTGGAGGGTTTTTTATGGTTGACAAGCAGAGAAAGTGGGTAACGGTTGACGGTAACGAAGCCGCTGCGTTCGTAGCCCACGCGGTTAACGAGGTTATTTCAATCTATCCGATTACTCCGTCATCACCGATGGCTGAGTGGTCAGATACGTGGTCAGCGGCAAAGCGTCCGAACATTTGGGGTACGGTGCCTCTCGTTCAGGAAATGCAGAGCGAAGCCGGCGCGTCAGGCGCTTACCACGGCGCGCTTCAGAGAGGCGCTCTTTGCACAACGTTCACGGCGTCGCAGGGGCTTCTTCTTATGATTCCGAATATGTTCAAAATCGCGGGCGAACTTACGTCAACGGTTATGAATGTTACGGCTCGTACGATTGCGACTCACGCTCTTTCAATTTTCGGCGACCATTCAGACATTATGGCTGTCAAAAATACCGGCTGGGCGCTGCTTTCTTCAGCTTCTGTTCAGGAAGTTATGGATATGGAGCTTATCGCTCAGGCTGCAACGCTTGAAGCGCGTGTTCCGTTCCTCCATTTCTTCGACGGTTTCCGCACAAGCCACGAGGAAATGAAAATTGAACAGCTTGATTATGACGATATGCGCGCGCTTATCGACGATGATCTCGTCCGTGCGCACCGTTTGCGCAGACTTACGCCGGAAGCGCCGTTCATCCGCGGCACGGCTCAGAATACAGACTCCTTCTTCCAGTCAAGAGAAGCCTGCACGAAATATTACAAAGCTGTTCCTGACATTGTTCAGAAGGCTATGGACAAGTTTGCCAAGCAGGTCGGCAGACAGTATCACATCTTTGACTACTACGGAGCGAAGGATGCCGACAGAGTTATCGTCATTATGGGTTCAGGCGCCAATGTCGCGCGCGAAGCGGTCGAAAGGCTTACCGAAATGGGCGAAAAGGTCGGTGTCATCTGCGTACATCTCTTCCGTCCGTTCGACGTCAGCCGTTTTATCACGGCACTGCCGGCAACAACAAAGGCAGTCGCGGTTCTCGATCGCTGCAAAGACCCTGCGGAAATCTGCGAAGCTCTCTGCTTCGACGTCCGCACGGCTCTTTCCGGCAAGGACATTAAGGTTATCGGCGGCCGCTACGGTCTCGGCTCAAAGGAATTTACCCCTGCAATGGTCAAGGGTGTGTTCGACGAACTTACCAAGCCGATGCCGAAGGACAGTTTCACGGTCGGTATCAACGATGATGTAAATTACTCAAACATTGACTACGACCCGAATTTTGACACTGAAAATCCGAAATGCACGCGCTGCCTCTTCTTCGGTATCGGCGCAGACGGAACTGTCGGCGCCAACAAGAACTCCATCAAAATCATCGGCGGCGAAACAGATCTCTACGCGCAGGGTTACTATGCCTACGACTCCAAAAAGTCAGGCGGTATCACGGTCAGCCATCTCCGTTTCGGTCCGGACCCGATTTACGCCAGCTATCTCATCAACAAGGCGAATTTCGTTGCCTGCCATGTATTTGAATACATGGAAAAACTTGACGTTCTCGCGTCAGCGGCAGAGGGCGGTACGTTCCTTCTTGACAGCCCGTACAGCGCCGAAGAAGTGTGGGATCATCTCCCGCTTACAGCGCAGAAGCATATAATTGACAAAAAACTCAAATTCTATGTCATCGACGCTACAACGATTGCAAAAGCGACCGGCATGGGACGCCGTACAAACACAATCCTCCAGACCTGCTTCTTCGCAATCAGCGGCATTCTTCCGCAGGATCAGGCGATTGAAGCGATCAAGGCTTCAATAGTCAAAACTTATCTGCCGAAGGGTCAGGCTATCGTTGACAAGAACATCAACGCTGTTGACGAAGCAGTCAAAAATCTTTACGAGGTCAAGATTCCCGCACAGGCAACGAGCAATTTTGATCTCAAAGCCCCTGTAACAGAGGACGCGCCGGAATTTGTCAAAAAGGTTCTTGCGCCGATGATGGTTCTTAAAGGCGACGATCTGCCTGTTTCGGTAATGCCGGCTGACGGTACATATCCGAGCGCGACAACGCAGTATGAAAAACGCAACATTGCCGTTGACGTTCCTGTATGGGATCCGACGGCATGTATCCAGTGCGGTAAATGCTCGCTTGTCTGCCCGCACGCCGCAATCCGCGCCAAGGTTTACGATGCGGACAAACTTGCGGACGCACCGGCAACCTTCAAATCAGCCGATGTTAAACCTATAGGCAGCTGGAAGGCATTTGAAGGCAAGAAATTTACAATTCAGGTTGCGGCGGAAGACTGCACAGGCTGCGGAGTCTGTGTCAACACCTGCCCGCTCGCGGCTGTCAAGGGAACGCTTAAAATGGCGCCGCAGCGTCCGCTTCGCGAAGCAGAGCATGACAACTGGAATTTCTTCATGGATCTGCCCGACGTTGACAGAAAGCAGCTTAACCTCGACACAGTCAAAGACGTTCAGCTTCTCCGTCCGCTCTTTGAATTCTCAGGCGCCTGCGCAGGCTGCGGTGAAACGGCTTACGTCAAACTCATTTCAGCGCTGTTCGGCGAACGCGCGTTTATAGCTAACGCCACAGGCTGCAGCTCAATTTACGGCGGCAACCTCCCGACAACACCGTGGGCAAAGAACAACGAAGGCAGAGGACCTGCATGGGCGAACTCTCTGTTTGAAGACGGCGCTGAATTTGGTCTCGGCTTCAGACTTACGCTTGACAAGCACGCTGAATATGCCTCAGAACTTCTGCAGAAACTTGAACCCGAAGTCGGCAAAGAGCTTGTAGATGCAATTCTTGACGCGCCGCAGGGAACGGAAGAAGAAATTCAGGCTGTTGAAGCAAAGGTCGCAGAGCTCAAGGAAAAACTCAAAGCAATCGGCACGAATCAGTCACAGGAAATGCTTACGCTGGCTGACAATCTTGTCCGCAAAACGATATGGAATATCGGCGGCGACGGCTGGGCATACGACATCGGTTACGGCGGACTTGACCACGTTATCGCGCAAGGCAGAAATGTCAATATCCTTGTGCTTGACACAGAAGTTTACTCCAACACCGGCGGTCAGATGTCAAAATCAACGCCTCGCGGCGCCATCGCGAAATTCGCAGCTGCCGGCAAAGCAATGGGCAAGAAAGACCTCGCCCTTATGGCAATGACCTACGGAAATGTTTACGTTGGACGTATCAACCCCGGTGCAAATCCTGAGCATGCAATCAAGGTCATTCGCGAAGCGGAAGCCTACAACGGTCCGTCGCTTGTTATCGCCTACTGCCACTGCATAGCGCACGGAATTGCGATGGACAAAGGACTTGAGCAGCAGAAGAAAGCGGT
>JAZRZG010000177.1:0-12063 GCA_045601305.1 Synergistaceae bacterium
GATTCTGTCCTCCCATTCGAACCCGACTCCGCCTTCGAGCGGTTCGATTTCGAGAACAACGTCTCCGTACTGTCCTTTGCCGCCTGACTGACGGACAAATTTGCCTTCTGCTCTTGCCGGTTTGCGGATTGTTTCTTTGTATGCAACCTGAGGAGCTCCGACTTTAACTTCAACGTTAAATTCTCTGCGTAGTCTGTCAACGATAATGTCGAGATGAAGTTCTCCCATACCGCTTATAAGCGTCTGCCCCGTCTCTTCGTTCAGCGCAACCTTGAACGTCGGGTCTTCTTCCGCAAGAGCCTCAAGACCTTTTGCGAGTTTGATCTGGTCAGCCTTGCTCATCGGTTCAACCGAAAGTGAGATAACCGGATCAGGGAACGTGAGGTTCTCAAGAAGTATGGGGTCTTTCTCGTCGCAAAGAGTGTCGCCCGTGCGGACCTGTTTGAGTCCCGGTATTGCAACTATAAGTCCTGCCTGCGCGCTGTCAATGTCTTCGCGCTTGTCGGCATGCATACGAAGGATTCGTCCTACACGTTCGCGACGTCTTGTATCTGAATTGTATACCGTGACACCGTTTTCGATGTTTCCTGAGTAAATGCGGCAGAAAACGATTCTCCCGACAAACGGGTCAACCATAACCTTGAAGGCAAGCGCCGAAAACGGTTCACTGATATCCGTTTTGAAACTCTTTTCCATGGTTACGTCGTCAGGATCGACGCCTGTAACAGGAGGCATATCGAGCGGGCTGGGCAGATAGTCAACGATTGCGTCAAGCAGCGGCTGAACTCCTTTGTTCTTAAAGGCTGAACCGCACATGACGGGGAAAAGCTCCATCTTTGTTGTGGCTGCGCGAAGAACTTTTTGAATCATTTCAACCGGAACTTCCTGTCCGTCAAGATAAAGACTCATAAGCTCGTCATCATGATCTGCCAGCGCCTCAATCATTTCCATTCTTGCTATTTCGGCGTCATCTTTGAGCTGCGGAGGAACTTCCGCAACATGGTATTCAGTGCCGAGAGTATCGTCATAGATAATGGCTTTCATCTTAATGAGGTCAACCATTCCCTTGAACGTATCTTCTACACCGATAGGAAGCTGAATTGGAACAGCCTTTGCACCGAGACGTTTTTTCATCTGGTCCACAACAGCCAAGAAATCCGCTCCAACTCTGTCCATTTTGTTAACGAATGCCACACGCGGTACATGATATTTGTCAGCCTGGCGCCAAACTGTTTCTGACTGCGGTTCAACTCCTCCGACGGCGCAAAATACCGAAACAGCGCCATCAAGAACTCGCATAGAACGTTCAACTTCAACTGTAAAATCAACGTGCCCCGGTGTATCAATTATATTGATAAGGCAATCGTTCCAAAAGCAGGTTGTAGCGGCGGAGGTAATCGTAATACCGCGCTCGCGTTCCTGTTCCATCCAGTCCATTGTCGCACTGCCTTCGTGAGTTTCACCGATTTTGTGCTTTTTGCCCGTATAGAAAAGAATGCGTTCGGTAGTTGTCGTTTTCCCCGCATCTATGTGCGCTGCTATTCCTATATTACGCACTTTGCTTAAGTCGATGCCCTGCATCTCGTTAACACCACCAAATCCTAACTTAAAAACTAAAACTGTTGTACTGCGTTGCTACTGTTACCAGCGATAGTGAGCAAATGCTTTATTTGCTTCAGCCATGCGGTGTGTATCTTCTCTCTTTTTGATTGAGCCGCCCTCACCTTTGCAGGCATCCTGAAATTCTCTTGCGAGTCTTTCCACCATCGGCATACCTTTGCGTGAGCGTGAATATGTAAGTATCCAGCGTGTTGCGAGAGCCTGTCCGCGAGGTGCCGTAACTTCGACAGGCACCTGATACGTGGCACCTCCGACTCGACGGGGACGAACCTCCACGAGCGGTGCGACACTTGTCATAGCTTTCTCAAAAACCTCTTCAGGTTTAAGATCGAGGCGTCCGGCTGCCAGATTCAGTGCTCCGTAGAAGATCTTTTCAGCAACGCTTCTTTTGCCGTCAAGCATAAGGCAGCTGATAAATCTTCCCATTACGGCATTGTTATAGACTGAATCGGGCGGTGAAACGCGTTTTCTGATATGTCCTTTACGTGACATTAGAAATTCCTCCCTTTAATATTACTTCGGTCTACGTGCACCGTAGAGCGAGCGGCTCTGACGACGGTTTTCAACACCACCGCAGTCAAGTGTGCCTCTGATGATGTGATAACGTACACCCGGAAGGTCTTTTACACGACCTCCGCGAACGAGAACAACTGAGTGTTCCTGAAGGTTGTGACCGACTCCCGGAATGTAAGCAGTAACTTCAATACCGTTCGTAAGGCGCACACGTGCGACTTTACGAAGAGCGGAGTTAGGCTTTTTAGGCGTTACCGTGTAAACACGCGTGCATACACCGCGGCGCTGCGGGTTGTTCTGGAGCGCCGGCGAGCTTGAACGGTGTCTTTTTTCTTCTCTTCCTGTACGGATGAGCTGGCTTATTGTCGGCATACAATCTCCTCCTTTCTTTTCATGTTTTTTTTAGTTATTCGGGCAGTCCAGGCGGCAATTTTTCGAATTGCACCGGCTTTCCCGAGGGTTAACCTGCTGCTCCTTACTCAGAGTACACACAATATACTTGACGGTCGAGACCATGTCTTTTCTCCGTCATATCCGCACTTTTCAGCAAAGGCCGAGAGTCTTCAAAACCGCTTGGACACCGGCTTTTCAGACTGTCGAGGCTACCGCTGCGGCACAGCCATACCTTTTATGCAAAAAAGGCGCACCGATAAATATTAATGGCAGAAACCGATTTTGTCAACAATTTTCTCGGTTTCTGCCATAATTTTTTGATCGTTCCGGAAGAAGTTTACAGTTTTGCAAAAATCTTCGTCAATAATAAACTTTTTTTACTCGTCTGTTTCAGCTGTTTCAGCTTCGTCTGCCTGTTCGGCATTCTCTTCTTCCGGCTGTCGGACCGTATCTGTTACTTCTATCTTGTTGTAACGTTCTATTCCTGTACCTGCCGGTATAAGAAGTCCTATGATGACGTTTTCTTTGAGTCCTGCCAAGTCGTCAACGTCTCCGCGGACTGCTGATGACGCAAGTACCTGCGCTGTCTGCTGGAAGGAGGCTGCTGACAGGAAGCTGTCTGTGGCAAGCGCCGCTTTTGTAACACCGTGTACAACCGGTTTCCACTGCGGGATTTCGCGAAGTCTGCGCACAAACGCAACTCTGCTGACAAGTTGTTTGTAATCCATAGCGCCTTGTTTCGCGCGGGTTATGATTGTTTCGGGCGCAATTTCCGCTATCTTTTCAAGAATTTCCGCGGTAATTTCTGTTCCGGCAAGTATCGCGCCGGCACCGTCCGCGTCTTTGACTGTTTTGAGCAGAACTTTGCCCTTGAGTTTTGCCGCAAGCGCTGTTTTGATGACTTTTTCGCGTGTAATGATTTTTCCTTCGGTTTCAATGCCGGAAACTTTTCCGTCAACAAGTCCGTGTACTATGGCGCCGTCTATCGTCTGCGAACGGTTTTCAATTACTTCGCCGTCTTCGTCAAATGCTTGCGTGAGCGGATTGCCGATAAGGTCTATGAGATAATCGTGCAGTACATCTCTCATATCTATGCGGTCATTGTTTTTCCAAAGTTTAATGCTTTCAATGCCGTAGTTGCAAAGCACTTTTACTGCTGTTTCGTCAATGCAGCTGTCGGCTTTGAGTACAACTTTGCCGCCTTGTTTGACATCTTCTGCCAGCCAGCGCGTGTTTATGGCATTGTTAAGGAATTCAATGTCTCTGACACGTATAGGCTGCGGAGCACACGCAACAATCGCGGACAAATCTTTGCCTGTGAGTTTGCTGCCCTTTGTGATAAGTATTTCGCCTGTCTTTGGGTCTTCAAAATCCTGTATGATTTCGCGGCCTTCAACTGTACGCCTGAATGCAGCGTCACCAAGTGTTACGAAAATTTCACTTTCGTCATCGGCAACAATAATCTCACCGCCGCTTCCTCCGGGTTTAAGCATATCGGCAAGCTCCGCACGATCCACTTTAGGCGCTTTTTTCTTGCCTTTGCCGGGCTGCTGGTATTCTGCGGGAAGCTGTCTGATTTCAAACTTCTCAAGGAACTCTACAGACTGGTCAAGAGAAATTTCGTTGTTTGCGGCAATCTTGTCAACGGCTTCAAGCAGAACGTCTTTCCATACGAGTTCTCCTGAAACAAACGAACTGTCGCCTTCTTCAACAACGCGCACTCTGTTAATCGGAGCAACTTTGCGGAGAATAGTTTCAATATGCTTGTCGTTGATCGTAACGCCTTGCGACCGATAAACGTCTTGTATTCCGTCCAGCAGATAGTGCTGTACCGCTTCAAGTCCTTCTACTTCAAGAAGCTGCTGAGGATCAACGTAGCCTTCCGTGAGCTGCATGCCTCTTGTGACTTGGCAGCCTTCGACTATGCCGCTGCTGAGATTTTGCGAAAGCGGAATATTGAATGCAATTTTCTCTTCTTCGCCTGTTTCTTCGTTTTCAACTGTGAAGATGAGCTTGCGTTTGCCTTCTCCGACCCTGATTTCTGAAAGTTCTCCGTCAACTTCCGCAAGGATCGCAACTTTCTTGGGGCGTCTGACTTCAAAGAGTTGTTCAATACGCGGCAGACCCTGCGTGATGTCTTCGTTTGTGTGAACACCGCCGGTGTGGAAGGTTCGAAGCGTAAGCTGCGTACCGGGTTCGCCGATTGACTGCGCGGCAACGACTCCGACAGATTCTCCGATGGATACCTGGCGGCGGGTGCTGAGGTCTCTTCCGTAGCATGTGCGGCAGATACCGTTTTTGCAGCCGCAGGTAAGCGGGCTTCTGACCCACACCGATTCTATGCCGCGTTCTTCAATGTCTTTCGCTTTTTCGTTTGTGATTTCTTCGTTTCTTTCAAGCAGCACTTCGCCTGTATTCGGGTCTTTGACTTGTTCAAGGCTGATTCTTCCGGCAAGGCGTTCTGACATTGTAATCATAATCTTGCCGTCCTGCTGGCGCAGCGGACGAATTTCAAAGCCTTCGTGAGTACCGCAGTCTTCTTCGCTGATGATAAGATCCTGCGCCACATCAACAAGGCGGCGTGTGAGATAACCTGATTTTGCCGTACGCAGTGCTGTGTCGGCGAGACCTTTACGGGCTCCGTGTGTTGAAATGAAGTACTGGAGCGTGTTCAGCCCTTCAACAAAGTTGGCTGTAATCGGGTAGCCTATGATTCTGCCTGACGGGTCTGCCATAAGACCTCGGATACCTGCCATCTGCGCAACCTGTCCGCGGGAACCACGCGCGCCTGAGTCAACCATTATGCGAAGCGAGTTGGTCGCGTCAAGCCCGTCCATTATCTGGTCGGAAATTCTTCCGCCTGCTTCTGACCAAAGGATATCTTTTTCGCGGAGATATTCGTCTTCCGTAAGAATACCCATACTATAGTTGTCGGTCAATACATTGTCTTTCTCCATCGTGCTGTCAACAATCTCTTTCTTCGCCGGCGGGATTATGATGTCTCCAACACCAAGGCTTATGCCTGACATTGTTGACCAGTGGTAACCGAGTGATTTGATCTGGTCAAGCATTCTGACCATTGCTGCCTGCCCCACCTGATCGTAAGCATCATCAAGAAGCTTTGCCATACTCTTTTTGTTCATGCGTTTGTTAACAAAACGTATGTCTCTGTGCAGCGTTGTGTTAAACAGCGCGCGGCCCGGGCAGGTAAGAATCCATTTGCCTTCGGCATCCGGCTCGCCTTTTTCGTTGACTGCCTCAGTCTTCCAGTTCGGAAGTTTTTTGAGGAAAATCTTTGAATGTACCGTAACAAGCTCATGGTCAAGGGCTGCCAGCACGTCATCAAGTTCGTTGAAGTACATGCCTTCGCCTTTTTGTCCGTCAAGCATTGTCGTGATATAGAACATACCGAGTATCATGTCCTGCGTAGGCACTACAACCGGCTTGCCGCTTGCAGGCGAAAGCAGGTTGTTTGACGAGAGCATGAGAACTCTCGCTTCTGTCTGTGCTTCCAGTGAAAGCGGAACGTGGATAGCCATCTGGTCACCGTCAAAGTCCGCGTTAAACGCAGTACAGACAAGCGGGTGCAGACGAAGCGCCTTGCCTTCGACAAGTACCGGCTCAAACGCCTGAATACCGAGTCTGTGAAGTGTCGGCGCGCGGTTGAGCATGACCGGATGGTCTTTGATGATTTCTTCAAGCAGCGCCCACACTTCCTCACGACCTTTGTCTATGAAGCGGCGGGCTGATTTTACATTCGGAGCGAGCTGAAGCTCGACAATCTTGTGCATAACGAACGGCTTGAAGAGTTCAAGCGCCATTTCTTTCGGAACACCGCACTGGTATATTTTGAGGTGCGGACCAATAACGATGACTGAACGTCCTGAGTAGTCAACACGTTTACCGAGAAGGTTCTGGCGGAAGCGTCCTTTTTTGCCGCGCAGAAGGTCCGTAAGCGATTTCAGCGGACGGTTGCCTGCGCCGAGAACCGCTTTGCCTCTGCGGCCGTTGTCGATAAGCGCGTCAACGGATTCCTGCAGCATTCTCTTTTCGTTGCGTACGATAATCTCAGGGGCATGCAGCTCCTGGAGTCTGCGCAGACGGTTGTTTCTGTTGATAACTCTGCGATACAGGTCGTTAAGGTCAGAGGTCGCGAAACGTCCGCCGTCGAGCTGAACCATGGGACGGAGATCAGGCGGAATAACAGGAAGCACTGACAGTACCATCCATTCAGGTTTGCTGTCGCTCTTGAGGAAATCGTCTGCAACTTGAAGACGTTTGACAAGTTTGCGTTTTTTCTGTCCGGTGCTTTCCGCGATTTCTTCACGAAGCTGCTCGGCAAGAACTTTGATGTCTATTCTTTTCAGCAGCGTGAATATTCCTTCTGCGCCAATTCCGGCTTCAAAAGTTTTGTCATAGTTTCTGCAGGCTTTTGCTTCACGGTCAATGATAACTGACGCGCGCTGATAAGCAGATTTGCCGGGGTCTATGACAAGATAGCACGGGTCTTCGATTGTCATTGTTTCTTCCTGTGCCGTAAAGCGTTTCGGATATTCCTCGTTGAGGCGCTTTGATTCTGATTCGGAAAGAATGTCGCCTTTGGCAAACGGAAGATGCATCGCCGAGGTGACTATGTATGCCTCCTGGCTGCCGAACATCGCAGGTTCCGAGATAAGTTTCTTGTCTTCTTTCTTTTTTGCTTTTGCCGTTTCTTCCGTTACGGCTTCGCGCGCGCCCTCGTTGCCTTTTTTGAAGATGTAGAAAGCAGGCTCTGCCGTAAATTCATTGCCGAATTCTTTTTTGTATTTGTCATATTTGTCCTTGGCAAGAAGATCACCTTCATTGAGCGGGAATTCTTCTACCTTGCTGATTCTGTACGCAGGCTCTGCCTTGAACTGCGGGTCATAATGGCGGTGTACTCTTTCTTCTGTCTGCGCGATGAGACTTCCTTTTATGGATGTAAGTATTCCTGCGTCCATAACCTTGTAGGAACGTTCTCTGCGGCGTGACGGCGCAAAATAGACGACTTTTTCAAGGTCTTTTGTAGAAGCGCCGATAAGAAGACTGAGACGGCTCGGTATGCCGCGCAGATACCAAATATGCACCACAGGAGCAGCAAGCTCGATATGTCCCATGCGCTCACGGCGGACACGGTTGTCGGTAACTTCAACACCGCATTTGTCACATATAACTCCGCGGAATTTAGGACCGCTGCGTTTGTATTTCCCGCAGGCACATTCGTAGCTCTTTGTGGGTCCGAAAATGCGTTCGCAGAACAAACCTTCCTTTTCGGGACGGAGAGTTCTGTAGTTAATCGTTTCCGGTTTTTTGACTTCGCCCTTGGAAAGCTCTCTGATTCTTTCCGGTGAAGAAAGTTTAATGCGTACGCCGACTATTTCACGGTTGGTTGCGTCAGTCATTTATTCGTCCTCCCCCTGATCTGAATCTTCGCTTTCAAAAAGTTCCTTGCCTGTGCTTTCGGCAGTAAGAACTTCAGCTTCTATTTCCTCGTCCGTAACGTGAATTCCGTCAAATTCGTCAGAATTGTTGTCAAAGATAAGGTCTGTCGTGCGGTTTTCTGTTTCTGCGCCGAATACGTCAATTGAGTCAATGCCCGCGTCAGGCTTCATTGAAACGTGTTTGTAACCTCTTTCGTCTTCTTCGTCGCTGTTGATAACCAGTTCGCCGAAGCTGCCGTCTGAATATTTGATTTCAACGTCAAGCCCAAGTCCCTGAAGCTCTTTGATAAGAACTCTGAAACTTTCCGGAACGCCCGGTTTTGAGAGGTTTTCACCCTTGACAATCTTCTCGTAGGTTTTGAGTCGTCCGCGAATATCATCGGATTTGATCGTGAGCATTTCCTGAAGCACGTGTGATGCGCCGTAGCCTTCAAGCGCCCAAACTTCCATTTCTCCGAAACGCTGTCCGCCGAACTGTGTCTTGCCGCCGAGAGGCTGCTGCGTGATAAGGCTGTACGGTCCTATTGAACGCGCGTGGATCTTGTCATCAACAAGGTGAATGAGTTTCAGCATGTACATAACGCCTACCGTAACTCTGTTTGCCATAGGCTCACCGGTACGTCCGTCGTAGAGCGTAATTTTGCTGTCTTCGCGAAGCTCCGGATAGTGTGTCTTTTTGACGTTGTCAAGAAGCTCTCTGATTTCTTCTCCTGTTGCAGAGTCGAAAACCGGCGTTGTTGTTTTCCAGCCGTTTTCTCTTGCGACAAAGCCAAGCATTGTTTCCAAAACCTGTCCGAGGTTCATTCGGCTGGGAACGCCCAACGGGTTGAGAACCACGTCAACCGGAGTACCGTCTGAGAGATACGGCATATCTTCTTCTGCCATAATTCTTGAAACGCAGCCTTTGTTGCCGTGGCGGCCTGCCATTTTGTCGCCTTCCGTAATTTTGCGGAACTGGGCAACATAGACCTTGATAACCTGACTTACGCCAGGTGCAAGGTCTTCTGCGTGTGTCTCTCTGTCAAGGCGTTTGATGTCAACGACTGTCCCGTATTCGCCGTGAGGTACGCGAAGCGATGTGTCGCGCACTTCACGCGCCTTTTCGCCGAAAATCGCGCGGAGAAGTTTTTCTTCCGGCGACTGGTCGGACTCGCCTTTCGGTGTGACTTTGCCTACGAGAATGTCTCCAGCTTTGACCTTTGCACCAATACGGACAATGCCTTCTTCGTCAAGGTTTTTCAGGGCATCTTCGCCGACATTCGGAATATCGCGCGTGATTTCTTCGGGACCAAGTTTTGTGTCGCGTGACTCAATTTCATACTCTTCAATATGAATTGAGGTATAGTAATCTTCTTTCACAAGGCGCCTGTTGAGCAGTATGGCATCTTCAAAGTTATAGCCTTCCCATGAAACAAAGGCTACCAGCACGTTGCGGCCAAGCGCAAGTTCGCCGTTCTGGCATGCCTGTCCATCCGCTATGACTTCACCGGCTTCAATCTGCTGTCCGTGAGCAACTATCGGTTTCTGATGAATGACAGTGCTCTGGTTGGAGCGGCGGAATTTCGGCATTCTGTAAATATCCTTGTTGTCAAGGAAATCTTCGGGGCTGAGGTCCTGCAAAAGGTCACCGTGCTCCTTGATAAACTTTTCCTTTGCCTTTGTGCCGTTCGGAACGTCAATTTCGATTCTTTCGGAGTCAACGTAGGAAACAATGCCCGGACGGCGCGCAACAACGCAGGAGCCGGAGTCTTTCGCTATGTTGTGTTCAATACCCGTACCGACAAACGGTGAATCCGGGAACACAAGAGGCACAGCCTGACGCTGCATGTTTGAACCCATGAGCGCGCGGTTTGCGTCATCATGTTCGAGGAACGGAATAAGCGCAGTTGAAATTGAAACTATCTGTTTCGGCGAAACGTCGATATAATCAAGATCTTCCGGCTGAATTTCGATTGTGTTGTCATGGTGGCGGACATAGATGCCGTTCTGTCCCGGAAGCGGGTGAACGTAACCCTGTTCATCGATAGGCATATCTGCGCGGCCGATATAGAAGTCGTCTTCATCGTCTGCTGACAGATATTCAATCTGGTCAGTGACACGCCCCTTGACAACCTTTCTGCGCGGGCAGATAAGGAAGCCGTACTCGTTAATCTTCGCGAATGATGCAAGTGACGTGACAAGTCCGATATTCGGACCTTCAGGCGTTTCTATCGGGCATATACGCCCATAGTGCGTGTGATGAACGTCACGAGCTTCAAAGCCTGCTCTGTCGCGTGAAATACCGCCGGGACCCAACGCTGACAGACGGCGTCTGTGCGTAAGCTCAGCAAGCGGGTTTGTCTGGTCCATAAACTGCGAAAGCTGACCGGAACCGAAGAATTCACGAAGAGCTGCTGAAATCGGACGCACGTTGACAAGATCCTTCGCCATTGCGGAAGCAAGGTCAGCAATTGTCGTCATACGCTCGCGGGCAATTCTTTCCATACGAAGCATACCAATACGAACCTGATTCTGGAGCAGTTCGCCGACAGCACGCACACGGCGGTTGCCGAGATGGTCAATGTCGTCTGTATGCTCTTCGTTGTCGCGGAGCCTGATAAGACCTTTGATAAATGCCGTGATGTCTTCTACCGTGAGCAGCCTTTCGTCTTCGTCAATTTTCAGTCCGAGACGTTTGTTGATTTTGTAGCGCCCTACGCGGCCGAGACTGAAACGGCGAGGGTCTTTGAAAATGCCGTTGACGTATTCAATGGCGTTTTCCATGCGCGCCGGTTCATTCGGACGAAGCGCTTTGAACATTTCCATGGCAGCCTCGTCATGCGATGAAGATCTGTCATGTTCGATGGTTGCGGTAATGGCAGGGTCAACGTCCCAAATTTTAACCGTCTTTCTGTTTGATTTGAGAAGCGCGTCAATACTTTCCTTTGTGATTCTCGTGTTCTTGGCAAGCTGTACCGCGGAATCGTCAACCGTGAGTTCAATGTCTTCCGCAAGAAGCATGCCCATAACATCATCATTGACAATATCCTTTTCCTCAGCCCGCGCGTCAAACAGCGCAAGAATGTCATCTGTTTCAGACACTCCGTAAACACGAAGCATTGTGGCAATGGAAACCTTTTTACGGTTGTCGATTTTTACCGTAATCTGACCGTCGGGAGCAAGTTCAAATTCCATCCATGCGCCGCGGTCGGGAATAAGCTTCGCGCCGTAAGTTTCCTGTCCCGGGATAGAAATATCCTGATTGTAATAAATACCTGCAGAACGTGCCAGCTGATTGACAACAACACGTTCCGTTCCGTTGATAATGAAGGTTCCCCTGTCAGTCATGGCAGGGAAGTCCCCTATGAAAATATCCTCTTCCTTGATTTCCTGAGTCTTGTCGTTTCTCAGCCTGATCGTCGCACGCAGCGGTCTCGACCATGTAAGGTCCCTGCTGCGAGCCTCATCAAGACTTGTTGAAACAGGCTCAACCGCATATTTGACGAATTCCAGCGCAAAGGAACCGTCATAGCTTGTTATCGGAAAAATCTCGTCGAAAAGCTCCTGTATCCCCTGAGATTTTCTTTTCTCAGGTTTTACATTTGCCTGAAAGAACCACTGATATGAGTTGCGCTGAACTTCCACAAGATCCGGAAGTTCAGTCGGCTTGCGCATACCGGCTCTTACCGCTTCGGCTTCTTTTCCGAACTTAATGCGTCTTTCGAACGCATTTCCCAATGATGTTGCATTTTCCTGCATGGGAGCAGCCTCCCCAACAAAAATTTAGGCGCACAGAACGCCTATGATATAGAATGATGCAAGAAGATATTTTAGCATAGATTTTTTTCGCGTCAATAGAAATATAAGGAAATTTTGAAAGAAACTGTTAAGGAATTTTTGAAAATTTTTGATTCAAACCTGCAATCTCCGTCTTTCTGCGAAAATCCGTTAGGATTAAGCACGGAAAGACGGAGATTTTTGGTTTCTTAAAGATTTGTCAGCTTTTCGCCGACAACCGCTCTTTTCATATTTCTTATTTGCTTTTCCGAAGCGCAAACCCTGCAAGCGCAAGCAGCGCCAACGCGCCGAAGCCCGCGTT